>DASXXM010000679.1:0-3371 GCA_036503065.1 Pseudonocardiaceae bacterium | reverse complement strand
CCGCCACCACCGGCGGATGCCTTGACCAGCAACGGCAGCTCCGCCGACGTGACCGACGACGGATCAAGCTCGGGCAGCACCGGCACACCAGCCGCCTGCATCCGCTTCTTGGCCGCGATCTTGGACCCCATCGCCTCGATGGCATCCGGATCCGGCCCGACCCACGTCAGCCCGGCAGCAAGCACGGCACGAGCGAAAGCGGCGTTCTCGGACAGGAAGCCGTACCCGGGATGCACCGCGTCCGCGCCGGCACGCAGCGCGGCGGCCACGATGGCGTCGATCCGCAGATAGGTGTCGGCAGGCGCGCTGCCGGGCAAGCGGACGGCGGTGTCCGCCTCGGCCACGAACGGCATCGACTGATCCGGATCGGCGAAGACGGCGACCGGCGAGATGCCCAGCGACCGACAGGTGCGGAACACCCGGCGGGCGATCTCGCCCCGGTTGGCCACCAGCAGTGTCCTGATCACGTGGCTCACATCCTGAAGACGCCGAAGCCGTCGGCGCCGGTGACGGGTGCGGTGTGCACGACGGACATGCAGATGCCCAGCACGGTTCGGGTGTCCCTCGGGTCGATGACGCCGTCGTCGTAGATCCGGCCGGACAGGTACATCGCGGCGGACTGCGACTCGACCTGCTCCTGCACCGTGGCCCGCATCTGCGCGTCGAACGCCTCGTCGTAGACCTGGCCACGCGCTGCCGCGGCCTGTCTGGCCACAATGGACAGCACGCCGGCCAGCTGCGCGGGGCCCATCACGGCGGACTTCGCACTGGGCCAGCTGAACAGGAAGCGCGGGTCGTAGGCGCGACCGCACATGCCGTAGTTGCCGGCGCCGTAGGACGCGCCCATGACCACGGTCAGGTGCGGCACGGTGCTGTTGGACACCGCGTTGATCATCATCGCGCCGTGTTTGATGATGCCGGCCCGCTCGTAGTCCCTGCCGACCATGTAGCCGGTGGTGTTCTGCAGGAACAGCAGCGGCAGGTGCCGCTGGTTGGCCAGTTGGATGAACTGCGCGGCCTTCTGTGCCTCCTCGCTGAACAGCACACCGCGCTCGTTGGCCAGGATGCCGATGCGGTAGCCGTGGATGGCCGCCCAGCCGGTGACCAGGCTCGATCCGTAGCGTGGCTTGAACTCGTCGAACACCGAGCCGTCCACGATGCGGGCGATGACCTCGCGCGGGTCGAACGGCACCTTCAGGTCGGTCGGGACCAGCCCCAGCAGCTCGTCCGGATCATGCCGCGGCTCGGCGAACCCCGGTACCGGCGCGGGACCTTCCTTGTGCCAGTTCAGGTTCGCCACGATCCGGCGGCCGATCCGCAGTGCGTCGAGTTCGTCCTCGGCCAGGTAGTCCGCGAGACCCGACACGTGCGCGTGCATGTCGGCGCCGCCGAGCGACTCGTCGTCGGAGTCCTCGCCGGTGGCCATCTTCACCAGCGGCGGCCCGGCCAGGAACACCTTGGCCCGGTCGCGCACCATCACGGTGTGGTCGGACATGCCCGGCAGGTACGCGCCGCCCGCGGTGGAGTTGCCGAACACCAACGCGATCGTCGGCACCCGGCGGGCCGACGACCTGGTCAGATCGCGGAACATCCGGCCACCGGGAATGAAGATCTCGCCCTGCGAGTTCAGGTCGGCGCCGCCGGACTCGACCAGCTGCACCAACGGCAACCGGTTCGCGGCGGCGATCTCGCTGGCACGGAAGCTCTTGCGCAGCGTCCACGGGTTGCTCGCGCCGCCACGTACGGTCGGGTCGCTGGCCACGACGAGGCACTCGACCCCCTCGATCACGCCGAGCCCGACCACCACGCTGCCGCCGACCGGGAACTCGGTCCCCCAAGCAGCAAGCGGGGACAGTTCGAGGAACGCGCTGTCCGGGTCGAGCAGGAGCTCGATCCGTTCCCTGGCAAGGAGTTTGCCACGCTGGTGATGCCGGTCGACGTACTTCTTGCCGCCGCCGGCCAGTGCCTTGGCGTGCTCGGCGGCCAGTTCGTCCAGGCGGGCCAGCATGGCGGTCCGGTTCTCCTGGTAGGTGGACGTGGTGGGATCCAGTGTGCTGCGGAGTGTCATTCGGTGAACCCCCAACGCCGTGCCGCGAGATCGGCGAGCACCTCGCTGGCGCCGCCGCCGATGCCCAGGATGCGCGCGTCCCGGTAATGTCGCTCCACTTCGGACTCTCGCAGATAACCCATGCCACCGTGCAGTTGCACCGCCTCATTCACCACGAACGAACACGCGTCCACTGCCGTGTTCTTGGCGACGCACACCTGCGCGACGACCTCGTCGCCGGCCGCGATCCGCTCGGCGATTGACCGGGTGTACGTGCGAACCAGTTCGATCCGGCCGGCCATCTCGACGAGTTTGTGCCGCACGACCTGACGCGAGATCAGCGGGCGGCCGAACGTCGCCCGCTGCCGAACCCAGCTCAACGCCAGATCGAGGCAGCGCTGAGCGGTCGCGTAAGCCTGCACGGCCAACGAGATACGCTCCACCTGGAACTGGCGCATCAACGCGGGAAAGCCACTGTTCTCGTCCCCGACCAGGTTCGCCACCGGCACCCGAGCATCCACAAAGGATAGTTCGGCGGTGTCGGAGCAGTGCCAGCCCATCTTGGCCAGCTTGCGGCTGCGGGTGAAGCCGGGCGTGTCGCGTTCGATCACCAGCAGGCTGATGCCGCCGTGACCGGGGCCGCCGGTGCGCACGACGGTGGTCACGAAATCCGCCCGCCACGCCGATGTGATGAACAGCTTGGCGCCGTTGACGACGTAGTGGTCGCCGTCCCGAACCGCGGTCGTCCGGATCGACGCGACATCCGAGCCGGTGTCCGGCTCGGTCACGCCGAGCGACCCGATCAGCTCGCCGGCCAGGGTCGGGCGCACGAACCGGTCGATCAGGTCCGGGTTGCCGTCGTCGACGATGTGCGGCAACGCGATGCCGTGCGTCATCAGGCTGGCAACCAGCCCGGACGAGCCGCCTGCCTGGATCAACTCCTCGGTCGCCACGATGCTGTCCAGCAGATCACCGCCGGACCCGCCGACCGCCTCGGGAAACCCGATGCCCAGCAGACCGAAGCCGGCCGCGGTCTTGTGCAGCTCGCGCGGCAGTTCGCCGTGCTCCTCCCAGTCGGCCAGGTTGGGCACGACCTCACGCTCCACGAACCGTCGCACGGCGGCTCGCAGCTCCTGGCGTTCTGGAGTATCGAAGCTCACAGCAGCACCTCCGGTACGTCCACGATCCGCGAGCGGAGCCATTCCCCCAGCGCCTTGGCCTGCGGGTCGAACCGTGTGGACGCGGCGACACCCTGGCCGAGCAGGCCGTGCAGCACGAAGTTGACCGCGCGCAGGTTCGGCAGCGGATGCCGCTCGATGTCCAG
>DASXXM010000678.1:0-4165 GCA_036503065.1 Pseudonocardiaceae bacterium | reverse complement strand
GTGCCGCTGATGTCCGGCTCGCCGGTGTGTCCGCTGGTGAGGTCGATCGTGGCTTCGCCGTAGTTGTTGGCGGGGCGCGTGTAGATGTCGACGTGGGTCTGTAGCGCCGCGGCGAGTTCGGGGTACTGGCTCAGGAGCTGGGTGATGGTGTCGCGGGTGAGCTGGAGCGTGGTGGTGGGGGTGATGGCCTTGGTGGTGTAGGCCCAGGTGGCGTCTTCCTGGTACAGGGTTTCGTGGCCGAGGTGCTCACCGTCGGCCAGCGTGTCCAGCGTTGCGGTGGCGCCGTATTTGCCGGGGGAGCTGGTGGTGACCTTGCCGTGCGCGATGAGGATCAGTTGGTTGGTCGGGGTGTCGTATTCGGCGATCGTGTCGCCGGTCTGGTAGGTGTACTGGGTGAAATGGGTGGCCAGTGTTTCCAGCAGCGCGGGGTTGTCGGCCAGTGCCCGCAGGGCGGGCAGTTCGGCCAGCGTCGGGGCGACGATCTGAACCTGGTCGCCGATATTGCTGAAACTGACCCGGCCGTCACCGGTCTCGTGCGACAGCCTCCTATTCACCCGGTACACGCCGCCGTCCACCTGGACCCACGGCAGGACACGGAGCAGCCACCGCGAGGAGATGCCCTGCATCTGTGGCTGGGTTTTCGTTGTGGTGGCGAGGTTTCTCGCCGCCGCGGTACCGAGGCTCAACGGCGACCGCGGCTCCTGTCCGTTGGGGCTACTGCCGGCGACTTCCGGCTCTGCCGTCTGCGTCACTGTGCGCACCACCTATTCATCGGAAAGACATGGGCCTGTTAATCTGGACAATGCAGGCATGGCTCATCGACCGCGCGGTCGCGCGGGGTGTCCCGTTTTTGTCAATGATCGGCCGGTCGGACTGTGCGAGAATGTTAAGCTTGGTCGTTGTGAAAGCGTTTGTCCGGGCTTTGGACAAGACGCACGCTAGCACCGCCGTTCGCACCAGCACAGTCACCCGAAAGCGTTATGGCCGGCCAAGATCGTGGCCCCGGACGGACGCGGGGAAATCACTCATTTGCCGGGGTTACGGAAACCCAACGTGAGCTGAATCCGGAATTGTCACCCGCCCATACCAATTGGGTGTATCCGACGCACGCTGCGGCCGGACGGCGCATTCCGCTGAAGGGGTAGCACTGGTCCGATCGGGCGCATCCGTTGCAACTACGCACAGTAGAAAGAGGCCCGGACAAGACACCGGGCCGGTGGACGTCATTGTCCACCGACCCGGTGCGACCCTCACGCGGACCGATCCCGGTGCGGTGGGATCGGGTAGCGGAGGACGGTTACGGCAGGGTCCAGCTCTGCGCGTTCGTGCCGTTGCAGTCCCAGATCTGCAGTTGTGTGCCGCTCGTCGTGGTGGCGCCCGGATCGTCGAGGCAGCGCCCGGACGTCGGGTTGAGCAGCGAGCCGTTCGACTGCGGCTGCCACGCCTGGGCCCCGGTGCCGTTGCAGGTGAAGAGCTGGACCTTCGTGCCGTTGGCCGTGCCGGCCGCGGTCACGTCAAGGCACTTGCCCAGCGCCTGCAGGGTGCCGCCGGACACGGTCCAGCTCTGTGCCACGGTCCCATTACAGGTGAAGATCTGTACCGGGGTGCCGTCGGCCGAGCTGGCCGCCCGGACGTCCAGGCACAGATTGGCCCCCACGCCTGCGATGACCGCCCCGCTGCCCGGCGGTGCCGTGGCACTGGGGGTGGAGGCCGTCCAGACGAACGACGTCGTGCCGGTCGCGCCGGTGCCGTCGGTCGCCATCACGGTCACCGTGCTGGTGCCCGCGGTGCTCGCGGTCCCGGAGATCACCCCGGAGCTTGCGTTGATCGACAGGCCGGCCGGCAGACCCGACGCGGTCCAGCTCATCGTCTGGCCACCCGCCGAGTCGGTCGCGGTGATCGGCAGGCTCGCCGACATACCAACCGGGCTGCTCATACCCTGCGGGCTGGCCACGGTGACGCTGTTGCCGGCGTTGGTCGAGCTGACCGTCAGAGACCCGGTCAGCTGCGGGCCGGCCGACGTGTTGCCGACGAAGATGCCGTAGTTGCCCGTTGCCGTGGTCCACGAACTGGTGCTGTCGTTGAAGAAGGCCAGATCGTGCAGGGTGACCGGGAAGCTGACCGTGGTGCTGGCACCCGGGTTCAGCGTGACCCGGTTGAAGCCCTTGAGCTGCTCGGGCGGTTCACCGGTGGTCGCCGGATCGCCGACGTAGAGCTGCGCCACGTCTGAACCGGCCCGGGAGCCGGTGTTGGTCACCGTGGCCGTCACCGTGGCCTTGCCATGCGCGTCCAGCGGCGAGACCGACAGGTTGCTGTAGCTGAAGTTGGTGTAGGACAGGCCGAAGCCGAACGGGAACAGCGGCGCGATGTTCTTGGCCTGGTACCAGCGGTAGCCGACGTTGACGCCCTCGGCGTACTGCACGGTTCCGTTGGTGCCCGGCCATTCCGCGTTGGTCGAGGCCGGCACGTCGGCCAGGCTCTTCGGGAACGTCACCGGCAGCTTGCCCGACGGGTTGACGTCACCGAACAGCAGCGCGGCGATGGCGTTGCCGTCCTGCTGGCCCGGGTACCAGTTCTCGAACACGCCCGCCACCGAGTTCAGCCACGGCATCGTGACCGCGGAACCGGTGTTGAGCACCACGATGGTGTTCGGGTTCGCCGCGGCGACCTGGGAGATCAGCGTGTCGCTGTTCCCGGACAGGTTGATGTTGCCGATATCGCTGCCTTCTGACTCGAAGTAGCTGGCGAACACGATCGCCACCGACGAGTTCCGCGCCAGGTTCACGGCGGCCGCGATGTTGCCGGAGTTGTCGCCCGGCTGGGACTGCACGCTGATACCGCCACCCGCGCGACTGGTGATGCCCTGCAACGGGGTGACCGTGCCGGACGAGCTGACGCCGGCACTGCCGCCGCCCGCTGTCTGCGGTGACGTGGCCTCGGTGCCGATGACCGCGATCGACTTGACGGTCGCCGGGTTCAGCGGCAGGGCGCCGGTGTTCTTCAGCAGGACCGAGCCCTCCTCGGCGATGTTGCGTGCCGTGGTCTGGTGCGCGGTGGTGGTCACGGTCGCGCCGGTGGACGCGGCATGCTGCGGGTTGTCCATCAGGCCGAACGTGAACAGCTCGGTCAGGATGCGGCTGACCGCTGAGTTCAGCGTCGCCGTGGACACCTGGCCGTTGTTCACCGCGTCCTGCAGCGGCTGGCCGAAGAAGCCGCCGTCGGGCATCTGCATGTCGAGACCGGCGTTGGCGGCGGCCACGGTGGAGTGGGTGCCGCCCCAGTCGGACGTGATGAAGCCGGGGAAGGCGAACTGGGTGTCCAGCGCGTTCTTCAGCATCACCGTGTTCTCACACGCGTTGGTGCCGTTGACGTAGCTGTAGGAGCACATCACCGAGGACGCCGCGCCCTGCTGCACGCTGGCCTGGAACTGCGGGAGGTAGATCTCCTGCAGCGCCCGCTGGTCGATGATGGCGTTGTCGGACGGCGAGTTCCGGTTCGTCTCCTGGTTGTAGACGCCCAGGTGCTTGACCTGGGCCAGCTCACCGGTGTTCTGCACGCCCCTGATCTCGGCCGTGGCGAGTTGGCCGTCCAGGAACGGGTCTTCCGACATCGACTCGAACGCCCGGCCCCAGCGCGGGTCGCGGATGATGTTCACGGTCGGGCCGAGATCGATCGTGGTGCCCTTGCCGAACTCCTCGCTGCCCACCACGTTGCCGTACTGCTGCTCGGCGGCGGTGTCCCAGGTCGCGGCCGCGGCGACCGCAGCCGGCATCTGGGTGACGCCACCGAGGCCCTCACCGACGCCGACCGGGCCGTCCTCAAGCCAGATCGTGGGTATACAGAGCGCCGGGATACCCGGAATGTTGCCGACGTAGGGGCCGTTGGCCCCGTGTACGAGTTGGATCTTCTGTGCGAGCGACATCTGGCCGAGCACCTGCGCCACGCGTTGTGGCACGGGCGCGGTCGACCCGACCCAGGCGCACGAACCGGCGGCGACCGCACTCGGCGCGGTGGCCCCAGTAAATCCTAGGCCCGCTAAACCGATAATTCCGACAATGCCGAACCATCGACGTGATACCACGGAGTCTCCTTACCCGGGCGTCCCTGCTTTGGGCAGGGCTCGATCACGTTACGTGCGGGCGCTCATACGTAACGCCGCTGAAAC
>DASXXM010000677.1:0-2864 GCA_036503065.1 Pseudonocardiaceae bacterium | reverse complement strand
ACCGCGCAGCAACTCGGCAACGCCGCCAACCAGGGCAAGCTCGCCCGCATCCCCCACGACGACCGTCGCCGACGACACCAGCGGCCGCAGCATGGCCGCTGCGTCTTGACGCGACCACAACGTGGCCCGGTAGTTGACGTCGAGGCACACCGCCCAACCCGACGCGACCGCGTGCGACCGCCGCCCGCGTCGCCGCCAGCGCGGACGTGGACAGGGCAGGCGTGATACCGGACAACAGCAACAACCGTGCCCCGTCCGCCAGCGCGGGCACGAGATCGCCGACGGACAACCGGGAACCGGCGGAACCGGTGCGGTAGTAACGCACGCGGGCCAGGTCGGCGGTCCGCTGTTCGCGTACCAGCAGGCCGGTCGGCGCGTCATCCGTGGACGCATGGGTGATGTCGACGGTTTCCGCGCGCAGCCGGTCGAGCACCAGGCGACCGAACTCGTCATCGCCGACGCGGCCGACCCAGCGGGCCGCGTGACCGAGCCGGGCCAGGCCGATGGCCACCGTCGACTCCGCGCCGGCCACGCCCAGCCGCAGCGATCCGGCCAGCCGCAACGGTCCCGGTTCGACAGCCCGCAACACCGCCATGGTCTCGCCGAACGTGAGCACGTCGGTCATCCGGCGGCCACCCTGAGGAACTCGCGTGCCCGCGCGGCCAGGGCGGCCAGATCACCGCCGTCGGCCGCGTCCCGCAGCAGCGGCGATCCGACGCCGACCGCGATCGCGCCGTTCGCCAGGTACTCGGGCACGTCGTCCGGCCCGACGCCGCCCACGGGCACCATCGGCACGTCCGGATACGGTTGCCGCAACGCGGCGAGATAGCCCGGTCCGCCCAACGACGCCGGAAAGATCTTCACGACCGACGCCCCGTACCGCAGCGCCGTCTCGATCTCCGTGGGAGTCAGGGCACCGGCGATGATCGGCAGACCCGCGCCGACCGCGACCGGAACCGAATCCGTGGCCGCCGGGCTGACCGCGAAGTGCACCCCGGCGTCGAGCACCCGCCGCACGTCACCCTCGGTGCGCACCGTCCCGGCGCCCAGCAGGCAGCCGGCGGGCACGTCCGGCACGAGGCCGGCGAGCACCGACAACGCGGAGCGGCCGGTCAGCGACACCTCGACCAGGCGAACACCGGCCTCGAACAGCGTCAGAACCGAAGCCCGCACCGCGTCCGGCTCGTGGCCGCGCACGATGGCCAGCAAACGGGCGGACCGCAACAGGTCGGTGAAGGTCACCATTCGGCCAGGCTCCCGTCGTCGTAGCGCCACAACGGCGACCGCCAGCCGTGGCCGATCTCGGCCGCCCGCCGCACCGCCGCCTCGTTCACCTCGATACCCAGTCCGGGGCCGGTCAACCGGGCCACGTGCCCGTCCCGGAACTCGAACGGCGCGGTGTCCACCAGATAGTCCACGAACTCGGTGCCCGCGTTGTAGTGCATCCGCAGGCTCTGCTCCTGGATCAGGAAGTTCGGCGTCGCGAACGCGACCTGGAGGCTGGCGGCCAGCGAGATCGGCCCGAGTGGACAGTGCGGTGCCATGGTCGCCCCGTAGATCTCGGCGAGCGCGGCGATCCGGCGCAGTTCGGAGATGCCGCCGGCATGCGACGGGTCCGGCTGCACGACGGCGACACCGGCGTCCAGCGCCGGCTTGAAGTCCCACCGGGAGTACAGGCGCTCACCGGTGGCGATCGGCACTCCGCTGCACGCGACGACCGACGCCAGCGCGTCGCCCTGCGTCTCCGGCAGCACGGGCTCCTCGACGAACAGCGGCTGCACCTCCTCCAGCATCCGCAACAACCGCCGTGCCATCGCGGGCGACACCCGGCCGTGGAAGTCGATGGCCAGGTCGCGATCGGGCCCCAGTGCCTCCCGTGCCTGCCGTGCGCGGGCCAGCACGGCGTTGGCATCCGCAGGTGACGCCACCGCGGCCATCGGGCCGGACGCGTTCATCTTGACCGCGGTGAAGCCCTGGGCCACCTGCGCGGCAACGGCTTCCGCGATGCGTCCTGGCCGGTCACCGCCCACCCACGAGTACACCCGCACCCGGTCGCGCACCGGACCGCCGAGCAGTTCGTGCGCCGGCACGCCCCGAACCTTGCCGGCGATGTCCCACAGCGCGTGATCGAATCCGGCCAGCGCACTGGAGAGTACCGGTCCGCCGCGGTAGAAACCGCTGCGCCGCAACACCTGCCAGTGTTCCTCGATGCGCAGCGGGTCCTGGTCCAGCACCAGGTCGGCAAGCTCGTGCACGGCGGCACGCACGGTTTCCGCGCGTCCCTCGACGACCGGTTCCCCCCAGCCGGCAACGCCCTCGTCGGTGCTGATCTTGAGGAACAGCCAGCGCGGCGGCACCAGGAACGTCTCGACATCGGTGATCTTCAAGCGGTCCCCCTCAAACCGAGTCCTTGTGGATGGACCAACCGCCGTCGACCACCAGCGCGGCCCCCGTCACGAACGACGCGGCGGGCGACAGCAGGAACGCGATCACGTCGGCGATCTCGTCGGGCCTGCCGAGCCGACCGAGTGGCGTGGCGCGGACGCTGCGTTCCCGGTCCTCGACGGAGACGCCGTCCCAGGCCCTGGTGAGCACCGGACCTGGCAGGACCGAGTTGACGCGCACGTCCGGCGCGTACTCCACGGCGAGCTGCCTGGCCAGGGACACGAGGGCGCCCTTGGTGGCCGCGTACGCGGGATGCCCTGGCAGGCCGACGATCGCGTGCACCGAGGAGACGAGCACGATGCCGCCCTTGCGCTCGGCCAGCGACGGCAGGCAGGCATGCCCGGCCAGGTAGGCGGCGGTCAGGTTGACCTCGAGCTGCCGGTGCCAGTCGGCCCGGTCCAGCTCGTCCATGCGCTTGT
>DASXXM010000676.1:0-17754 GCA_036503065.1 Pseudonocardiaceae bacterium | reverse complement strand
CGGCTTGGAGAACTTGTCATGCAGGTCGATCGGCCCAGTGACATCAGCCAGACCGTCCAACAGCTCGTCCACGGTCCGCTGCACCATCGGCCGGAACAACTCGATCCGCTTCACCGTGGACACAGCCGGCGCGAACACGCGGCGGAAGCGCTCGTGGTCCGGCCCGTCCATGCGGAAGAAGTCGCCCTCCTCGACCGGGAGGGTCGGCGGCATGTTGGCCAGGATGTGCCCTGCCTGTCCGGAGTGGTTGCTGAACCGCTGCGGGTCGCCCATCACCTCCCGCACGTGGGCGTAGCTGGTGACCAGCCACGCGTCGATCCCGGTCGGGCAGGCGACCTTCACCACCTGCGCCCGCTGCCTGATCTCGGCCATTTCCGGCACCGGGCCGAAGGGGCACTGCTTCTCGTTGGGCAACGGCAGTGGCAACGGCGCTCCGCTGATCGTCGTCGAGGACAAGGCATGCTCCCTGGTTGCGGTAAACGACGTTTATCACCTTAGGGCACAGAGCGGATGCGCATGACCACAATGCCGCCGATCAGCGTCCAGATGACCACGATGTATCCGTCCAACTGACCACTGGACGCCCTCTGTCGACTCGCTCCCTGACACCCGCCGCCAACTGGAGCAGCAGGTCACCGGGGCCTCTCATGAACGGCTAAAGAATCTCTAACGGCCCGTGGTGCAGGGTCGACCCACGATGGCGGCCGGTTGCGCGATGGTCGCCGTTCCGGCAGGACGCGGGAGCCGGAAGTGGAGATCGGAGACACCGAGGAGGTGTGCAATGAAGAAGATCACGGTCCGCAAGGCAGGTTCGGTCCGTCTCACCAGTGCGGCGCAGCCGCTGTACGGCGGCTGCGTGGCCGTCTGATTTCTCGGTCACAGGGTAGGTCAGGTGTGGTCCGCCACACCTGATCCCGACCGTTTGGGGTGCATATGGACGACGACAGCCTGGACCGATCGGTCGCCCTGCATCCGCTGACGTACCTGGCCGACGGCGACGAGGTGACCGTCGGCCGGCTGGACATCGACTCCTACGCGGTGCTCCCCGCGGACGGGGCGGCACTGGTCCGCAGGCTGGCCAGCGGGGTGACGCCCCGCGAGGCGGCCGACTGGTACCAGCAGACCTACGGCGAACAGGTCGACATCCTCGACATGCTCGGCGCCCTCGACGAGCTCGGTTTCGTGCGCGCCGACGGCCAGCCCGCGGCAACGGCGGCGCCGGTGCGCTGGCAGCGGCTGGGTCGCGCGCTGTTCTCCGTGCCGGCGTGGCTCTGCTACGGCCTGTTGGTGACTGCCGCGCTCGTCGCCATGGTTCGGTCGCCCCGGCTCGTGCCGCACTATCAGGATCTGTTCTTCACCAGGTCCTTCACCGTGGTCGAGCTGGTCACCTTCGTCGGCCAGTTCCCGTTTCTCCTTGTGCACGAGTGGTTCCACACCATGGCCGGGCGGCGCCTGGGCCTGCGTTCCCGGCTCTCGATCGGGCACCGGCTGTACTTCATCGTGTTCGAGACCGCGCTCGACGGCCTCGTGACGGTGCCGCGACGCCGGCGGATCCTGCCGATCGTCGCCGGCATGGTGGCCGACGTGCTGGTCATGGCCGTGCTGGTGCTCACCGCCGCCGCGACCCGGATGCCCGACGGCACGTTGTCCGTTGTCGGCAGGCTGTGCATGGCGCTGGCCTACGGCACATTGTTGCGGCTGATCTGGCAGTTGTATTTCTATCTGCGCACCGATCTGTACATTCTGGCCACCACCGCGTTGGGGTGCGTGGATCTGCACACCGTGGCCAAAGGTGTGCTCGGCAACGCCGTTCGGCGGCTGTTGGGCCGGCCGTTGCTGGACGAGTCGTCGTGGCATCCCACCGATCGCGCGGTGGCTCGCTGGTACGCGTGGCTGATGCTCGCCGGATACCTGGCCACCATCGGGACGTTCGTCATCGTCGTGGTACCGACCGGATACCTGTTCCTGAGCGGCGTGCTCGGTCGATTCTTCAATCCTGGCAACAGTTTTGGCGCACTGCTCGACTCCGGCATCTTCGTCGGCCTCAACGTGGCGCAGATTCTACTGATCGTGGTGCTGAACATCCGCGATCGGCGCCGTCGGCGCACGACGAGCTTCCAGCACGTCGTGGGATAGGGGACATTTCAATGGCCGCACATTATTGGGTCAGGGCACCACTGCACGCCGATCGCGTCGGCGCCCGGTCGGAGTTGGCGCTGCCACCCGCGCTCGCCGTCGTCAACGCCCATCGTCGGCTGCGCGGCCCGTACACGGCGGTCGGCACGCTGCTGCGGGAGATCGTGCCCGACGCGCTGGACCTGGTGCCCGAGTTGGTGATCCGGCACAACATCGAGGTGCTGGCGACCACACCGGAACTGCGCGGGGTCGTGCCGGCCACCCGCGAGACGCTGACCTCGCTCGCGGTGCCGCGGGAACGGACCCGCTTCTACTCCCGGCTACGCACCCTGCGGATCGCCCACGGCCTCGTCGACTTCCTCGCCGACTACCTGCGGGCTCGCGGGGCCCAGCCGCGTGCCCTCGTGGTGGACGACGTGCACGAGGCCGATCCCACCGACCGCGAGTTCCTCGCCGTCCTGGTGCGCCGCATCGACCCGGCGCTGTTGACCGTGGTGATCACCACCGGCACCGGGCCGCTGACCGAGCCCGCCGGGCCCGCTGCGGTGCCCCTGGAACCCGCGCTCGACCGGTACTGTGTCCGGATCGACGGCACCGCGGCCGCACCGACCGGGGTGCCACTGTCCTATGTGGACAGCGACGGCACGACGGACGATCCGGCTGCCATCGCGGCGTACCACGAGCTGGACAGCGGCGAACGGGCCCGGTTGCACGATGCCCGCGCCGACGAACTGGCCGCCCGCGGCGAGCCCTCACTGATCATCGGCGCCATCCCGTACCACCGCGAACACGGCAGCGATCCCGTCGGCGCCGGTCTACCAGCACTGGCGCGCGCGCTGGATCACTGCGTGGACCTCTGCTACTACCACGCCGTGGTCGATTTCGGGACGCGCGGACGGGCCATGGTCAGCCACGACACCGACCTCGAACAGTGGTGGACATTCACCACCAGGATGACCACGGCGCTGGCCGCACTCGGCCGCCCGCAGGACGCGCTCCCGCTCTACGACGACGTGCGGACGCAGACCACGTCGCCGAGCATCCACATGCAGGCGGCCTATGCCACGGCCATGCTCTACACGCGGCACTTCGAACCGGAACAACGTGACCACGTGCTGGCCCGCGCCTGGGCCAACGAGGCCGTCGCCATCGCCGGCATCCTGCCCGACCCCGCGACGCGGGCGTTCAACAGCGCGTTCAACCGCAACGGGTTGGCACTCATCGAATTCCACCAGGGCAACCCGGCCGCCGCGCTCGACCTGCTGGACGACTGCCTCGCCGGCCTGGACCGGGAACTGGCGCCGGACGAGCACGCCCTGCACCGGTCGGTGCTGCGCTACAATCGCGCGCAGGTCCTCGCCGCCCTCCGTCGGTACGAGGACGCCATCGCCGACTACACGACGGTGATCGCGCTGGACGCCAACTACGCCGAGTACTACTTCGACCGGGCGGCGCTGCTGCGTCGGCTGGGCAGGTACGAGGACGCGCTCGCCGACTACGAGCAGGCCATCAACCTGTCCCCGCCGTTCCCCGAGGCGTACTACAACCGGGGCGACCTGCGCGCCGAACTCGGCGACGCCGACGGTGCCATCGCCGACTTCAGCTACACGCTGGAACTGGACCCCGATTTCGTGGACGCCTACGTCAACCGCGCCGGCATCCAACTCGACCGGGGCGACCTCGATGCCGCGACGGACGACGCGACGGCAGGGTTGGCACGCGATCCAGACAACGCGCACCTGCACGTCGTGCTCGGGCAGGCGCACACCGAACGCGAACACTTCGCCGAGGCACTGGCCGAGTTCGACCGCGCGCTCGCGATCGATCCGGACCTGGTCACCGCGCTGGCCAGCCGCGCGGCGCTGGCCTGTGCGACCGGCCGTCCCGACGCGGCCATCGCGGACCTGCGGCGGGCGGTCGACCTGAATCCGGACGACACGACGCTGCTCTACAACCGTGCGTTCGCCTACCAGAACGACGAGCGGTGGGACGAGGCGCTGATCGATCTGGACCGGGCGCTGGCATTGGCACCGGACGACCCGGACATCATCGCGGCACGGCAGTCCTGCCTGGCGCGGGTACCCATCCCGAGCACATCCGGCTGAACCAGCCGGCGCCACCGAACGATGCAACCCTTCGGCAAACATTGAGTCCTCCCGCGGGATCGGCTATTCAAGCCGAATACGGGGAAACGGTCGGGCTCGCCGGAGGGTGATCGAACCATGGTCGAGTTTCGGCTGCTCGGTGAGATCGAACTGCGTATCGACAATGCGGTCGCCGATATCGGCTCGGTCCGCCAGCGATGCGTGCTCGCCACCCTGTTGATCGACGCCAACCGGACGGTGTCGGCGAACCTGCTGGTGGAGCGGGTGTGGGCCGGGCACCGTTATCCCAACCGGCCCACCAGCGTGCTGCAGACGTACGTATCGCTGCTGCGCAAGGCTTTGGCCCCGGCAGCCAGCGCCACGATCACCCGGCACAGCGGCGGCTACCAGCTCAACGTCGACGAGCAGGCCGTCGATCTCCACCAGTTCCGCGGACTCGTGCGGCTCGCGCGGACAGGCGACGACGCCGACCGCACCGCACGGTTCGAGCAGGCCATCGGGTTGTGGCGCGGGCTGCCCTTCGCCGACCTGGACACACCGTGGATCAACGCCGTCCGGGCCACCCTGACCAACGAACGCCACGCGGTCGAGCTCGACCTCACCGACATCCGGCTACGCCAGGGCCAGCACGCCGCGCTGCTGGCCGCACTGTCGGATCGCGTGGCGACCTACCCGTTGGACGAACGCCTCGGCGGCCAGTACATGACCGCCCTCTACCGCAGTGGCCGCCAGGCCGACGCGTTGCAGTACTACCAAAGCCTGCGCGAGCTGCTGGCCGACGGGCTGGGCACCGACCCGAGCCCGCCGCTGCAGAAGCTGTACCGACAGATCCTGACCGCGGACCTGGCACTGGACGCCCCGGCGGCCGCGCCGCGGCCGGCACGACTCCCCCGGCCGCGCCAGTTGCCGGCCCCACCACGGCTGTTCACCGGCCGCACGGCCGAACTCGCCGCGCTCACCGACATGCTGGACGCGCAGGCGGGCACGACGATGGCGATCTCCGCGATCGGCGGCACGGGCGGCATCGGCAAGACCTGGCTGGCGTTGCAGTGGGCGCATCTGCACGTGGACCGGTTTCCCGACGGGCAGTTGCACGTCGACCTGCGCGGCTTCGACCCGGCGGGCCAGCCGATGTCCCCCGCGACCGCGATACGTGGATTCCTCGACGCACTCGGCGTCGACACCGTTCCCACCGACCTGAACGCCCAGGTCGGGATGTACCGGAGCCTGGTCGCCGACAAACGCATGCTGATCATGCTGGACAATGCCGCGGACACCGCCCAGGTGACGCCCCTGTTGCCGGGCAGCGCTACGTGCGTCGCCCTGGTCACCAGCCGCCGCAGGCTCACCGGGCTGCTCACCGGACACGGCGCGCACGCCCTGGATCTGGACGTCCTCGCGGCGGCCGAGTCCCGCGAACTGCTGGCCCGCTATCTCGGCGCGGACCGGCTGGCCGCCCACCCGACCGCCGTGCGCGAACTGCTGTCCCTCTGCGCGGGACTGCCACTGGCGATCAGCATCATCGCGGCGCACGCCACCGCCCATCCCGATTTCCCGCTGTCGGCACTGGCCGACGCGCTGACCGGCCAGGCAAGTCCGCTGGACGCCCTGGACGGCGGTGATCCGCAGACCAACCTGCGGGCCGTGCTCTCCTGGTCGTACCAGGCCCTTTCCCCTGACGCGGCAACGGTGTTCGGACCGCTCGGCCTGGTGCCGGGGCCGGACATCGGCCTGCACGCCGCCGCGTCGCTCACCGCGCTGGACCCCGGCCGGACCAGCACGCTGCTGCGCGAACTGGAGAACGCTTATCTTTTGCAGCAACCGAACCCGGGCCGCTACCGGATGCACGACCTGGTCCGGAGGTACGCCGCCGACCGTGCCGACAGCGGCGCCGACGGCCTGCGGCGGCTGGTCGACCACTACCTGCGCACCGCGTCCGCCGGTGACCGGCTGCTGGACCGACACCGGCCGCCGATCGAACTCGGCGACGCCGTTCCCGGCGCGCGCACGGAAACCCTGCCCGACGAGGCCGCGGCCATGGCGTGGTTCACCGCGGAACACCCCAACCTGCTGGCCACCCAACGCGTGGCCGCCGAACGGCACTGGTACGCCCCGGCCTGGCAACTCGCGTGGACGACGGACACCTTCCACTGGCGCCGTGGCCACACCGACGGCGCGCTCACGGCGTGGACGACCGGCCTGGCCGCGACGCAGGAACAGGACGATCCGGCAAACCAGATCCTGGCCCGCAGGCGCCTCGGTCACGCCTGCGCCGTGGCCGGCATGCACGCGCAAGCCCTTGCGCATCTCTATGCGGCGCTGACCCTGGCCGAGAGCGCGGGCGACGTGGCGGCCCAGGCGCACGCCCACCATTCGCTCGCCTGGGCCTGGGAACAACAGGGCGACGACCAACAGGCGCTGGCGCACTCCAGCCGCGCGCTGCCCCTCTACCAGACGCTGGACCGGCCGGTGTGGCAGGCAAGGGAACTCAACGCGGTCGGTTGGTACAGCGCGCGGGTGGGCGACTACGAGCAGGCCCGCGCGCACTGTGCGGCCGCGCTGGCCCTGTTCCGCCGCCATGCCAGCCGTCCCGGCGAGGCCAACACGCTGGACAGCCTCGGCTACATCGGCAGCCAACTCGGCCACCACGCGGAGGCCAAGGAGTACTACGCCCAGGCACTGGACGTGTTGCACGACCTCGGCCACACCTACCAGGAAGCCGCCACGCTGGACCGACTCGGCCACACGCACACCGCACTCGGCGAGGACGGCGAGGCGCGCACCGCATGGCAGCGCGCGCTGGCACTGTACGAAGCGCAGGACAGAACCGCCGACGCCGACCGCATCCGACGGCAACTGGCGTTCAGCTGACGCGCGAAACCCGCGCACGAGCGACACGGGTCGCGCCGATCCCGGCCACGATGGCCACGACCACCACCCACGAGGACACGTTGAGCTGAGCGACCCCGGACAGGCCGTGGCCGAGATTGCAGCCACCCGCGATCCAGCCGCCCGCGCCGAGCAGAAACCCACCGACGACCAACTGGACGTAACGGACCGGACGTTCGCCCCGCAGCGCGTACCCGCCCGCGGTCCGCGCCGCCACCGCGGCACCGCCGACGATCCCCACCAGAAACGCGACGAGCCACCAGTTCGGTGTGCCGGCGGCGATACTCGCGACCGCGCCGACGGTGCTCGGACCGAACGACGAGTGCCCCAACCCGGCCAACACCCAGCCGGCCACGGTGACCGCGCCCAGTGCGACGCCGGTCACCGGCCAGCCCCACTGCCAGCCGTGCTCGGGGCGCTCATGAATCCGCCAACGCCACAGCACGACGACGGTGACCGCGAGGAAGACCAGCGCCACGGCGAGCCGGGGCAGGCCGAGCAGCCCGGGGATCGTCGCCCCGGCGCCGCCGGACAGCACCGTCGGCCCCGGCACCACGATTCGGCGGGCCACGAGTTCGCCACCCGCCCAGCCTGCCAACCCGGCGACACAGCCGAGCATGCCGGCGCCGAGCTTGTAGAACAGGCCGGACACGCAACTGCTGGCCACCGCCATGCCGACCCCGATGACCACACCGCCCACCGCGTTCGCCACCGGCACGAACGGCAGCCCCTGATTCAGCCGGCCACCCAACGGCGTCAGAAACACCGCGGACAGGCCGACCGCGGCGATCGCCACGCCCAGCAACCACCCACGGGCCAGCAGGAACCGGCGCCGCAGCACACCGTCGAAGGTGGCGTGGAAACACAACTGGGCCCGTTGCAACACGTAGCCCATACCCAGACCCGCAAGCACGCCGGTCAGCGCCGCGATCCCGTCCACCAGCGTGCTCCTCGCGGTCGGTGGTGACATGTCCGTGGAAAGTCTCCGTGGTCGGTTGGCAGATGCACCAACCGGCCGAGCGATCGGTCGGACTCGTCACGCGGCCCGTTGACAGCCGTGACACCCAAGGCTACGTTTCGGCAGGATGTCATGTATATGACGGTTGACATGTAGAAATACATGTTCATATACATGAATTACCGGTAGCGCCCAATCTCTCGCACCACAAGGAGGAAGTGCTATGCGGAAATCCGCACTGGGGGTCGTCGCCGCGGTAGTCGTGTCGGCAACGGTTTTCGGTGGCGCCTCGGCATTCGCGGCATCGCCACCCACCGGCACCCCGGTGACCGTGTCGGTGGACTCGGCGCGGGGCAGCCAGGTCGGCAACGGTTTCGCCGGCTTCAGCTACGAAAAGAACGAGGTCGGCGCCGACCTGTTCGACACGAGCAACACGAACCTGGTCAACCTGTTCCGGCTGCTCGGTCCGAACGTGATCCGCATCGGCGGCAACCAGGTCGACCGGGTCAACTGGAACGCCGCGGGCGCGGGCGGCAACATCCTCGAGGTCGCCCCGTCCGACGTGACGAAGCTCGCCGGCTTCCTGCGCGCCACCCACTGGAAGGTCATCTACGGCATCGACCTGAAGCTCAACACGTCGGCCAACGCCGCGTCCGAGGCGCAGTTCGCCGCACAGGCCCTCGGCAACAGCCTGCAGGCGTTCGAGATCGGCAACGAACCGGACTTCTACGACACCCAGGCCCAGTACGAGGCCGCGTTCAGCCAGTATGTCGGCGCGATCAAGGCGGTCGCTCCCGACGTGACGTTCGACGGCCCCGGCCAGGCCAAGGGCACACAGTGGGACACCACGTTCGGCCTTGACCAGAAGGCCAACAGCCTGACCATCCTGTCCGACCACACCTACATCGACAGCGCCGCCAACGCGAACATCCCCGAGATGATGGCCTCCAACGCCCCCGGCGGGAAGCTGCAGAAGACCGAAGCCGCGATGCAGAAGGCGCAACAGGCCAGCGGGATAGGCACGTGGCGGATGACCGAGACCAACTCGTTCTTCAACGGTGGCGCGACCGGCGTGAGTGACACGGCCGCCGCGTCCCTGTGGTCGCTGGACTACATGTCCGGCATCGCCGCGCACGGCGGCGTCGGCATCAACTTCCACGGCGGCGGTACGTCGAAGTACACGCCGATCACGTTCTCCGGCAACACGGTCACCGGCGTGCAGGGCGTCTACTACGGCGAACTGCTCTGGGTCATGGCCGGCACCGGCGCGTACCACTCGGCATCGGTGAACGGCTCGCCGGACGTCACCTCGTGGGGCATCGGCCGGAACGTGTTCGTGAACAACAAGGGCGCGACCCCGGTCACCGCCACCATCACGTTGCCATCGTTCGCCCTCATCGCCGCCGCGTTCACCATGACGGCCCCGTCGCTCGGGTCGACGGCCATCACGATCGGCGGTGCCGCGGTCAGCGCGAGCGGCGCGTTCCATCCGGTACCGCACGTGATGCCGGTCTTCGGCACCAAGGTCACGGTCACCGTGCCGGCCGGCAGCGCCGTACTGGTCGACACGCTGTAGTACCTGGATCGGCGGCCCGGTGGATCATCGGGCCGCCGATCTGCTGTCAATGGCTCTTGTGTCAACGGTCGCGCTGGAACAGTTCGATCCCGTCCGCCTGGCCGATCAGGTGGTAGCCCTGGCCGGGCAGGGCGATCAGGTATGCCTCCTGCTGGTCGTGCGGCAGCGGCACGCCGTAGAGGTTGGTCGTGTCCACCAGCACGTAGTCCACCGGCACCCGATGGACGTTCGGGAACAGGACCGTCACGCAGCGGTCCACCACCACCGGCACCAGGTAGTTGCTGGCCGACACCTCGGCACCGCTGGGAATCCGGCCGGCCAGCGCCCTGGCCGCGGCGGCGTGCGGGTCCGCCCGATAGGTGGCCGCCCGAGTCAGGTCCCACAGCGAGAACCGAGGCAGCGCAAGGAGAGCGACCGCCAGCACCACCGGCACCGCGATCCGGCCGCAGCCGCGCAGCAGCCGCCACCGGCCAGACCGCAACGAGGCCACCGCGTCCGCGAACGCCACGAACACGATCGGCATGAGCACGGCGTTGTAGTGCACCTGCCCGATGCTCCAGTAGGCCGGATTGGTCGACACCAGCCGCCACAGCAGGGTGGGCACGGCGACCAGCAGCAGCGGCGACCGGAACACCACGAACGCCACGATCCCGAAGAGCCACAACAGCATGGTCAGCTTGCCGGTCGGCGTCACCGCGTCCCGCGGCAGGTCGACCAGCAGCCGCAGCAACTGCCCGATGCCGGGCGCAGGGGCAGTGTTCGACTTGGCCGAGCCGACCACGCTCCAGTACCGGTAGGTGTGGAACAGATGGTCGAGGTGCGGGATGATCACCAGCGTGGTCAGCAGGAACGTCCCGATACCCGCCACCGTGAGCCCGGCACCGAGCCGCCACTGCCGCCGCAGCACCAGCACCAGCCCGATCGCCGCGACCGTCAGCCCCATGTCCTCCTTGACCAGCAACAGCGGCAGCGCCCATACCGCGACGGCCCGGTAGCGGTTCTCGGCGAGGGCGGCCATGGCGAACGCCAACAGCGGGATGGCGAAGGCCACCTCGTGGAAGTCGTAGCCGACCATGCCCTGGATGCCCCAGGACAGGCCGTAGGCCACGCCCACCGCGAAACCGGCCCAGTGGCCCAGTTTCCGCGCGGTCACGCCGACCACCGGTACGACCGAGACCGCCAGCAGCAGGGCCTGCGCCACCAGCAGCAGCCGCCGGTCCGGCCAGATCCGGTACAGCGGGGCGAGCAACGCCAGGATCGGGCTGAAGTGATCGCCGAGCAGGTTGAAGCCCGGTCCCTTCAGCGGCGTCATCGGCGCGTCGAGGTGCGCGTACGACTGCACGGCCTGATCGAAGATGCCCAGGTCGTAGCCTGCGGTGCCGAGGTGGTGATCGCGCAGTAGCGACGACGCCGTGTAGAGCGCGAAGAACACCACGGGCAACGCCATGCCGGCCCGTCGCCACAGCGCGGGCCACCCGGTCAACGGCTCCTGGTTCTTCCGTACCGGCAGCACCGCCCGCGTGGACACGCGAAGCCACTGGAGCGTTGCAGTCAACGGCCGGGCCCCCTCACCAGTTCCAGGATCGCCTCAGAGGCTACCCATCCGGCGAATCACGTTCGGGACGCGGCCGAATGGTGGGTCGGACGTCGGACAGACCGATCACTTCTCACCCGTTCGGTGGCGCGGTGGCCGCGTCGTGTCCCGTCTGGTGTCCCATTTGTTGTCCCGTCGGGTCTGCCACGCTCACCTCCGCCCAAGCACCCACCAGGAGGAGTAGGAATGCTCATCGCAACCCGACGTCGACGTGGCCTGGCCCGCCTAGGCGCGGCCTTGGCCATCGCTTCGGCCCTGGCCATGGTCCTCACCGGGACTCCGGCGAACGCCGCAGGCGTGTCGCACGCCTCGCCGGCCGGCTCCATCGTCAACGGCAGCTACCGGTGGGTCGACGCCAACAGCAATCTGTGCCTGGCCTACGACCCGGAATCGCGGGGCGCGGCACGCCAGGAGGGGTGCGGCAACGACAACACCATCTTCTGGGACACCGTGAACACCAGCGGTAACAGCTACGAGCTCATCGACGAACACAACGGCCAGTGCCTGTCCATCTCCGGCGGCTCCGGCGCCGACGGGGCGGCGGCCTTCGTGTTCACCTGCCAGGGCACCGCCGACCAGATCTTCACCCTGGTGCCGGCGACCTCGACGCTGTTCGCGGGTGCCTACCAGCTGGTGAACCTCAACAGCGGCAAGTGCGTCGCGGTCGGCGGCGCCAGGAAGGACCTGGGCGCCTGGGTCATCCAGTGGAGCTGCGCGCAGAGCGGCGAGTTCATGTGGCGCCCGATCTAGGCACGTCCTGAAGATGGTGGAGTGAGGTCATCCGGCCATGGGCCGGGTGGCCTCACTTTTGTCCTGTGCCAACGTCAGTCCACCAGCTTGCGCAGGATGCGGGCGAGCTGAGCCCGGTCCGTCGGACTGAGCGGATCGAACACGCGCTCCGCCTCGCTACCGCTGGCCGACCGGATGTCCGCGGCGACATCGGTGCCGCGCTCGGTCGGGACGACAAGGGTGGCGCGCCGGTCATGCGGGTCGGGCCTGCGTTCGACGAGTCCCTTGGCCTCGAGTCCGTCCAGCACCTCGGTAGTGGACCGGGGCGCGATGCGCAGGTGCTCGGACAGTTCCGACGGCCGCATGTCCCCATGGCGCAGCAACACCCGCAGCGCGCGGAACTGTGACGGAGTCAGGTCCCAGCGGGCCAGCGACTCCGCCGACGCCTGCCGCAGCAGGCGGGCGACCGACCGGACCGCGTCGGACAGCGAGTCGTCTCGATCTCCCGTCGTCTCCGCACTCACAGGGAATAGCCTACCAATCGATCCTGTTGTAGCCTCATAGTGAGGCTACCTCATTAACCGAACGAAGGGCACACCCTTGGCACCCCCCAACACGGACCACGAGACCGGCAGAGCCGGCCGCTCCCGCAACCCCAGGACCGTCACCGCGGTCGAGAAGGCGCAGGCACGCGAGGTGTCGTTACGCCGAATCGGACGCCTGTTCCTGCCCTACCGATGGCCCCTGTCGATCGTCACCGTCATCATCGTGGCGTCCTCGGTCGTCGGCCTGGCATCCCCGTTCCTGTTGCGGGCGGTGATCGACACCGCGCTGCCGGACAAGAACGTCCGGCTGCTGGTGTTGCTGGTGGCCGGCATGGTCGCGGTGGCCGCGCTCACCTCGGCACTGGGCGTCGTGCAGACGTGGCTGTCCACAAAGGTCGGCCAGCAGCTCATGCACGGCCTGCGCACCAGCGTTTTCGGTCACCTGCAACGACAGTCGATCGCCTTCTTCACCCGTACCCGCACCGGTGAGGTGCAGTCGCGGATCACCAACGACATCGGCGGCATGGAATCCGTGGTCACCTCGACGGCCACGTCGATCGCCGCCAACCTGACCACGGCCATCGCCACCGCGGTCGCCATGGCGGCGCTGTCCTGGCGGCTGTCCCTGATCTCACTGGTCGTCATGCCGCCCGCGGCCTACCTGACCCGCAAAGTGGCCAGGATGCGGCGCGCGATCACCACCGAGCAGCAGCGCGAACTGGCCAACCTCAACGTCACCATCGAGGAGGGCCTGTCGATCAACGGCGTCCAACTGGCCAAGACGATGGGCACCGGCCCGTCCCTGGTCGAGCGGTTCACCCGGTCCTCGGCCACCCTGATCGACCTGGAACTGCGGTCCAGCCTCGCCGGCCGCTGGCGAATGGCCTGGCTGAGCATCATGTTCGCGGCGATCCCGGCGATCATCTACCTGTCCGCAGGCCTGCCCATCACCGCGGGCACGATGACCATCGGCACCCTGATCGCCTTCACCAGCCTGCAGAACGCCCTGTTCCGGCCGCTGACCGGACTGCTCAACACCAGCGTCTCGGTGATCAGCTCACTGGCACTGTTCGCCCGGATCTTCGAGTATCTCGACCTGCCCGTCGAGATCGACGACCCCACCGACCCGATCGACATCGACCCGGCCCGGGTCGCCGGCCACGTCCGCTTCGAACATGTCGACTTCACCTACCCCGGCGCCGACACACCCGCCGTCGCGCACGCCACCCTGGACGTGCCGGCCGGCACGACGATGGCACTGGTCGGCGAGACCGGATCGGGCAAGACCACCCTCGCCTCGCTGGTCGCCCGCCTCTACGACCCCACCCACGGCGCTATCACCATCGACGGCATCGACATCCGCCGGCTACGCCTGGCCGACCTGGTCCAGATCGTCGGCATGGTCAGCCAGGAAACCTACCTACTGCACACCACGGTCCGCGAAAACCTCCGCTACGCCCAACCCACCGCGACCGACGCGGACATCGAGGACGCCGCCAGGGCCGCCCAGATCCACCACCTGATCAGCACCCTCCCCGACGGCTACGACACCATGGTCGGCTCACGAGGCCACAGATTCTCCGGCGGCGAGAAACAACGCATCGCCATCGCGCGCACCCTGCTGCGCAACCCACGCGTACTGATCCTGGACGAAGCCACCAGCGCCCTGGACACCGAAACCGAACGGGCGGTGCAACAGGCATTCGAGGCCCTGTCCGAGGGCAGAACCACCATCACCATCGCCCACCGCCTGTCCACCGTGCGCAACGCCGACCAGATCGCCGTCCTCGACCACGGCCACGTCATCGAAACCGGCACCCACACCACCCTGCTCCAGGACAACGGCCGCTACGCCACCCTCGCCGCCTGATCGGGTCGCGGTCAGGCACCGAGATGGGTGAAGCCGGCCCAGGAGACCGGCTCGTTCGGCGCCGCACGCAGGTACCGCCGCCTCCTCCTACGAAGACGACCGGGCCGCCACTCAACAAGCCTGCCAAGCCATGCGGGCCGATCCTGATCGCGGTACGGGTGCGGCACTGCGACAATCGTCCGGGGCGGGTCCGGTCGTGGCCCGGCAGGGGAAGGTGGTGGCGCGGGTGACGAACACGCGGCGGGATGAGCCGGATGTGACCCGTCCGAACGTCGCTCGGATGTATGACTACTTTCTGGGTGGTGGGGCGAACTTCGCGGCCGACAGGGCGGCGGCCGACGCTGCCGAGGCGGCGTGGCCCTACATTCGGCAGGGGGCCCGGATTCAGCGGGCATTCTTGGGGCGGGCGGTGCGGTTCCTGGCGCAGCGGGGTGTGGACCAGTTCCTCGACCTTGGCTCGGGGATTCCGACCGTGGGCAACGTGCATGAGATCGCGCTCCGGCACAATCCCGTCGCGCGGGTGGCGTACGTGGACTACGAAACGGTCGCGGTGCATGCCGCCCGCGGCATGTTGGGTGACGAGCCGCAGGTCAGCGTGACGCAGGCCGACATCCGGGACCCCGACGCGGTGCTGTCCGCGCCCACCGTGGCCGACTTGTTGGACTTCAGCCGGCCGGTCGCGGTGCTGGCCGTCGGCATCCTGCACTTCCTGCCCGATGCCGACGACCCGGCCGGCGTCCTGAGTGCTTACGGGGACGCCTGCGCACCGGGCAGCCACCTGGCGATCTCCCATGCCAGCCAGGTCAGCCTCTCCGACGAGCAGGTGGCGCGGTTTCTGGCCGCCTATGCCCAGTCGACCACACCCGCTCTGTGGCGCACCGTGGCGGAGATCCGCCCGTTCCTGGACGGTTACCGCCTGGTCGAGCCCGGTCTGGTGCTACTGCCGCTGTGGCGACCCGACACCCCCGTCAGCGACACACATGCCGCCGAATCCAACATCTACGGCGCCGTGGGCACAATTCCCGAGCTCACCGACTGAAAGATCGTGTCCGGCGGCGAGAGGGTCGGCATCGCTTCGCCGGTCGTGTGGGCGAGGCGCTTGAGGGACTGCACCTCGGCTTGCGTAGGTTCTCGTAGCTGGCCAGGGCGGGCGACGCGGGCAGATGTGGTGACCAATTCGGCCAGCATCGCGACGCCCTCGAAGCCGACACCCGCGCCCTGTCCCAGGACCAATCCGTCCCCACCGCGACGCTCGTTGACGAACTCCGACTCCTGCTCGCGGAATCCCGACGAGCACCTCGGGTAGAGGCGGCGGATCACCCTGATCGCAACGGCGGCACCCACATCAGGTTCGCCAACACCCACCCACACAGCCGGCAAATATGCTGTTTGCTGCGTGCTATAGCACATAGAGTTCGGGTGCGGCGGTGGCGGGCAATTGCCCGATCACGAGCGGTGGCCCGATGAGTTGTCGGACTCGTTGCCGTATGCTGTTTGCTGCGTGCTATAGCACTTGGGCTCGGCGGGCGACGGTGGCGGGTCGCCCGACCACGAGCGTTGCCGATGAGTTGCTGGACTCGGTGCAGTGTTTGCCTGATGAGTTGTCGGACTCGGTGCGATGTGCTGTTTGCTGTTTGCTGTTTGCTGTTTGCTGTTTGCTGTTTGCTACAACACATAGCGTGGCGGTGGCGGTGGTTTCCTGATCACAAGTGTTGCCCGATCAGTTGTTGGACTCGTCGCGCCGTGTGCTGTTTGCTATAGCACGAAGGCGCTTCTGAATTCTGCGACCGGACGGCGGTGGAGCTGCGGCGTGTCCGCCGACCTCACGTGCATCGATCTCCGTCCGCGCCGGGGCCATCAGCCGAGCCGGGGCCGTCAGCAGGTTGGCCAACATCGCCCACCTATGCAGCCGGCGGCCATGCTGTTTGCTGCGTGCTATAGCACATGTGGTTCGGCGGCGGCGGCGAGCGGTTGCCCCGATCACGAGTGGTTGCCCGATGAGTGCTTTGCTATTTGCTATTTGCTGTTTGCTATTTGCTATGGCAAGAGGCTGGCCGTGAGCGGTCGGCGGTGCGGCGGCGGGTGTTCGTCGACCTCACGTGTATCGATCTGCCTCCGCACTGGGCAGTCAGCAACAGTCGGCGGGTGTGGCGGCGGACTCCGTGTCGGCACAGCACTCGGCTGCCGCCAGGTCGGGGTCTGTGCCGTAGGTGGGCGAGTCGGACTTGACCACGTACACCTCCCACGGTTCGGTGCCGGGGGCGTGTACCCACACCTTGTCCTGGACGGCGTAGCAACAGGTCGTGTCATGCCGGACGTCGGTGAACAAACCCAGTGCCGCCAACCGGTCCGTCGCCTCAGCGACCCGGTCGGCCGACTCGACCTCGACACCGAGGTGGTCCAGCACCGTCGCCTGGCCCGGCTTGCCGGCCAGTAACACCAGCTTGAGTGCCGGTTCCTCGACGGCGAAATTGGCGTAGCCGGGACGCAGTTTGGCCGGTTCTACACCGAACAGCTTGGTATAGAACTTGATCGAAGCGTCCAGGTCACCGACTCGCAGCGCCAGTTGCACACGGGACATGCCGTCCTCCTGTATAGACCGTCATCAAATCAGGGCGGTCTCAGATTGCACGCTGTCTCGATACCTGTCAATATAGAGACATGTCAAATCAGGGGGTGCCGTGCTGCTCGCCCGTGCTGCGTGCCCCGTTGAGCGCGGCCCAGTCGACAGAGTTGGCGCGGGTGTTCAAAGCGATCGCGGACCCGGTGCGACTGCGGTTGCTGTCGCTGATCGCCTCGCACGCTGACGGCGAAGCCTGCGTCTGCGACCTGACCGACGCCTTCGATCTGACCGGCCCGACCATCTCCCACCACCTCAAGGTTCTCCGCGAAGCCGGCATCATCGACGGCGAGCGACGCGGCACCTGGATCTACTACCGAGTACGGTCCGACACGCTGCGCACGCTGTCCGAGGTCCTGGACGCACCCGCGCCGGCCACGCTCTGACAACGCAGGGAGCTCTCGTGTCCGAAGTGCCGTTCGTCTGTGTGCACGACGCCGAGCGCTCCCAGCCGGCCGGCAGCGCGACCGTCCGCTCCGCACCCGCCGACGTCCAGCTCATGGCCGACATCGGCCCGGACATCGCCCGGGAATTTCCCGCCGAACTCACGCCGGCCCACGGCAACCAGTGACGGCCGAAACTCCGCTGGCGCGGGTGGGGCTGGGCACGATCGCGAAACAGTGGGGGCGCATCGGCTGTCTCGGGTTCGGCGGGCCGCCGACCCACATCGCGATGTTGCGCCAGTTGTGCGTGACCGAGCGGGAATGGCTGTCCGCGGAGGAATTCCAGGAC
>DASXXM010000675.1:0-5606 GCA_036503065.1 Pseudonocardiaceae bacterium | reverse complement strand
AGCCGGGCCCGGACCGTCGACGTCAGCCGACGCCGAGTGCGAACACGTGGATCATGCCGCCGCCGCTGGTGCTGGCCGGCAGGGTCACGCTCTGCACGGTCTTGCCGGCCGTGAGGGCGATCGGCGTGGTGGCGAACAGATCGGTGCCGATCTGCTGGCTACCTCCCGATGTCATGTTCCGGTAGGGGGTGCTCACCATGAGCTGGTTGCCGAACGCCAGCGAACCGCCGCCACCGCCGAGGGTCCAGTCCGAGAAGCCGATGGTCGCGGACTGGGTGGTGCCGTCGGTGTAGGTGATGGTCAATGTGCCGGCCGTGTTGCCGTTGGTCGCGCTGCCCACCAGTTCCAGCTTGGTCGCGGTGGACGACGCGTTCGGCAGGTTCACCGTCTGTCCCAGCGCCTGGACGTTGTCCGGGTCGCCGACGGACGAGCCAGGGAAGGTCATGCCGACGCCGTTCGCGGTCAGCGTGCTGCCCGGGGTGACACCGGCCGCGGCCAGCCCGTTGGCCGAGTAGGCGAAGCCGTCACCGTCGAAGTTGGCCACGGACGTGTTGTTGTCCGGCGAGATGCCGACGTTGTCGTAGGCCGCCTCGATGCTGCCCGGAATGGCGACCAGCACGGTCAGCGAACTGGCCGACAGCGCACCGCTCGGGCCGCTCACCGCGACCGGGATGTGGTACGTCCCGAACGCGGTGCCCGGCGCGACCGACACCTGAACGTCGGTGCCCATCTTCTGGCCGCCGGGCACGGCGACCGTGCCGGACGACGCGGACAGTGTGATCCCGGCGGGCGGGGTCGCCGTCCAGGCCACGCTGACGCCCTTGCCGGACAGGTCCTGCGCGCCGATGGCGGCGTGGTCGGTGCCGCCGGGGGCGATCACCAGTCGGGACGGGTTCACGAACGGGACCGCGGTCTGCTCACCCTGCCGGAACGACGGCGGCTGGTCGGCCGCTGCCGCGCCCCACGTGGTGTCCGGCGTGGCGGACAGCGTGAGGTCCAGCGTGCCGCCCTGCTGCGCGAAGGACTCCGGCAGCCACGCCCTGGTGCTGGTGGCGCCGTTGACCTTCAGGCCTGTCACGTACTGGGTGGTGGCCGACGAGCCGGGCGCGTTGATCGTGAACTTGCGGCCGTCCGGCGTGGCGATCCTGACCTGGGTGAACAGCGGGCTGCCCACCAGCAGTTCGGCCCGGCCCGGGATCTCCGGGTAGAGGCCCATCGCCGACCACACGTACCACGAGGCCATCTCGCCGAGGTCGTCGTTGCCGGTCAGGCCGGACGGGCTGGAGTTGAACAACTGGCTCTCCGCCCGGCGCACGACGGCCTGCGTCTTGTACGGCGCGCCCGCGTAGTTGTAGAGCCACGGGGTTTCCAGCGTCGGCTCGTTGGACAGGAACGCGAACGGCTGCTGCGTGCCCACGTTCAGCTTGGTGAAGAAGGTGTCCAGGCGCTGGTTGACCGCCTGGTTGCCGCCCAGCGCGGTGAACAGGCCAGCCGGGTCGTAGGGCACCATCCACACGTACTGGGCACCGTTGCCCTCGACGAAACCGTTGGGGCTGGCCGGGTCGAAGCCCGCGTTGAACGACCCGTCCGAGTTGCGCGGCTGGAGGTACGCGGTGGCCGGGTTGTAGAGGTTCTGCCAGTTCTGCGCCCGCTGCATCATCTCGTTGAACGTGGCCGAGTCGCCGAGCCGCTGCGCCAGTTGGGCGATGGCGAAGTCGGCGGTGGTGTACTCCAGGGTGTCGGCGGCCGCGCCGGGGACGTAGCCCAGTTTCTCGTAGTTGGCCAGGCCCGGCCGTTCCACGTAGCCGGTGCTGCCGTCGGTCGCCTGGGTGGCGCCCTTGAGCATCAGCAGTTCCGCGGTCTTGGCGTCGAAGTTCTTGGCGCCGAAGGCATACGCGTTGGCCACGATGATGTGGTACGGATCGCCGTTCATCACGCCGGTGAAGTCGTTGGCCACCGTCCAGCGGTCCCATGCGCCGCCCTGCTGGGCGAACTGGATCATCGAGTTGGCGATGTCGGACATCTCGGCCGGCGCGAGCACGGCCAACAGTTGGCTCTCCGAACGGTAGATGTCCCAACCGGAGAGGTTCGTGTAGATCGCGTGGCCCTTGGCCACCGTGTGCACCTGGCCGTCGAAGCCGGCGTACTGGCCGTTGTCGTCGGAGAACACGTTGGGCTGCAACAGCGCGTGGTACAGGCTGCTGTAGAAGGTCTTGACCTGGTCGGTCGAGCCGCCGGTCACCTGGACCTCGTTCAGCCTGGTGTTCCACGCCGACCGGGCCGCCGCCGCGACCTGGTCGAACGTCCTGCTGCCGTTCTCCGTGGTCCGGTTGCTCTTCGCGCCGGCCGCCGACGTGAAGGACAGGCCGACACGGACGTTGACGACCGGGTTCGTGGTGCTGTTGAACGTGACGAAGGCACCGCTGCCCGGACCGGACACGGTCACGTTCGGCACCACGGTGGCGTTCGGGGTGGCCTTGCCGCCCACCGTCGCCCTGGCCTGCGCCGCGTTCGCCCTGGCCACGGCGGGACTTGCCGACCGGCCACCGTTCTGGGTGGTGTTGTTCGGGGTCACCGCGCCGTTGTGCCAGGTGCCGACGGACGCGAAGTTCTGGTCGAACACGGCGTCGAAGTACACCCGGTAGTGGTCACCGGCGCCGCAGAACATGCCGCTGTCGGCCCAGCCGCTGATGGAGTTCTTGCCGATGGTCACGTTCGAGTCGGTGGTGCCGCTGATCGATCCGGACGCGTTTACCAGCAACGTGGCCGGCTGGCCGGCCGGGTAGGTGAACCGGCCGGAGCCGGTGCGCTGCGTCGTGGTCAGCTCGACCTTGGCGCCGCTGTCCAGCGTCACGCCGTAGTAGCCGGGGCCGGCCGTTTCGTTGGCGTGCGAGAACGTCGAGACGTAGCGCATCGGGTCGGTCGCCGGGGAGTCGGTGACCTGGCCGACCACCGGCATGAAGGGAATGTCCTGGTAGGTGAAGCAGCCCGCGCCGGACAGGTGGGTCATGCTGAAGCCCATGATCCGGTTGTCCTGGTAGGAGTAGCCGCCGGGCTGTGTCGCCACCGTGTCCGGACTCCACTGCACCATGCCGAACGGCACGTCCGCGCCCGGGAAGTTGTTGCCGGCGCCGCCACCGGTGCCCTGGTCCGCCGCGCCGGGCTGGGTGCCCAGGAACGTGTCCACGTTCTGGGCCAGATCCGGTACCGCCGTCTTCGCCTGTGGCGCCGAGACGGCGACCGCCGTCGATCCGGCCGCCAACGCGAGCGCGGTGAGCAGGACACCGCTGCCGCGTAACAAGCCCCTGCCAGTGACTCCGCCGGTAGCTCGGCCACTGCCTAACGAGTTCGACCTTCGCCGCATGTCAACCCTCGCCTTCCATCCCGCTCCGCTCGCTGTCGCCCGTTGACAACCTTGTCTACCGAACGGTGCGTGCGCGGTCACAATCGGCGAGTGACGGCCCGTCGTCAAGGCATAAGTGCGAGCTTGTCCGCTTCTGGACACCCTTTCGTACTGGTAGTCCTGACTCAGGTTGACAAGTCGGCACGCTGGGTGTGCAATCCCACGTCAATGACAACGTTGTCCAGCTCGGGCCACGGCCGAATCAAACGAGCCACCATGAACGACGTGGCCCGACTGGCCGGCGTGAGCCTGAAAACGGTTTCCAGAGTGGTCAACGGCGAGGCCGGCGTGCATCCCGGGACCGCGACCAGAGTGCTGGCCGCGATCGACCAGCTCGGGTTCCGGCGCAACCTCGGCGCCCGCAACCTGCGGCGCGGGTCGTCCACCGGCACCATCGGCGTGCTGCTGGAGGACGTGGCCAACCCCTTCTACTCCATGCTCACCAGGGCGGTCGAGGAGGTGGCCCGGCAGTACGACCGGCACGTGCTGACCGGATCGTCCGATGAGGACCCGGAGCGGGAACGCGAGCTGGCACTGGAGTTCTGCGCCCGCCGGGTGGACGGGCTGCTGGTGGTGCCGGCCGGGCTGCGGCACGGCTACCTGGTGCCGGAGATCCACGCCGGGCTGCCGGTGGTGTTCCTGGACCGGCCTGCGGGCGACATCGTCGCGGACACCGTGCTGGTGGACAACCTGGACGGCACCGTGCAGGCCGTGGCCCACCTGGCCCGGCACGACCACCGGCGGATCGCGTTCTTCGGTGACGCGCCAACGATCTTCACGGCCAGCGAGCGGCTCCGTGGCTTCCGCGAGGGCTACGCGCGGGCCGGGCTCAAGTTCGACGAGGACCTGGTTGCGATGGGCCCGCACGACGAGCGGACCATCCTGGATGCGTTGCGGCGCACCATGGAACGCGCCGACCCGGCCACCGCGCTGGTCACCGGCAACAACCGGATCACCGTGCTGGTGCTGCGCGCGCTGGCCAACCGGGCGCGCCGGCCCGCGCTGGTCGGCTTCGACGACTTCGAACTGGCCGACCTGCTCAACCCGCCGATCAGCGTGATCGCCCACGACACCACGGCACTGGGCCGGGCAGCCGCCGACCTGCTGTTCGCCCGGCTGGCCGGGGACAACTCGCCACCACACCGCGTCACGCTGCCCGTGCACCTGATCGCCCGAGGATCTGGAGAAAAATCCCAGTGAACCCTTCTACGCCCGCCGTCGATCCCGTGCTCGACGGGGTGCGACCGACGGTGTTGCCGCCCAACCAGCCGCACCAGTTCTATCGGGGTGGCGCGGCCATTGCGGCGCTGCGCGGTGTCGCGCCGACATCGGAGTTCGGGCCGGAGGACTGGGTGGCGTCCACCACGACCCGGTTCGGCCAGGCAACGGACGGACTGTCGACACTCCCCGACGGCCGGCTCCTGCGTGACGCGGTCGTGGCGCAGCCCGAGGAGTGGCTGGGCGCCGACCATGTCGCGCGATTCGGCACCAGCACGGCGATCCTGGTCAAGCTGCTGGACGCGGGGCAGCGGCTGCCGGTGCACTGCCACCCGTCGAACTCCTTCGCCCAGCGGCACTTCGGCTCGCACTTCGGCAAGACCGAGGCCTGGGTGGTGATCGGCACCAGCGGCGCGGACCCCAGGGTGCACATCGGTTTCCGGGACGATGTCGATGGCGGCGAACTGGCTGGCTGGGTGCGCGCGCAGGACCACGACGCGCTGCTCGGCGCGTTGAACTCGACCACGGTGGCGCCCGGGGACACGGTGCTCATCCCGGCCGGGCTGCCGCACGCGATCGCCAGTGGCGTGTTCATCGTCGAACTGCAACAGCCGACCGACCTGTCGGTCACGTTGGAGTGGGACGGTTTCCTGGCCGACGAGTCGGCCGGGCATCTCGGTGTCGGCTTCGACGTGGCGCTGGACTGCGTCGACCGCAACGGGTGGGGCGATGGGCGCTGGGAGTCGCTGATCAGGCACACCGGTGCGCACGCCGAGCCGGTGGTCGACCTGTTCGGTGCCGGCGCGGACGGTTTCTTCCGCGCGCAGCGGATCCACGGGCACGCGGACCTGGACGCGTCGTTCGCGGTGCTGGTGGTGCTGGCCGGGCACGGCCGCCTGCACACCGAGCGCGGCGGCACGCTGGAACTACGCCAGGGTGAGACTTTGGTGGTGCCGCACGTGGCCGGTGCGTCCACTGTGGAGGG
>DASXXM010000674.1:0-3615 GCA_036503065.1 Pseudonocardiaceae bacterium | reverse complement strand
CGGCGGCGAACGGAAGCCGTTCATGCGGTAGCGCAGTTGCATGGCGCCCCTGGTGTGCTTGGCGATGTCGCGCAGCGCGTGCTGGACGGTGTCCTGGTTGTTCGCGCAGATCTGCAGCATCAGGTCGCCGTGGCACCACCGCGGATCGGGCGAGTCGTTCGGGAACACCGTCATCGGCTTGAGCTTCGCCGGTTTGCGCGCGGTGAGGCCGAACCGCTCGTCGAACAGTGACGAGCCGACGCCGAGCGTGATCGTCAGCCCGTCGGCGGGCACGACGGGCCCGAGGATGTCGCTGTCCGACGGGGGCGCGGCAAGGCCCAGATCCACCGGCGTGCCACCGGCGGTGAGAAACCGGACCCGGTCGGTGAGTGTCCGGAAGAGACCGACGAGCCCGGCCTTGCCTTTCGCGGTCACGTCGAACGCCACGAACATCGCGGAGTTCGGCTGCGGCGTGAGGATTCCGGCCTGGTTCGGCCCGTGGAATGCCACCACGGACGGCACCGCCGCCGTCGTCCCGCCGTTGGCCGCGGCGGCGTCCGCGCGCGCGCCCGCGGCCAGCAGGCCACCCGCCAGCGCGCTGCTCGCGACACCGGCGGTGGTCCCCTGCAGGAACCTGCGCCTGCTCAGATCCATCGAGCCATCCTTCTGTTCAGCTGGCGCCAATCTCCAGTAGGTCGGGCACCGGCGAGATCGTCTCCAGGACCTGGTCGACCGCCGCGTTCACCCGCTGCCGCTCGGCGATGGGCGCCGTGGTCGGGTCGTCGTGCTGGACCGCCTGCAATGTGGACCGGAGCGCGTCCAGTTGCGGAGTCACGGCGGCGACAAGGCCCGGCTTGCGTTCGTTGATCAGGGACTGGAGTTCGCCGAGCACGACACGGGTGCCGTCCACATCGGCCAGTGTCTCGGCGTAGCCGCTGCCGGCGCCCTGGTCGCTCATGCCGGACAGGTGGTCGCGCAGCGCGTCCTCCAGGATCTCGTGCAGCCGGATCGGCATGTCCTTCGGGTTCACCGTCAGCGAGGGCAGTTTGTCCTGCAGGCTCGCCACGTCCTGGGTCAGCCGCACCGAGATCGGTGCCAGGCCGGCGGCGGGCCGGCCGTGCCACAGGCCGTACTCCAGGCGCCGCAGGCCGGTGAAGCCCGGATCGTCGACGCCCAGCGGCAGGCCCTGCGGCAGTCCGTCGATGGCGTCGGCCAGGTCGCCGAAGCTGCCGTACGCCGCGCCGACCCGCTCCCAGGTGAGCTGCGCGGGCAGCCAGGCCGCGCGTGCCGAGGCGAGGTCGCCGGCGTCGATCGCGGAGTTCAGCGCGGCCGCCTCGCCCGCCAGCGTCACGAGTTGACCGGCCACATAGGTCTGATACTGCTTGATCGGCACGTCCAGTTCACTGGGTTGCAGTGGCGGCACCGCGAACATCCGGGGGAAGGCCGCGTTGCCGCCGCCGGTGGTCCGCACGGCGGCCGACGTCAGGGCCGGGACGCCGGACATCTGGCAGTGCCAGGCGTAGCTGCCGGCGGCCACGGTGACCGTCATGGTCTCCCGGGTGCCGGGGCCGATGCTCTCCAGTTCGCCGATCGCGCCGCCGCCCGCCGACTGGACGAAGTAGACCTTGCCGCTGTGCCCGGACTTGTTGACCACCGTGAAGCTGTGGCTGCCGGGCGTCAACGCGGTGAACTCGGGCGCGCAGGCCGACGCCGTGACGGTCACCGTGTTGCCGGTGCTGCTCGCAGTGCCGGCCGTGAACAGGGCGAACAGGCCCGCGGCCAGGACCGGGACGAGCACGGCGGCACCGATGGCCGCCCAACGGTTGCGTAGCAGGATCGCCGGGATGCGCGACTTCCCGGCCGGCTCGGCCTGCGTCGCGGCGGGCACGACCGCCCGGCGGAACGCCAGCAGCACGACGGCGATATACCCGACGAAGGCGACGACCTGCAGCCAGGTCATCGCGGGCGTCAGGTTCGTGATCCCCCGGATGATGCTGACCCACCAGGAGTCGGCGCCGATGGTGTTGGTCAGGTCGAAGGCGAGCCAGGAACGGCCGGGCAGGAGCGTGGCGTCCTGGAGTTCGCCGAGACCGTAGGCGAGCACACCGCCCGCGATGACGACCAGCAGGATCGCGGTGCGCCGGAAGAACACGCCCAGGTTGATCCGGATCGCCCTGCGGTAGAGCAGCCAGCACAGCCCCACGGCCACGGCAACGCCGATCGCCGCGCCGATGAGCGGGACGACCGTCTCGCCGGACGCCTGCACAGCCGTCCACAGGAAGAGCGCGGTCTCCAGGCCCTCCCGACCGACGGCGAGGAACGCGGTCGCCGCCAGCGCGCCGACGCCCAGCTTCAGCGCGAAGTCCACCTTGGCGTTGAGCTCACCGGAGAGGGTGCGGGCGGTGCGACGCATCCAGAAGATCATCGCGGTCACCAGCACCACGGCGACCACGCTGAGGATGCCACCGAACGCCTCCTGCGCGCGGGTGGACAGCGCGGACCGGGAGAACGTGAGGACGGCGCCGAAGCTGACCGACAGCGCGAGCGCCGCGAGCACACCCAGCCAGACCGGGCGGGTGCTGGCGCCACTGCGACGCACGGCGGCGAGCAGGATGCTCACCACGAGGCCGCCCTCGAGCCCTTCGCGCAGGCCGATGAGGAGGTTGGGCACCGCATCAGCCCACACGGCGTCTCCCGTCATCGTCCGACCATGGATAGGCTTACCTTATCCCCATCGGCCGAGGTCGGGCTGACGTTACTGGTGACTCCCGCTCACCTGCGGCTCGGAACCACCTTCCGGATCACCCGAAGGTGTAGCGGAATGGCCAGCACGAACCCGACCACGGCCACCACGATCGCGCCGAAGAAGGCCGGCCAGAACCCGGTGACCTGGAACGGCAGCCCCAGCCGCCCGGACAGCCACGATGCGAACCAGAAGAGCAGGGCGTTCACCACGAAGCCGATCAGGCCGAAGGTCAGCACGTAGAGCACGCACCCGGCCACTTTGACGATCGGCTTGAGCACGGCGTTGACCAGGCCGAACACCACGGCAACGCCGATCAGGGTGCCGACCTGCGCCGCCGTCGACGCGGTGAGCAGGTTGATACCCGGCAGGAAGGTGGCCACCCAGACCGCGATCGCGGTGGCGAGAACTCGATAAAGGAACTCCACAGGTCACACAGTATCCATGGCGGGACCGACGCGACGGCCGGCGTCGAGCTTGACCGCTGGACTCTATTAGTGAACACTAACCGTTAGTGGATACTGACCGAGCAGGAGACGGCTGGAGCGCGCTGGCGGACGGCACCCGGCGTGCCATCGTCAGCCGCCTCGCGGAGGGACCGCAGGCGGTGGGGCAACTCGCCGCACAACTGCCGGTCACCAGATCCGCGGTCTCCCAACACCTGAAGGTCCTCAAGAACGCCGGTCTGGTCAGCGAGCACGCGGTCGGCACGCGACGGATCTACCGGCTCAACGCGACGGCCGTGGCCGCGCTGCGTGATCAGCTCGACACCTTCTGGCAGCGCGCGCTGACCAACTACGTGGATGTAGCCGAACAAACGACGGAGGAACGGTCATGACCCGAACCGAGGCCACGGTGGTCCGCAAGCAGGTCGTGGTCAACGCGACGATCAC
>DASXXM010000673.1:0-6095 GCA_036503065.1 Pseudonocardiaceae bacterium | reverse complement strand
GGGCCCGGCTGCCAGGCAGCCGGGCCCGGACCGCGCCAGGCCCTGAGGGTTCGCGGGTTACTCGAAATCGCCGCAGGCTCGGCGGACTTTGGCCAGTAGGTCGGTCAGGGCCGTGGTCTGCCGGTCGGTCAACCCGCGCAGGCCGAAGTCGACGTCGGTGACGGCCTGCGTCGCGGCCGCCCTGCGGTGTCGGCCGGTCTCGGTGATCTCCACCAGCGTGGTCCGCCGGTCGGTCGGGTGGGCGATCCGCTTGACGAGGCCGTCGGCCTCCAGTCGGTCCACGATGTTGGTGACGCTCGTCGGGTGCAACTGCAGCCGCTGGCCCATCACGCGCATCGGCAGGCTGCCGCGTCGCGAGAAGAACAGCAGCACCAGGGCCTCGTAGCGGGCGAAGGTCAGGCCGTGCGGCCGCAGTGCGGTGTCCACCGCGGACTGCAGGATCTGCTGCACGCGCATGACGCTGGTCACCGCGCCCATGACCGAGGCGGGGCCGATGTGTTCCTCCCAGAGGTCCGCCGCTCGGGCAATCGGATCGAACGGCAGCGGTTGCGCGGCGGTCATGGGCCGAAGCTACCAGCGGAAACCTCAACCCCGGAGAAGTCGTCGCGCACAGTCTTCGACAGTGCTCGGTGTCGCGCGCCACGTGGCGCCAGATAGTAGGACATCCTACTATCGGATGACATAGAGTACGGCTGGGCTCAGGAGGCGATCATGGCGAACCGCGAGGACATCGAGGCCGGTCATCAGCGTTGGGCGAAGCGGTTCGCCGCGGCAAGGGTCCGCGATGCGGACTTCAGCACGCTGTCCGGCGACGAGGTCGAGCCGGTCTACGGTCCGTCCGCCGCGGACGACGTCGCGGACTTCGACCGGATCGGCTGGCCGGGGGAGTACCCGTTCACCCGCGGCCTGCACGCGACCGGCTACCGCGGCAAGCCGTGGACCATCCGCCAGTTCGCCGGCTTCGGCAACGCCCGGCAGACCAACGAGCGGTACAAGATGCTGCTCGCCGGCGGCGGTGGCGGCCTGTCCGTCGCCTTCGACATGCCCACGCTGATGGGCCGCGACTCGGACGACCCGCACAGCCTCGGCGAGGTCGGCCACTGTGGTGTCGCCATCGACTCGGCCGCCGACATGGACGTGCTGTTCGCGGACATCCCGCTGGAGCAGGTCACCACGTCGATGACGATCTCCGGCCCTGCCGTGCCGGTGTTCTGCATGTACCTGGTGGCGGCGGAACGCCAGGGTGCGGACATCTCGAAGCTGGACGGCACGCTGCAGACCGACATCTTCAAGGAGTACATCGCGCAGAAGGAGTGGCTGTTCGCGCCGGAGCCGCACCTGCGCCTGATCGGCGACCTGATGGCGTACTGCGGCACGGAGATCCCGGCCTACAAGCCGCTGTCCGTGTCCGGTTACCACATCCGCGAGGCAGGCTCGACCGCCGCGCAGGAGTTGGCGTTCACCCTCGCCGACGGCTTCGCGTACGTCGAACTGGGCCTGTCCCGCGGGCTGGACGTGGAGAAGTTCGCGCCCGGCCTGAGCTTCTTCTTCGACGCGCACATCGACTTCTTCGAGGAGATCGCCAAGTTCCGCGCGGCACGCCGGATCTGGGCCCGCTGGCTGCGTGACGTCTACGGCGCCAGGACCGACCGGGCCCAGTGGCTGCGCTTCCACACCCAGACCGCGGGCGTGTCGCTGACCGCCCAACAACCGGACAACAACATCGTCCGTACCGCGATCGAGGCACTGGCTGCCGTGCTCGGCGGCACGAACTCCCTGCACACCAACGCCCTGGACGAAGTACTCGCACTGCCGAGCGAGAAGGCGGCGCACATCGCGTTGCGCACCCAGCAAGTGATCATGGACGAGACCGGTGTGACCAACGTCGCGGACCCACTCGGCGGCTCGTGGTACGTCGAAGCCCTGACCGACCGGATGGAAGCCGACGCGGAACGCGTCTTCGACCAGATCAAGCGACTGGCGCAGCAGGCGGTGCCCAGTGGCGACCACCCGATCGGCGAGATGACCAGCGGCATCCTGCGGGGCATCGAGGACGGCTGGTTCACCGGCGAGATCGCGGACGCCGCGTTCGCCTACCAGCGGGCACTGGAGAAGGGCGACAAGAAGATGGTCGGCGTCAACACGTTGGCCGACTCGCCAACCGACGACCTGGAGATCCTGCGGGTCAGTCACGAGGTGGAACGCGAGCAGCGCAGGGCACTCGCCGACCGCTGTGCCGTCCGCGACGACGCGGAGGTCCGACGGGCGCTCGCCGAGATGACCGAAGTGGCACAGGGCGACGGCAATCTCATCCAGCCGATGCTGGCCGCGGCCCGCGCGGAGGCCACCCTCGGCGAGATCTGCGGTGCGCTGCGCGACGTGTGGGGCGGTTACACCGAGCCGGCCAGGTTCTAGGGTCGCCAGATGACTGACTCCGCTTTCGCCCGCCGGATGTGGTTCCGGTTCGAGACCTACCACGACGTCACGTACTTCACCCCGGAAGCCCGCGCGGCCGCCGATGCGCTGGGCTGCAAGGGCGGCTGGATGGGCTACTTCGGTACCAGGGCGGCCCCGATGGGCGCGGCGGCGCCGGAGGTCGTGGTCTCGGCGTTCTACAACTTCCACCCGTCGCTGGTGCACCGGGCGCTGCCGACCGCGTGGCAGATCGCCGCACCCGCCCGGTTCCTGGCGGCCCGGCTGACCGGCGCGGACGGCGCCCTGCGTCGCATGCTCGGCCAGGACACGATCAACGGTGCCGAACTGGCCGAGGCCGCCGAACTCGCCACGGCCGCCGCCGCTGCCGCGCCCATCGCGGGCCGGCCGCTCGCCGTGGCCAACGCGCTGCTGGACCAGCCGACAGCGCCGCACCTGGCCCTGTGGCAGGCAAGCACGCTGCTGCGCGAGTCACGCGGCGACGGCCACGTGGCCGCATTGATCGCGGCCTGCCTCGACCCGTGCGAGGCGTTGGTCCTGTTCGCCGCCGACCACGGCCTTGACGCGGCCTACCTGCGTGCGGCACGGGCCTGGCCGGAACCGGACTGGCAGGCCGCGACCGACCGCCTGACCGACCGGGGCCTGGTGGCCGACGGCGGTCTGACGCCCGCGGGCAAGGACCTGCGCCACCGGATCGAACAGGCCACCGACGAGGCAGCGGTCGCCCCTTGGCAGGCACTGGGCCAAACCCGCGCCGAACGGCTGCGCGACCTGTTGACCCCCATCGCCCGCCGCCTTGCCGAGGCCAACGACGCCATGCGCGCCAACCCGATGGCCATGAACGCGGCCAAGGAGTTGGCCGCGTGAGTGCCGGGTTCCCGGCGGGCCGCTGACAGTTCGTGCCAGGATGGTGTAGTGACGAGGTCAGATCCACGCCAGAACCCCAGGATGTCCGCCGCGCTCTCCGGGGCCCTATCCGGAGCGGTCGATTTGTCGGCTGTCAAGGCACGCGCGGAAGCGGCGAACCGCCCGGCCGAGCCCGAGAAGAGCGGCCCGGCGAGCCAATGGGTTCTCGACGTGACCGAGGCCACGTTCCAGGCCGAGGTCGTCGAGCGTTCGCTCCAGGTTCCGGTCATCGTCGACCTGTGGGCGACGTGGTGCGGCCCGTGCAAACAGCTGTCCCCGGTGCTGGAGCGCCTTGCCGAAGCGGCGCACGGCGCGTGGCTCCTGGCCAAGGTCGACGTGGACGCGAACCCGCGCATCGCGCAGTTGTTCGGTGTCCAGTCGATCCCGACGGTGGTCGCCGTGGCAGGTGGCCAGCCGGTCGACGCGTTCGCGGGCGCACAGCCGGAACCGCAGGTGCGGCAGTGGATCGACGCCCTGCTGGAGGCCCTGCGCGAGCAGATGCCCGGCATCGCGGCAGCGGAGAACGGCGCCGAGCCCGCCGAGCAGGTCGAGGAGCCGGAGGAACCGGAGGACCCGCGCTTCACCGCCGCGGAGGACGCGCTGGAGCGAGGCGACTTCGACGAGGCAGCGGTCGCCTACCAGCGCATCCTGGACGAGGAGCCGGCCAACGAACAGGCGAAAACCGCGTTGGCACAGGTCCGCTTCCTGGTCCGCGCGACCAACGCCGACCCGGGCGCCATCGCGACGGCCGACGCGACCCCCGACGACCTGGACGCCCAACTCGCCGCGGCAGACGCCGAACTGGCCGAACAGCGGGCGGAGGACGCCTTCGCCCGCCTGATTCGCGCGGTGCGGACCAGCGCGGGTGACGACCGGGACCGGGTCCGCAAGCAGTTGGTGGACCTGTTCGACCTGTTCGCCGCCGACGACCCGAGGGTCGTCAAGGCACGCCGGGACCTGGCCAGCGCCCTGTTCTGACCGACCGCGGACTCGGGCCGGCCAGGGTCCCACTTCGCCGGCCCGCGGCCGGCACACCTCAGCCGAACTGGGTCGTGCAGACCTTGGAACCCTGCAGAAACCCGACCTGAAACGCGGACACCCGCGCGAATCCGGCCGGTACCCGACTCCCGTTGACATCGGCCGCGATCACGCTGACCGGCGACAGCAGTTCGGCCACCGCCTCATCCAGGTCCCCCGGCCCGAGCAGCAACTGCTTCGCGGGCCCGTCCGTGAACCGATGCCGAATGACACCGGCCCACGCCCCGGTCAGGCACGCCGTGCGCAATCCGGCGTTCCTGTCGTCCAACGGGATGCCCAGCGACTTCTGCACCGCCAACGCATATCGCGACGCCACCTCCGCGAACGCCGCGAAATCCCCCAAACCCGTTGAGCTGACCCCGAGCACATCATCCGGCGGCAACGCGGCAAGTTGGTTCAGTGCCGTCTCGTCGACGGCGATCGTGTTGTCCGTGGGGCAGTACGACGCGGGCGGGGTGGACGCGCCGGCCGCGCAGGGTCCGTGCACGAACGGCGGGGGTTTCCTGAACGTGGTGAACGCGGCATTCAGGCTCTGCGCCAACAGTTCCAGCGTGGCATCCGTTACCGGCACGTTGTTGCCGGCAGCCGACTCCGCCGTGAAGCCCAACTCGGTGACCCGCTGCCGCACCTCGTTGTAGTCGATCTTGGCGCAGCGCACCGGGCCGTCCTCGAAGCCGAACCGGAACGCGGTCACCCGGTCGAACGAACTGCCGTGCGCATGCGGGTCGACCGCCGTGGTGCCGACCTGGTCGCGGATGAACATCATCGTGGCCAGCACCGCGTTGAGCCCGTCCCCGGTGGAGAGCTGGAAGTGCGGAGCGTGACCGTCGGCCACCCACCGGACGAAACTGCCCGCGTAGCAGTCGGCCTGCTGCTCCCTGACGATCGTCGGCGTCGTCTCGTTGACCTTGCCCAGCCGGAACTGCACCGCGTGGCCGATCTCGTGCGCGAACACCGTGGCCACCGCCATGGGGCCGAACATCTTGCTCAGCACGGGAAGCAGCGTTCCCCGGTCCCACGCCACGCTGTCGTCGACAGGGCAGTAGAACGCGTTCTCGACACCTTGGCTGTTCTCCCGACACACCTGCACGTTCGTGCCATTGGCGTCGAACGAGACCAACTTCCTGATCGGACTGAACTGCCGGCCGAAGTCCTGTGGCAGTGCGATTGTCCAGAAGTCGGAGATGTCCGACACGGCGTCGACGGCGAGCTTGTCCATGTCGGTGCCGGTGGAGTTCTGCACCGGCAACGCAGCGGTCGGCACGCCCGGCCGCAGCCCGCTCGGACCGTCGGTGACCGGGAGGCCCGCGACGTTGCCGGGATCGATGTCCGCGCTGGGCGCCGGTTTGCCGGGGATCGTCTCCGTGCCGGCGCACCCGCTGACCAGACCGATCAGGACCAGCGAGAGCACCGCAACGGCCACCCGGCCTCGCTGTGCCATACGCCTCGCCCACCCAACCCGTCCGACCACAAGACTCCAGCACCCTACTTGCCCGGTGCGCCGTCGTACCCGAGGCGCTGACCGGATCCCGTGGTCAGCGCCCGGATGTGGGCTGTGCCACCCGAGTTTCCGGGTAGAGCGCGACCGGATCCTGTGGTTAGCTGTACGAGGTCGTAGTTTCTGTGTTCGTGTGGTACACGCTCGTGAAACGACGTTGCGGGCGGATGAGTTTCCTCTCGGTCAGCCGGAGAAGTCGCCGTCTGAAACCGGCCCGGTG
>DASXXM010000672.1:0-6896 GCA_036503065.1 Pseudonocardiaceae bacterium | reverse complement strand
TGGGAACTGCTGCTGCCCGGTGTCCTCGGCGCCACCCAGGTGATGCTGCGCCCGGGCGCCGAGTCCGAGCCGGCGGCGATCCGTGACACGGTCCGGCGGCACGGCGTGACGGCGATCCACTTCGTGCCGTCGATGCTCGCTCAGTACCTCACGGCCGTCGACGACGGCTTCGCCGGCGTGCGGCGCTGTGTGTGCAGTGGCGAGGAGTTGGACACGGAGCTCGCCCAGCGCTTCCTGGCTGCGGCCGGTCCGACCACGCTGCACAACTACTACGGCCCAACAGAAGCCACGGTCGACGTGACCGCGCTGCGCGTCGATGGCGGACCGGTGACCATCGGGCGTCCGGTGCCCAACACCCGGCTCTACGTGCTGGACGAGGCGGGCGCGCCGTGCCCGGTCGGCGTCGACGGCGAGCTGTGCATCGCCGGGACGCAGGTCGGTCGCGGTTACCTGAACCGGCCGGAGCTGACCGCGGCACGGTTCACCGGCGATCCGTTCCGCGCCGGACAACGGATGTACCGCACGGGTGACATCGCGCGGTGGCTGCCCAACGGGGAGCTCGCGTACCGGGGCCGCCGGGACGGTCAGGTCAAGATCCGCGGCTACCGGATCGAGCTGGCCGAGATCGAGCAGAGCCTGCGCGAGCAGCCCGGTGTCGACGCGGCTGTCGTGCTGGCGCAACGCGATCCGACCGGCGGCGCGCACCTCTACGCCTACGTCCATGGCCCCGACTGCCCACCCGCCGAGACCCTGCGCGACGCTCTGCTGCGGCGGCTGCCCGCCTACATGATGCCCGCGCGGTACCACGAGGTCGCGACCATTCCCGTCACCAGCAACGGAAAGGTGGACCGTGCGGCGCTCGCGGCCCGGTCCGGCGCGGTGGCGACAACACCCGAGTACATGGCGCCGCGCGACGAAACCGAACAGGCACTGCTGGACATCTGGCAGGCCCTGCTGCCGGCAGGCCGGATCGGCACGACGGACGACTTCTTCGTCATCGGCGGCCACTCGCTCAGCGCCCTGCAACTCAGCTCCCGGATCAGCCGCCGGTTCGGCGTGCGGGTCACCTCGGCCGCCGTCTTCACCCACCGCACCATCGGCGAGCAGGCCCAGTTGATCGCGGAACTGCCCGCCGACGTGGAAACCCCCGTGGTGCCGGGCATTCGGCGCGACCGGCACGACCTGTCCCCGGCGCAGCAGCGGGTCTGGTTCCTCCAGACGCTCGATCCGGACAGCTCCGCCTACAACATCCGGACACTGGCCAAACTGCACGGCACCCTGGACGTCACCGCGCTGCGCCAGGCGGCAGGCGCACTGGTGCAGCGGCACGAGATGCTGCGGGTCACGTTCACCGACGTCGGCGGCCACGTCCACCAGACACCGCACCCGGTCGTCACGCCCGCCTTCGACGTGCGCGACCTGCGGCACCTGGACCTCGACTCCGCGCGGACGGCGGCCGAACGCGGCGTGCGCGACGCCGACAGCGTGCCCTTCCGGCTGCGGGACGAGACACCGCTGCGGCTGATGCTGTTCCGGGTGACCGACACCGAACACCACCTGCTCGTGACGCTGCACCACATTGCGGGCGACGGCTGGTCGATGCGGCTGCTGATGCGCGAGCTCTCCGTGCTGTACCAACGGTTCCGCGGCGAGCCGAACGACCTGCCAGACCTGCGAACGCAGTACATCGACCACGTCGAGGCGATGCGCGACCCAGCGCATCAGGCCGCGAGCGAGGACGACCTGCGGTACTGGGTGGAGCGGCTGTCCGGTGCCGAATCCCTGGAACTGCCGACCGATGCGCCGGTGCTGGACACCGGCAGCGGCCGGGCGTCCGTGGTGGTGCCACCCAGGGTGCGCTGCGGCCTGATCGACCTCGCCGACACCACGGCCACGACGCCGTTCGAGGTCACCATGACCGCGCTGACCGTGCTGCTGTCCAGGCTGAGCGATCAGCAGGACGTCGTCGTCGGCTTCCCGGTGGCCAACCGGCCCGGTGTCGATCTGGAGCACATCGTCGGCCTGTTCCTGAACACGCTCGTCCTGCGTGCCGACCTGTCCGGTGCGCCGTCGTTCGTCGAGTTGCTGCGGCAGGTCAGCGGGCGGGTGCGGGAGGCGTACGACCACCAGGCCGCGCCGTTCGAACTGCTCGTGGAGCGGCTCAACCCGGTGCGGCGCCTTGATCGGACGCCGATCTTCGACGTCCTGCTGAACTATCTCGGCGACCTGCGTGAGGAGATCTCGATCGACGGTGTGTCGGTCGAGTTCGAGGACCGGTTGTTCGAACCGGCAGCCAAGTTCCCGTTGACCCTCTACGTCTCGGACGAGGGCGACGGCATGCGGATCGACGCCGTCTACCGCCCCGACCTGTTCTCCGCGGCCCGGATCGACGAACTGCTGCGGCAGTTCGCCGCACTGCTCGACCAGGCCGTGCGGGTGGCCGAACGGCCCGTCACCGCGTACTCGCTGGCGGCTCCCGGCGCCGCCGACCTCACCACGGCGCTGTCCGCACCGGAACTGCCGCCGCTGCCCGACCTGATCGGCGCGCACGCGGCCGGAACACCCGAGCAGGTCGCAATCGTCGCGGGCCTGTCGGCCATCACCTACGCCGAACTGTGGGAGCGGTCGGCGCGGGTCGCGCGGTGCCTGGTGGCGGCGGGTTGCCGGCCGGGCGACGTCGTCGGCGTGACCGGACCGCGCGGCGTCGGTTTCGTGGTGGGCCTGCTCGGCGCGCTGCGCGCCGGAGCCGTCATCCTGCCACTGGACCCACAACTGCCGGCGGGCCGGCGCGATCACCTGCTGTCGGCCGGCAAGCCGGTCATGTTCGTCACCGTCAGCCCGGACACAGTGGACGATGAGTCCGCCGGCCCGTTGTTGCCAAAGGGTTTTCCCGCGATCGAGATCGAGGAATGCTCTGGCTCGCTCGTCGCCCAGACCGACCCGGTGGTCAAACTGCCGGACGTGACACCGCAGTCGGCGGCGTACGCGTTCTTCACCTCGGGTACCACCGGCACGCCACGCGGTGTGTTGGGCTGGCACGGTGCGCTCAGCCACTTCCTGTTGTGGCAGAAGGAAAGGTTCGGCATCGGGCCGGGCGACCGCTGCGCGCAGCTCACCAGCGCGTCGTTCGACGTGATGCTGCGCGACACCTTCCTGGCGCTCGTCGCGGGCGGCACGGTGGTGGTGCCGGAACCGCAGGACACCGTGGGCGGCAAGGCGGTCTTCACCTGGCTGGACCAGCAGGGTGTCACGGTGCTGCACGCGGCGCCGACCATCATGCGGTCGTGGCTGCTGGACGCGCCGACCGGCGCCCGGCTGCCGGCCCTGCGGTGGACCTTCCTGGCCGGCGAGCCGCTGACGCCGGAACTCGTCACGACCATGCGGACCACGTTCCCGGACAGCGGCGAGATCGTGAACCTGTACGGGCCAACGGAAACCACGATGGCGAAGTTCGCATACCACGTCCCGCACGGCCCGCTGCCCGCCGTGTTGCCGGTCGGGTCACCGCTGCCGCAGTGCCAGGTCGTCCTGCTACGCGGCGACGTGCCGTGCGGCATCGGCGAACCGGGCGAGATCGTCATCCGCACCCCGTTCCGCACCCGCGGCTACCTGGACGAGCCGGTCACCGCGGCGTTCGTCCGGAACCCGCACCGCGATGATGACAGCGACCTGCTCTACCGGACCGGTGACATCGGCCGGCTGCGGCCGGACGGGCTGTTGGAGGTCATCGGCCGGGTGGACCACCAGGTCAAGATCAACGGTGTGCGCGTCCATCCGGCCGAAGTGGCCACCGCACTCGGCCGGCACCCCCGGGTCTCGGCGTGCGTCGTGGTGGCCCACAAGGGTTCCGACGCGGGGGACCGGTTGGTGGCGTACGTCGTGGCCGACGAGCCCGGCCCGGACATCGCCGCCGACGTGCGCGCCTACCTCGGCTACCACCTGCCAAGGGCGATGGTGCCGGCCCAGGTGATTCGGCTGGACCGGATTCCGACCAACGCCAACGGCAAACCGGACCGTGCCGCGCTTCCCGTGCCGGACTGGCAGCCGGACGTACCGGTGGCCGCGGGCCCGGCGCCGCGGGACGCGGTGGAACAGTCCATTCAGGACATCTGGCGCACGGTGCTGGACCGCCCGGTGCCGGACGTGCACAGCGATTTCTTCGTACTGGGCGGCACATCGCTGATGCTGCTGCGACTGTTCGCGCTGCTCGACGAGGCATTCCCGGGCACCTTCCGGGTGGCACAGCTGTTCGCCAGCCCGACCGTCGCCGGCCAGGCCCGGCTCGTCGCACCAGCACCGGCTCCGATTGAGAACGAGGTTGTCGAGCATGAATTCTGAACCCAGGCAGGACATCGCCGTCATCGGCATGTCGGTGCGGCTGCCGGAGGCCGACGACGTGGCGCGGTTCCTCGACAACCTGCGGGCAGGCCGGGACAGCGTCCGCGAGCTCTCGCCCGCCCGCAGGCGCGGCACCTCGCTGCCACTGGACGCCGAATACCAGGTCAGCGGCTACCTCGAGGAGATCGACACCTTCGACCACGCCTTCTTCGACATCAGCAGGGGCGAGGCGAACAACATGGCGCCGGAACAGCGCCTGCTGCTCCAGGTCGCCTACGAGGCGGTCGAGAACGCGGGCTACGACCCGGACTCCCTGCACGGCAGCGCCACGTCGGTGTACGTCGGCGACACCAGGTTCGACTACCCGCTGCTGGCCCGCACCATGGAGCCGACCATGGTGATGGGCACCCACGTGGCGGCCACCGCAGGCCGCATCTCGCGCTTCTTCGGGCTGCGGGGCGCGGCCGCGATGGTCGACTCGTCGTGCTCGTCGGCACTGCTGGCGGTGCACCACGGCGTCAACGACCTGATCCTGGGCGACGCGGACCTCGCCATGGTCGGCGGCGCCAACCTCAACCTCTTCGGCGAACCGACCGCCAGCGACGGGCTGGACCTGGGCATCCGGTCGGCAGACGGCAAGACCCGGACGTTCTCCGTCGATGCGGACGGCACCGGATCGGGCGAGGCCGTCGTCGTGGTGCTGCTCAAGCGACTGGCCGACGCGCGGCGCGACGGCGATCTGGTGCACGCCGTCATCAAGGGCATCGCGGCGAACAACGTGGCGGGCCGCGCCAGCACGCTCACCGCGCCGGACAGCGCGTCCCAGGCCGACGTCATCGAACGCGCATGGCGGAAGGCGGGCATCGACCCCACCACCGTCTCCTACGTCGAGGCGCACGGCACCGCCACCCGGCTCGGCGACCCGATCGAGATCGAGGCGCTGGACATCGCGTTCGGCCGGGTGACGTCCCGGAAGCACTGTTGCGCGATCTCGTCCGTCAAGAGCAACATCGGGCACACCTGGAGCGCCTCCGGCCTGGTCGGGCTGGTCAAGGCCGTGCTCGCACTGCGCCACCACACCCTCTTTCCCAACCTGCACGCGCGGAAGCTCAGTCCGCTGATCGACTTCGACAACTCCGCGGTCACCGTCACGCAGGAACTCACCCCGTGGCAGCCGGAATCGGGCGTCCGCAGGGCCGGTGTCAGCTCGTTCGGCGTGATGGGCACCAACGTGCACGCGATCCTCGAAGAGGCGCCCGACCGCGAACCGGCCACCCCGCCGGCCACCGGTGCCGGCTGGTTCCCGGTGTCCGCCCGCAGTGCCACCGCCGCCCGCGCGAACATCGCGGCGCTCGCGGACTGGCTGGCCGACCACCCGGACACGCCGATCGCCGACCTGCAGCGGACCCTGGTCGACGGCCGCGCGCACCGCGCGTACCGCCACGGCGTCACGGCCAGCGACGTCACGGAACTGCGCGCGGCACTGGCGGCCCCGGTCGAGGACGTCGAGCCGGTAACGGATGTCCGAGTCGTGCTGCTGGTGTCCGGCTCCGGCACGCCATCCCACGACCAGATAGCCGAATTCTGCGCCGCGCATCCTCGGTTCGACGCGTTGTACGCCGAATGCGAGCGTGCCGCGGCGGAACTGGCCGACGTCGACCCGTCGAATCCGCTGTTCGGGCAGTTCGCGTTCTCCTACGCCTGCCACGGACTGCTGCGCCACATCGGCCTGCCGATCAAGCACGTCGTCGCGGACGGCGCCGGCAAGCACGTCCTGGACGCCGCCGCGGGCCGAGTCGAACTGGCCGAAGCGATCACCCGCGCCTGCCGCGCGCAGGCTGCCGCCGCCACTGATCTACCGGCCCGTGTAGACCGGCTGCTGGCCCGCCTTGCCGACGACCAGCCGGTGCTGTTCGTCGAGACCGGTCCCGTCGGCACGATCTCCCGTGCCCTGCTCGACCGTCCCGACGCGACCTACCGGGTATTGACGGTCACCGACAGCCCGGCCGCCTTCCTGCGCGACCTCTACCTCGCGGGCGCCGACTGGACCTGGCCGACCACTGCCGGCGCCGGCAGGCGCATCGAGCTGCCGACGTACCGGTTCGACCGGATCCGGTGCTGGCTGCCCGACGACAACATCCGGCTCCCCGACGGCACGACCGACGAACGACCCGACGAGACCCCGCAGGACGCAAACGTTCGCGACTTCGTCGCCGCAGTCTGGCGGGACGTGCTCGGTGTCGACGAGGTGGCTCCCGACGCGTCCTTCTTCGCCCTCGGCGGCGATTCGATCAGCGGCATCCAGGTGATCAACCGACTCCAGGTCCGGTACGGCATCGAACTGGACGGGTTCGCGCTACTGGAACACGACACCCCGACCGCGCTCGCCAACTACGTCGAGGAAATGGCCGGTACCACCGCGACGCCGTCGCAGGCCCAGACTTCGGCGACGGAGGACTGCCCGACCACCCCGGCCCAACTGCAAGTGTGGCTGGCATCGCAGTTCGACGGCGGCTCGGTCGCGTTCAACCTCACCCGCGCCCTGCGGCTGACCGGCA
>DASXXM010000671.1:0-8063 GCA_036503065.1 Pseudonocardiaceae bacterium | reverse complement strand
CGCGGCGATCATGACGCCCACCGCGCTGTCGATCCTGATGAACACCTTCAATGAGGGCCGCGAACGCAACATGGCCCTTGGCGCGTGGAGCTCGGCGGGTGGTGTCGGCGGCACGATCGGCGCGCTGCTCGGCGGTCCGCTCACCGAAGGACCCGGCTGGGGCTGGATCTTCTTCGTCAACGTGCCGGTGGCGATCCTGATGGTCGCCATGAGCCCCCGGGTGCTGCGGGAGAGCTACGACCGCAGCCGGGCCAGGACCTTCGACATCGCGGGCGCCCTGACCAGCACGGTGGCGATGGTGCTGCTGGTCTACACCATCGTGAACGCACCGACGATCGGCTGGGCCACCGGCCGCACGATCGGGCTGCTCGTCGCGGTGGTCGTGCTGCTGGCCGTCTTCGTGGTGATCGAGCGCCGTTCGGCCGCGCCCCTGGTGCCGCTGCGGTACTTCAAGGTGCCCGGTTTCCTCGGCGGCAACATCGTGCTGCTGGCCATCGGCATGGCCGTCAACGGCGGCATGGGCTTCATCATGACCCAGTACGCCCAGGTCGTGCTCGGCTACTCGGCCGTCCAGTTCGGACTGATGTTCGCGGTGATGACCGTGCTGACCATCCTCGGGTCGACGCTGGCCGGTGGCCCGCTGGTGAGCCGGTTCGGGCCACGGCCGGTCGCGGTCGGCGGCCTGCTGCTGATGGGACTGAGCTTCCTGACGCTGACCGGCATCTCCGCGCACGGCAGCTTCACCGGCGACATCCTGCTCGGCATGATCCTGTTCGGCCCCGGTCTCGGCGCGGGCTTCGTCGCAGGCTCGATCGCCGCACTGGCCGGTGTGCCCGAGCGTGACTCCGGGTTCGCGTCCAGCGTCACCACGGCCGCGTTCCACGTCGGTGGCGCGCTCGGTATCGCGATACTGTCCACTGTGGCCGTTGCGAACGCCGTCGGGTCGAACGCCGCCACCGCGATGGTGGCCGGCTTCCGGTCCGCCTACGGCGTTGGCCTGGTGTTCGTCGCGGTCGGCCTGGTCGCGGCCGTGGCGTTCCTGCGCCGGCCCCGGCAGACGGCGGCGGTGGTCACCTCGTTGTCCGAGCGGCACCGCGACGCGGCCTGAGCCCCGGTCCGGGGCAGTAGGAGCGGCGTTGCCAGTAGGAGCAGACCGGCGACCGCGATGGCGGTGCGGGCGTCGGTGAGCGTTGCCAGCAGTCCCCACAGGGCGGTCAGGGCCGCGATCGTGGCGCTGCTGGTGACCGACCATGCGGACAGGGTCCTGGCGACCCGATCCGTGTCCGTGTGGTCGAGTCGATAGGTCGCGAACACCGGGTTGAACACGCCCATGCAGGTGACCAGGCCGAACTGGACGGCGATGACGAGCTCGAGCCCTTCGGTGCCGGGGCCTACGAAGGCCAGCCCGAGCGGCCAGCACGCGCGCAGCGCCCCGGCGGTGCGCAGCACCCGGTGCCGCCCGAACCGGCCGACGAGCCGGTGGGCCGACCGTGCGCCGAGCAGGCCCCCGACGCAGGGCGCGCCGAACGCAAGGCCGTACTGCCACGGCGCGAACCCGAGCCGGCCGAGCATGAGGACGGCCAGCAGCGGCGCGGTCGCCATGATCAGCCCGTTGACCAGGATCGTGTTGTAGAACAACGGTCGCAGCGCCGGCTGGGTCAGGATGTGGCGCCACCCGTCGAGCAGGTCGCCGGCCCGCGACCGCGGCGCGCCGGTGCGCGCCGGGCGCGGTTCCGAGCCGCCGATCGCGCGGATTCCCGCCGCGGAGAGCAGGTAGCTGACCGCGTCGGCCAGCACGGTCGTCACCGGGCCGAACAGCCCGATCGCGGCGCCGCCGAGCGGCGGTCCGAGCGTGGTGGCGGTCCAGGTCGTCGACTCGAGCCGCCCGTTCGCGACGAGCAGGTCGGCCGGCCGCACGATCGCCTTGAGGCACGCGCCGCTCGCTGCCTTGAAGGCGATGTCGGCCGCGGCGACCAGGACCGACACGACCAGCAGCTGCGCGAAACTGAGCAGGCCGAACGCGAACGCGGCCGGGACGCTCAACACCGCCGCGAACCGGGTCAGGTCCATCGCCATCATCACCGGCCGCTTGCGGCGGAACTCCACCCACGGGCCCAGCGGCACCGCGAGCACCGCCCCGACCGCCCGGCCGGCCGCCGCCAGCAGCGCCACCTCGGCCGGCCCGGCGTGCAGCACGAGGATCGCGAGCAACGGAAACGCGCCGAACCCGAACCCCGTGCCGTACGCGCTGACCGAATACGCCGCCCACAGCCACCGGAACTGCCGCCCCAGCCCATCCGCCATCCCCAACACCCCTCGCTCGAACCGATGACCAGCGGGAGCAAAGCAAGCAGCGGCACAGCGGAGCAAACAACCGCCGCACCGGCGAGCCACAACGGCGCGTTGTGCAACCAGCGCCGATCTCCGAAAATGGGCTCGATGGCGACAAGGGAGTGGCTGATGACGGCAACGGGTGAGCGGGCGCTCGCCGAAGGCATTCGGCACCGGTTTCCCGTGTTCGAGCACCGCACCTACCTCAACAGCTGTTCCCAGGGCGCGCTGTCCGACGCGGTGCGGGCCGCGTACGAGTCGTACCTCGGCACGCTGGAGGCCGAAGGCTCGCTGTGGGGCGAGTGGGCCGACCGGGCCGAGCGGCTGCGGCGCGCGTACGCCCGGCTGCTGCACACGAGCCCGGACAGCGTCGCCGTGACCACGTCCGCGTCGGCGGGTGTCGCGTCGGTCGCGTCCGCGCTCGACTTCGGCACGCGGCACACCGTGGTCACCACCGACCTGGAGTTCCCGACCATCGGCCAGATCTGGCACGCGCAGGAGCGCCGTGGCGCGCGGGTCGTGCACGTGCCCGCCGCGCCGGACAACACACTGCCGCTGGATCGGCTCGCGGCGGCGATCGACGAGCGGACCGCGCTCGTGTCGGTCACCCATGTCTGCTACCGCAACGGAAGCCTCCTCGACATCGCGGCGATCGCGCGGCTCGCGCACGACCGCGGCGCGCTGCTGCTGGTCGACTCGTACCAGGCCGCCGGTGCGGTCCCGATCGACGTCGGCGCGCTGGGCGTGGACTTCGTCGTGGGCGGCGCGCTGAAGTACCTGCTCGCCACGCCGGGTGTCGGCTTCCTGTACGCGAATCCCGCGACCACCGGCCACCTGGTGCCGACCTCGACGGGCTGGTTCGCCGACGAGGACATCTACGCGATGCGGATCGACGCCTACCGCCCGGCGGCCGGCGCCCGGCGCTTCGAGTCCGGCACGCCGCCGATCCCGTCGGTCTACGCGGCGACCGCGGGTGTCGAGCTGATGCTGGACATCGGCGTCGAACCCACCGCGGCCCACGTCCGCAGGCTCAACGACCGGCTGATCGACGGGGTCGACGAACTCGGCGGCGTCATCGCGACGCCACGAGACCCCGCCCGCCGCGGGCCGCTGATCGCGGTGGCCTCGGTCGACGCGGAGCGGCTCGTCGACCGGCTCGGCGGCGATGGCATCGTGACCTCGTCGCGCGGGGGCAACCTGCGGGTGTCCCCGCACTGCTACAACACCGACGACGACATCGCGGGCCTCATCGCGGCGCTGGGCAGACACCGGGAGCTGCTGCGCCCGCGCGACGCCTAGAGTTCTCGGATGGACATGGAGGAGATCAACCGCCGCACGATCGAGCAGTTCCGGGCCGGTGGCGAGATCGAGGGTATGCATCGCGAGCGGCTCGTCCTGCTCACCACGGTCGGCCGCCGGTCCGGCGCACAGCTAACCAAGCCGATGCTGGTCCACCGCGACGGCGAGCACCGGTACGTCATCGCGTCGAACAACGGCGCGCCCCATGATCCGGAGTGGTACCGGAACCTGGTGGCCGACCCGCGGGTGACCGTCGAGATCGACGACGACACCTATGCCGCCACCGCGACACCACTGGCCGGCGGCGACTACGAGCGCGTGTGGACCGAGCTCAAGCAGGCCTACCCGTTCCTCGTCGACCACGAGGCCAGGGCCGGTCGGCTGATCCCCGTGGTCGACCTCGTGCCCAACCGCTGATGCCCCCCGGTTATCGGTCGCCGAGTTGGAGTGCCAGGCCGTCGAGGATGGCGTTGAGGCCGAACTGGAAGCCGTCGTCGGGTCCCGAGGCGTAGCCGGCGGACGGTGTGTCGAGGCGGGCGCTCAGCCGTGGGAATCGCACCGCTACCTCGGTCGCTTTCGCGATGGCGTCCCGCAACAGGTCTTCTGCGTTGCCGCCGTCGCGGTTGAGCTTCCTGGTGAACGCGGCCGCCGCCGCCGAGCCGAGTGCGTTGCCGAGCACGTAGGTGAAGACGGCGGCCGCTGCCTGGTCGGCCCGCTGGCCGGTGAAGCCGGCCGCCTCGTAGATGGCGAGGCCGTGGTCGTCGTGGCGGGCCTTGCCGGGGCCGTACACCATGACGGAGCCGAAGGCCTGCACCAGCCAGGGGTGGCGGGTCAGCATCGCGTGCAGGTCGGTGGCCATCGCGGCGGCCGCGGCCCGCCAGCCGATCGCGGCCGGGTCGGGCAGCGCGATCTCCTGCCACACCTGGTCGCCTGCGAGGACGATGAGGTCGTCCTTGCTGCCCACGTGCCAGTAGACGGCGGTGGCCGCGGAGCCCAGCCGGCCGCCCAGCGCGCGCATGTTCAGGCCTTCCAGGCCCTCGGTGTCCAGCAGGTCGATGGCGGCCTTGACGATCTGTTCGCGGGTCAGCGTGTCGCGCGTCACGTGCCCACGATAGAGCACCACTTGCACATAGTTCAAAAAGGCACTTGCACGATGTTCAAGTCGTGCCCTACAGTCCTACTTGAACACAGTTCAAGTCACTGGAGGGGACTGACATGGCACCGAACTCATTATCAGATTTCGTCGCGGCGCAGGCCACGAAGCTCGGCATTCCCGGCGTCGCCGTCGGGGTGTTGGCGGATGGCACGCAGGCCTACGCGTGCCACGGCGTGACCAGCGTCGACAACCCGCTACCCGTCGACCAGGACACGCTGTACGTGCTGGGCTCGGTCACGAAGACCTACACCGCCACCGCGTTGATGCGCCTGGTCGCGGCGGGCCGGGTCGAACTGGACGCGCCGGTGCGCCGGTACGTCCCGGAGCTCGTGCTCCCGGACGAGCGCACCGCGGCCGACGTCACCGTGCTGCACCTGCTCAACCACACGGCGGGCCTGGACTGGCGGATGCCCGTCGACACCGGCGACGGGGACGACGCCCTGGCCGGCTACGTGGCGAAACTGGCCGAGTTCGACCTGATCGCGCCGCTGGGCGCCCGCGCCTCCTACAGCCAGGCGGGTTACAACCTGGCCGGGCGGATTCTGGAGAAGGTCACGGGCCTGACGTACGAACGGGCCGTCGCCTCGCTCGTCCTCGAGCCGCTGGGGCTGTCGAACAGCTTCTTCGCGCCCGGCGAGGTCATGACCCGGCGGTTCGCCGTGGGGCACAACGAATCCGGCGGCACGCAGGCCGTGGCGCGGCAGTGGAAGGACACCCGCGCCAACAACCCCGGTGGCGGTCTCGTGTCGTCGGTGGCAGATCAGCTTCGGTGGGCCCGGTTCCACCTCGGTGACGGCCGCGCGGACAGCGGTGTCCAGGTGCTGCCGGGTGAGGTGCTGGCTCGGATGCGGGAGCAGACGGTCGAGTTGCGGGGCAGCACGCTCGGCGACGCACTGGGCATCTGCTGGTTCCTGCGCGATGTGGACGGCGTTCGCACCGTCGGCCACGCCGGCTCGGCCAACGGCCAGTTCGCCGACCTGCTCATCGTGCCGGAGCGAAACTTCGCCGTCGTCGCGATGTCCAACTCGGGCCCGGATGGCGGCCTCGCCTTCAACCATGCCGTCGTCCGGTGGGCACTCGAGCACTACCTGGGCGTGCGCGACCGGGACCCGGCGCCGTTGCCGTATGACGAGAAGCGCGCCAGGGACGTCGTCGGCCGCTACGAGAACGACATGATGACGCTCACCATCGCCACGGACGGGACGCGGCTCACGGTCGAATGCGGGATCAAGCCGGAGATCCGCGCGGCCGCGGGCACCGAACTGCCTCCGGACCTGCCGCCTGCCGATCTCGGCCTGCTGCCCGGCGACGACTACATCGTCACCAGCGGCGGTCTGCAGGGCCAGCGCGGCTTCTTCACCCGCGACGAAACGGGCGCCATCGTGGGCGGCGACCTCGCAGGCCGACTGTTCAACCGGGTGCCATAAGCAAACGGACCTCCGTTGGACCGACTGGGCACACCGCGAGTGGCCCGGCGGCGGCGCGGAACGCTGTGATGCGGCTGGTGATGCCGTGCGCGATGGCCACTATCGGTCATTGCGCACGGACGATACAGAAATCGGAGAAGTGATGAGGATTCGCCCGATACGTTGGGCTGCCGTCGTTGCGGTGGTCCTTACACTGGCCCTGTCGGAGGCGTCGCCCGCCGCGCCCAATGAGATACCGCAATCATGGTCGTCCGCTGGTCATGACATTCTGGGGAGCCGATCCCAACCGTTCGAGTCGACCATCAGTACGGCCAACGTCTCGACCTTGCAGCCGAAATGGGTGTTCAACACCCATGGGGACGTGTCGGCGACACCCACGGTGTCCGACGGTGTCATCTATTTCCCGGACTGGGGCGGTTACCTCAACGCGGTCAACGCGAAAACCGGCGCGTTACTCTGGCAGACACAGGTCGCGAGCTTCAACGGGGTGGCGGGAGAAGTCTCCCGCACCAGTCCGGCGATCGCCGGCAACGAACTGATCATCGGCTCGAACGACAACGCGAACCAGGCACATCCCGGGGCGTACATATTCGCGGTGAACCGGGCCACCGGTGCGCTGATCTGGAGCACCCAGGTCGAGACCCACCAGGCCGCGGTCATCACCGGCAGTGCGGTTGTCTACCACAACAGCGTGTTCGTCGGCGTGTCGTCGGAAGAGGAGAACTTCTCCGCCGCCGCCGACTACCCGTGCTGTACTTTCCGCGGCAGCGTGGTCTCGCTCAATGTCCGAACCGGCGCGATCAACTGGCAGTACTACACGATTCCCGCGGCCCTTGACCGGCCGTGCGTCACGCCCAAGCCGTCGACCGGCAACCCACCGACCGGTTGCGGCTACAGCGGTGCCGCCGTCTGGTCGACACCGGCGCTCGATCCGATACACAACGCGCTCTATGTCGGCACCGGCAACGACTACACCGGCACCGACGCGGCGGCCGCCTGCGAAAAACAGGCCAAGGCCACCGGTACCTCTGACGACAACTGCACCGACCCGGCCGATCGATTCGAATCCGTGCTGTCGCTCGACCTCCGGACCGGCGCGTTGAAGTGGTCGCACAAGCTGTCCGGCTACGACGTGTTCAACCTCTACTGCATTTTCCTCAACCCACCCGTCTCCTGGTGCCCGTCGATCTTCAGTTCGGATCTCGACTTCGGCAGCGGCCCCAACATCTTTCCCACGACCGTGGGCGGTAAACCGACGCCGGCCGTCGGAATCGGGCAGAAGTCGGGCGTCTACTGGGCACTCGACACCGCCACCGGTGCCATCCTGTGGGAAACCCTGGTCGGACCCGGCTCCGCGGGCGGCGGCATTCAGTTCGGCACCGCGACCGACTTCCGGCGCATCTATGTCCCGATCGCCAATGCGCTGGGGACCAGCTACCAGCCGCACGGCTCCGATCAGACCGTCACCAGCGGCTCGTGGGCCGCACTGAATCCGGCCACCGGCGCGATCCTGTGGCAAACCGCGGACCCCAGCAACAGCCCGGCCATCGACTACGGCCCGACATCAGTCGCGAACGGCGTCGTGTACGGCGGGTCCCTGGGCGCGACCGGCAACAACATGTACGCGCTGAACGCGGCCACCGGACAGATCCTGTGGCGCTTCCCCAGCGGCGGTTCCGTGGTCGGCGCACCCGCCATTGTCAACGGCACCGTCTACTGGGCATCCGGCGACAACCGCGACAGCGCCAATTACGGAACTACCGGAAACAACAAGCTCTACGCACTCACGCTGAACGGCCAATAGCAACCGTCGACCCGCTCCGGCCATCGACCCCGCGATGCCCGGAGCG
>DASXXM010000670.1:0-3955 GCA_036503065.1 Pseudonocardiaceae bacterium | reverse complement strand
GAGGTGTACTCGGGGTTCGCGTTCGGCATGGGTATCGAACGCACCCTGATGTTCCGCAACGGCCTGCCGGACATGCGGGACATGATCGAGGGTGACGTGCGGTTCACCACCGCGTTCGGAATGGAGGCATAGGCCGGTGCGTGTTCCCGTCAGCTGGTTGGCGGAGCGGCTCGAGCTGCCCGCGTACGACGACGGCGTCTCGCTCGCCGACCGGTTCGCCGAGGCGTTCGTCCGGGTCGGCATCGAGGTCGAGGAGGTCACCGCGCTCGGCGAGGTCACCGGACCGATCGTGGTCGGCCGTGTGGTCGAGGTCGAGGAGTTGACCGACTTCAAGAAGCCGATCCGCTACTGCCAGGTCCAGGTTCTCGCCGACCACACCGCGGACGACGCGGTACGCGGCATCGTCTGCGGCGCCACCAACTTCGTCGAGGGTGACCTCGTCGTGGTGGCGTTGCCCGGCGCGGAGCTGCCCGGCGGGTTCGCCATCGGCGCGCGCAGGACGTACGGCCACGTCAGCGACGGCATGATCTGCTCGGTCCGCGAACTGGGTCTCGGCGAGGAACACGACGGCATCCTGGTGCTGCCCAGCGGCACCGCGAGCCCCGGCGACAACGTGGTCGAACTGCTCGAACTCGCCGACACGGTGATGGAGCTGACCATCACCCCGGACCGGGGCTACGCGCAGTCCATCCGCGGCCTGGCCCGGGAACTGGCCTGCGCACTGGACATCGGCTTCCGCGACCCGGCGAATACCGAGATCCCGGCGGCCGAGGGCGACGCGTGGCCGGTGCACATCGAGGACCAGCTCGGCTGCCCCCGGTTCGTCACCCGCCGGGTCACCAACGTCGACCCGACCGCGCCCACCCCGTTGACCATCCAGCGCAGGCTCATGCTGGCCGGCGTGCGGTCCATCTCGCTGACCGTCGACGTGACCAACTACGTCATGCTGGAAACCGGCCAGCCGTTGCACGCCTTCGACACCACGGCGCTGCACGGCAACATCACGGTCCGCAGGGCACAGGAGGGCGAGCAGCTCGTCACCCTGGACGACGTGACCCGCACGCTCGACCCGGACGACCTGGTGGTCGCCGACGACAGCGGCGCGATCAGCCTGGCCGGCGTGATGGGCGGTGCGTCCACAGAGGTCCGCGACAGCAGCACGGACATTCTGCTGGAGGCGGCGAACTGGGATCCGGCGTCGATCGCGCGCGCCGCGCGGCGGCACAAGCTGCCCAGCGAGGCGTCCCGCCGGTTCGAGCGCTACGTCGACCCGGCCGTGCCGCCCGCGGCACTGGAACTGGCGGCCCGGCTGCTGGCCCGCCACGCGGAGGGCGCGATCCAGCCCGGCCGCACCGATGTCGGCCGGCCACGGCTGCCCGGCCCGGTGACGATGCCGATGGGCCTGCCCGACCGCACCGCGGGCGTCCGCTACGACCGCGGCGTCACCGCGCGCCGGTTGCAGCAGATCGGGTGCGTGGTCTAGGTCGGCACCGCGGCGGACGGCACGCCGGCGGTCACCGCGACACCGCCGAGTTGGCGCGCGGACCTGGTGCAGCCTGCCGACCTGGTGGAGGAGGTGCTGCGGCTGGAGGGCTACCACACCATTCCGTCCGTGCTGCCCGCCGCGCCGCCCGGCCGGGGCCTCACCGCGGTGCAGCGCCGCCGCCGCGCGGTGTCCAGGGCGCTGGCCGCGTCCGGTTACGTCGAGGTGCTGCCGTTCCCGTTCGTCGAGCAGGGCATGTGGGACAAGCTCGGCCTCGCCGAGGACGATCCACGCCGCCGCGCGCTGGCCGTGCTCAATCCACTGGAGGCCGAAGCCGACCTGCTGGCCACCACGCTGCTCCCCGGTCTGCTGGATGTCCTGCAGCGCAACGTGTCCCGCGGCTTCCGTGATCTCGCGCTGTTCCACATCGGACAGGTGTGCCTGCCCGCGGCCGACCCACCCGCTGTGCCGTCGGTCGGCGTCGACGGCCGCCCGACCGACGACGAACTGGCCGCGCTCTACGCGGCACTGCCCGACCAGCCGGTGCACGTGGCCGCGGTGCTCGCCGGCCACCGGCAGGTGCCGGGCTGGTGGGGCAAGGGCGAACCGGCGGTGTGGTCGGACGCGGTCCGGGCCGCCCTGGTCGTCGGCGAGGCGTCCGGCGTCGAGTTGGCCGTTGCTGCCGCTGACTACGCGCCATGGCATCCCGGGCGGTGCGCCGCGCTGTCGGTGGACGGTGTCGTCGTCGGGCATGCCGGCGAGTTGCATCCCAAGGTGATCGAATCGCTCGGCCTGCCGAAGCGCGCGTGTGCCATGGAGCTGAACCTGGACGCGGTGCCGGTGCCGGAACTGCGCCCGGTGCCGGTGGTCTCGCCGTATCCGCCGGTCCTGCTGGACGTGGCGCTGGTGGTGGACGCGACGGTCCCGGCCGCGTCCGTGTCGGACGTGCTGCGGACCGGCAGTGGTGACCTGTTGGAACACCTGTCGCTGTTCGATGTCTACACCGGAACACAGGCCGGCGAGGGCAAACGCTCGCTGGCGTATTCGCTCCGGTTCCGCGCCCCGGACCGGACCCTCACCCGCGAGGAGGCTACAGCGGCCCGCGACGCCGCCGTAGCCCTTGCCGCACAACGATTCGGCGCGGCCCTACGTGCCTGAGAAAGGCTCGAGTCTATATCCGTGAGTACCAGGTCTTGTCGAGAACACCTCTCGTTTCCCAGGTATCCCGAGTCGAGGTGTACAGCTTCATATTGACGTCACCTATGTTCGTGGCCTTATAGTCGGGGAAGTTCGCGCCCGGCGGGCCGATACCGATGACCAGTGGCAGTGGTAGCACCTGGCCGGCCGGGAGTTCCCTCAGCACGTCGGTGAACTTGTCGATGTCCTGGCCGCAGCCGGTGGACAGCTTGGTGGCATCCGGATTACACTTCCACTCGGTCAGGATGAGCGGCGTCTGGGGCGACTGGTTGGTCATGTTGAAGGCGATGTCGACCCGCATGCGATCGACCTGGAACTCACGTTGGTATTCGTAGTCGATCATACTGGTCAAATTGAGCAGATATTGCACGATGGTCCAGTTCTCGTAGCCGCCACCGCCGTTCAGGTCGTTTGCCTTCTTTACTATGGGCGCCATCGCGGTGAGCATCTGGCTCAGTCGGTCTTCCATGGTTGCCGGCTCTATTGGCGTTGGCATGCGCACTCCTATCGGAGATCCATTGTTTCCCACACGGAGACCGCGTCCGGTGGGGTGTGTCGTTGGCCGGGCACGCCGATCTGGAGTGGGTCGGGCAGTCGCTGGGTGACCATCGGTACCGCGGCCAGTGCCGTGTTGTGCGTGTCGTGGTCGTCGATTCCGATCACTCGGTCACAGTTGATGTTCGGCCACGTCGCGCCGCCGGGTGGTTGCTTGCCGTCGCAGAGAACGGCAAGGCCGCCGATCCTGGCGGCGATGCCGAGCGCGGGTTGCAGGGTCATGCCGCACGACGTGACCAGTTGGACGTCGATCGCCGGCACCGGTCCAGAGCAGTGGCTGGCGTAGTGCTGTGCCAGCGTGCGCAGCACGCCGAGGCGGCTGGCCGCGCTCGCGTAAATGTGTTCCAGGCAGACCTCGAGGCCGAACACGATGGGCGCACCGCTGGGGCCTGCCGCGCCCTGCACCTTGAACGTGTGCCAGCGCCACCAGTCCCAGTCACCCAGGATCGGTTCGAACATCGGGTTCAGCGCCGCGTCCCACCCGCTGCGGTCCTCGGTCCGGGCGTAGTCGATGGTGGACATCAGCCGCTTCTGGTTGGTGGACAGCCCGCCCATCGTGGGGACCTGGCAGGGCTGCGTGTTGGCGTCGCGCTCCTCCGGGGTCAGGTCGGCGCCGGGGCCGCCCCGAATGGTGAGCACCGTGTTGAAGTACGTCGGGTGGGTCGTGCCCGAGTTCACCGCCGACTTGTGCCAGAACATGGTGCCGGGCACGATCAGCCA
>DASXXM010000669.1:0-7054 GCA_036503065.1 Pseudonocardiaceae bacterium | reverse complement strand
GCCCTTGGCAAGCCGGCCAGGATCGACGTGGACGTCACCGGGGTGTTGCGGCTGCGACTGGAGATGCACCGCCCCGGCACGGTGACATCACCGATGCTCGCCGGGGCGATGCTGGCCGGTGGCCAGTCCGGCAGGCTACCGGAACTGGCCTGGGGCAACCCGACCCTGTACTAGGCCACGTCCCGGCGCCGAGCGGGCAACGGCGTGACCACCGCGGTGGTCTGGCGCGGGCGACGCAGGAACGCGATGGCGGCGACGAAGCCGACCACGACGAACACCAGGCCCGCGCCATAGGCGGACCGGAAACCGGTGACCATCGCGGTGGCCGGGTCCGCGCCGACGGCGTTCGTCACGGCCACAGTGGACAGAATCGCGATGCCGAGCGCGCCGCCGACGTGGAACGCCGCCGTGGTGACACTGGACGCGAAACCCGAGTCGTACTCCGGCACACCGGCCAGCGCGGCAATGGAACCCGCGACGAAGCCGGCGCCCAGACCAGGACCGAACAGGATCATGCCGAGCAGGATGTCGCCGGTGAAGCTGCCGTGCACGTGGATGCCGGTCAGGGTCAGGAAGCTCAGCCCGATCAGCAACAGGCCACCGATGGCCACGACACGCGGACCGAACCGGCTCACCAGCGGGCCACCGGCCAGCGTCGAGCCGAGGATGGTGAGCACGGTCATCACGGCGAACATCAGTCCGAACTGGACCGGCGAGTAGCCGAGCACGACCTGGGCGTACTGGGTCATGATGAAGCCCATGCCGCCGTTGACCGCCATGCCGATGGCCAGCAACACGATGTTGCCGCCCAGGAAACCGGGCGACTTGAAGTAGCGAAGCGGCACCAGCGGCGCGGCCGAACGGCGCTCGATCACCACGAAGACCGCGACCAGCGCGAGGACGGCGACGAACAGGCCGATCGTCTGACCACTGGCCCAGCCGACGTTCGGCGCGTTGACGATCGCCCACACCAGCAGCACCATCGCCACCGTGCTGGTCAGCGCGCCCGCGATGTCGAACGTCCTGGCCCGGCTGCGGTCGTAGCTCTCCCGCAGCACCTTCGGGCTCAACGCGACCATCACGATCGCCACCGGCACGTTGACGAAGAAGATCCAACCCCAGCCGGGACCCTCGGTCAGCGGACCGCCCAGCAGCGCGCCGATCGTGCCGCCGACACCGCCGGCCGAACTCCACGCGCCCAGCGCCCGGTTGCGCTCGCGGCCCTCCTTGAACGTGTTCATCAGGATCGACAGCGCGGTCGGCGTCATGATCGCCGCGGACATGCCCTGCAGCACGCGTGCGCCGATCAGCACGTCACCGGACCAGGCGAGCCCGCACAGCAACGACGACACCGCGAGCAGCGCGCCACCGATCATGAAGATCCGGCGCCGCCCGAGCAGGTCCGCCAGCCGGCCGCCGAGCAGCAGCAGCCCACCGAACGCCAGCAGGTAGGCACTGACCACCCACTGCACCGAACCCGTTGTGAGGTGCAGCTTCACCGCGATCGACGGTATCGCGACGAACACGATGGACCCGTCGAGAATGACGATGAACGTCGCCGCGCACAACACCGCCAGCGCCAACCACCGGCGCGGATCGGGCCTGCCGATCTGCTGGGGCGACGCGGACGACCTGACGTTCTCCATGACCGCTCCTGATCCTGCGCGATGATCCATCAACGGAGATCCACGAACACAGGCATCGTGACACCGGCGGGTCAGGACTACTTATTCCACGGTGCGCGGCTGCCGGGAGCCCGAAGAGCACGTTGGAAGAAGACAGCCGCGGCACCCCGGTACAGATTGGGAGTTGGCTCGGGCCGATACTGCTGCCACACGGCATGAGGGGATCTTCCATGGTGGACAAGACCAACACGGTCGTCGAGCACGGCACCGTGCCGGTCGCGCCGTTGCGCGCCACAGTCCGGGGCCGGGTGCTCGAGCCCGGTGACGCCGACTACGAGAAGGCGCGCAGCGTGTACCTCGGCGTGCTGGACCAGCGGCCCGCGGTGATCGTGCAGCCCGTCGACACAGCCGACGTGGCGCAGGTCATCGCGTTGGCCAGGGAGAGCGGAGTGCCCTTCGCGGTCAAGGGCGGCGGACACGGCTTCTTTCCGTTGTGCGACGGCGGCATCGTGCTCGACATGTCGTCGATGCGCGACCTCCAGGTCGACACCGACACGCGCACCGCGTGGGTGCAGACGGGCCTGACCGCGGGCGAGTACACCGAGGCGCTCGCCGAACACGGCCTCGTCACCGGATTCGGCGACAGCGGCACCGTCGGCCTCGGCGGCATCACCACCGGCGGCGGCATCGGCTACCTGGTACGGAAGTACGGCCTCACCATCGACGACCTGCTGGCGGCCGAGGTGGTCACCGCCGACGGCACGCTGCGCCACGTCGACGCCGAGCACGAGCCCGACCTGTTCTGGGCGATCCGCGGTGGCGGCGGCAACTTCGGCGTGCTGACCAGGGTGCGGTTCCGACTGCACGAACTGCCGGCGGCCTTCGGCGGCCTGCTGGTGCTGCCGGCCACCGCCGAGGTCATCGCGGGCTTCGTGAAGCACGCGCAGGAAGCCCCGGAAGAACTGACCACCATCATGAACATCTTTCCCTCGCCGCCGATGCCGTTCGTGCCCGAGGAACTGCACGGCACGCCGATCGTGATGGCCATGCTGGTCTACGCGGGCGACGGAGTGCTGGCCGAGCAGGCCGTCGCGCCCTTCAGGGCGCTGGACACGCCGATCGCCGACATGGTCGGGCCGATGCCGTACACCGACGTCTACCCGGAAGAGGACCCGGACTACCACCCGATCGCCGCCGCTCGCAACCTGTTCGCGGACGTCATCGACACCGAGGTCGCCGCGACGATCGTCGCGCGGATCAACGCGTCAACGGCCAGCCTGGCCGCGGTCCAGATCCGCGTGCTGGGCGGCGCGATGACCCGGGTCGCCGCGGACGCGACCGCGTTCGGCCACCGCGACCGCAACATCATGATCAACGTGGCGGCCATCTACGAGAACCTCGACGAGGCCGAGGTGCACACCCGCTGGGCCGACGACCTGACCGCGACGCTGCAGAACGGCGTCCCGGGTGTGTACGTCAACTTCCTGGCCGACGACAGCGCCGCCCGCATCCGCGAGGCGTACCCGGACGCGACCTGGGACCGGCTGCGTGCCATCAAGCGCACCTACGACCCGACCAACCTGTTCCGCGGCAACAGCAACATCCCGCCCGCCGACGTCTGAGAACGTCTGCTCGACGACCCAGCGGCACTGGCCCGGCCCGGAGCCGTGCTCGGTGCTGCGATGGGCGACAACCGGCGTGATGCGGACCGCCCGCCTGCTCGCGGCACTTGTCGTGGTCGTAGGCACGGTCGGCGGAGTCCGGGACACCTGCGTTAAATTCTCGCAAAGTTGATCACGTGACAGTGGTCGGTCATGGGTGCTTCAATATGTTAGACAGTGTTCCTAACGATTGATGGGAGGGCCTTCCGGCCATGTCATCCCCCCGTACCCGCCTTGCTGTGGTCGCCGCCGCGCTGGCGCTCGCCGCGCCGCTCGCTATGAAGTCCGCCGACGCCGCCACGATGAACACCGCAGCAACGGCTGCCCCATCGTTCACGGCCGCCCAGGTGCTGGCCGGCGTCATGAAGAACAGCACGACCGCGAACAAGGTCAACACCAAACCCCACATCAACACCCAGACGCGGGCCAAGAACGTGAACGTGTTCCAGGTGACGTCGGGCGTCTTCGCCTACACCTCCAGCTTGTCCATCGACGACGACGGCAGCGACCCCGACCCCGATCCCGATCACCAGAACCAGACGACCTTCCAGGACAGCAACGGCAAGCAGCTGGCCGCGCACCACGTGCCGTTCTACGTGCTGGGCGACGACTGCTTCGACCGCAAGACCCCCTGCCCGCACTTCTTCTACAAGGAGCACAACATCCATGGCCGACAGTTCGCGCTGATGTTCTTCAAGGGCAAGGTCATCGGCGCGATCTTCGGCGACACGCAGACCGGGAACAACCAGACCACCTCGCAGAACGACTCCCGCGAACTGGGCGAGGGGTCGGTGAAGGCGGCCGCGCTGCTCGGCATCCCCAGCAGCGGCACCACCGGTGGTGTTGACAACGGCGTGACCGTGGTGATCTTCTCCGGCCCGTCCTGGGTCGTGAACGGCACCAACGCCAACCTGAACGCCACTGCCCAGGCCATGGTCACCAAGGCACTGAACACCCTCGGCGCAAGTCTGGGTCTCTAGTCCCTGCGACGAATCCAAGCTGAACGCGATCACCACCATGACCGCCGATGGCGAATATGGTGGTGATCGCGTTCAATGGCGCCAGTTTGCCGAGTGGAGGGAGCCGAGATGAGCCAGTCGCCCGACGACGTGCCCATCGAGGGCGAGGTGGTCGAGGAAGGCGGCGCACTGGCGCTGCCGGGTTCGACGGTGCCGGAGGTGCCGGTCCTGGACTACACCGACAGTGGCGTGCCGACCTTCGACTACGTGCGCAGCCAGATCGAGGGGCGGATCGCCACGTCGTCGGGTGCGGCCGAGTTGGCAGGCGACACGGCGGCGGCCGCGTCGGTCGAGGACGAGTTCGCCGCGCGCGAGCAGGCAGGCCGGGACCGACTGGAGCAGATCCGCCGCGCGATGCGCGACGAGTGACCTACACCGCCTGAACTCCCTTGCCCAGCACCACGATGCCGCTCGGGCTGACGTGATAGTGCTGCCGGTCCCTGGCGAGATCGACGCCGATGTGCGCGCCCGGCGGCACGACGACGTTCTTGTCCAGGATGGCCCTGCGCACCACCGCGCCCGCGCCGACCCGCACGCCGTCCAGCAACACCGATCCCTGCACGACGGCGCCGCTGTCCACGGTCACGCCGGGTGACAGCACCGACTCCACCACCTGCGCGCCGGAGATGATGCAGCCGTTGCTGACGATCGACTGGTTCGCCGTACCGCCCTCCACGAACTTGGCCGCCGGTCGCTGGCCGGGGTGCGACAGGATCGGCCAGCGGCGGTTGTAGAGGTTGAACACCGGGTGGGTGGAGATCAGTTCGCTGTGCGCGTCGTAGTAGCCGTCGATGGTGCCGACGTCGCGCCAGTAGCCGTGGTCGCGCTCTGTCTCGCCGGGCACGTGGTTGCTGCCGAAGTCGTAGACGCCCGCCTCGCGCCTGGCGACCAGCGCCGGCAGGATGTCGCCGCCCATGTCGTGCCGGGACGCCGGGTCCAGCGCGTCCTTGTGCAGCGCGTCGATCAGCACGTCGGTGGTGAACAGGTAGTTGCCCATCGACACGAACGCCTCGTCCGGCGATTCGGGCAGCCCCGGCGGATCGGCCGGCTTCTCCAGGAACGCCGTCACCTGACCGTCCACACCGGACTCGATCACGCCGAAGTCGCTGGCCTCGGCGCGCGGCTTGCGCAGGCCGGCCACTGTCACCCCGGCACCGGACTTCAGGTGCTCGTCCATCATCTGGCGCGGATCCATCCGGTAGATGTTGTCCGCGCCGAACACCGCGATGTAGGCGGGCGACTCGTCGTACACCAGGTTGAGGCTCTGGTGGATGGCGTCGGCGCTGCCCTGGTACCAGCGCGGGCCCAGCCGCTGCTGCGCGGGCACCGGCGTGACGTACTCGCCGGTCAGCGAGGACAGCCGCCACGTCGTGCTGATGTGCCGGTCCAGCGAGTGCGACTTGTACTGGGTCAGCACGCAGATCCGGCGGATGCCGCCGTGCACCAGGTTGGACAGCACGAAGTCGATCAACCGGTGCACCCCGCCGAACGGCACGGCCGGCTTGGCCCGGTCCGCGGTCAGCGGCATCAGTCGCTTGCCCTCGCCACCGGCCAACACGATGCCGAGAATGTCGGAATCCTCGCTCACTTGGACCTCCCGCACCGCTGGTGGCACTCCCGGTCCGATTGTCGCACCCGGCGGAGCCGAACTCGGTCGCGCACGGACACGAGACGGCACGATGACGACTGGTCCGAACGGCTACCGCCTGGCCTGGTGACCCTCGTCGGCAGGCGAGCCGACCCGGAGCCGCCGCCCGGCCACCTGGGCGACCTCGTCGGCGATCCGGGCGACGGTGCATTCGGCGGTGCTGCGCGAACCGAGGAATTCGAGTGACGGCGCTCTTGCCCGGACCTCGTCCCGGGTAATGTTGTGCAGGACGAGAAACAACGGCAGTCGGTCCCGCAGATGACGACTCAGCAGCCCGTCGAACTCGTAGTCGGCCGCCCAACTGGAGCGATAGAATGCGGGTGAGAGAATTACCACCGCCATGTCACAGGCCGCGAGTGCGGCGTCGATGGCCGAGCGCAGTCGGACGCCGATCGCCAACTCGTTGACGTCGAGCCACACCGGCACACCTCGCTCCCGCAGCAGCCGAGCCAGTGGCCACGCCACGGAGTCCTTGTCCGCATCCGCGTGACAGATGAACGTCTTTCGTTGACGCGAACCGGGAAACGGCTCGCCAGCGGGCACTGCCGTGGTCATCGGACCCATCCTCCACTCCGGGTTGACAGTGCGGATGCACGTGCATCCGCACTTGCAGACCAGGATGTACCGGCGCCGGAGCAAATGCACGCACATCACCCGGATGAGTGGCGGGCCTCCCCTGGTTGGCCTAACCGGACAAGCGGCGGTGACCAGGACTTGCCAGGACCGAACGCCACCGATCACACGGAACCGAAACAATCGGCCGAAACGCCATTCGCGATCAGTTCAATACGCCGACCTCGGTCAGCGGGTTTCCGGCCGGACGGCTCTGGCGGCGCGCTCGATTGTCGCGCGCCGGTTCTCCCAGAAGACGGCGTCCTTTGCCGGTTGGGCGGCGAATGCCACCGCGCCGTCGAGTTGCTCGCGCATGATGTCGGCGTGGCCGGCGTGCCGACTTGTCTCGGTGAGTACATGCACCAGGACGTTGAACAGTGTCACCTCGGGGCGCGGCCACCACGGCACGTGGCCGGGCGCGCCGATGTCGAGTGCGTTGATCGTCACATCGGCGTGGTCCCAGACCCGCCGGTATCCGTCGACGATGTC
>DASXXM010000668.1:0-7181 GCA_036503065.1 Pseudonocardiaceae bacterium | reverse complement strand
CCGTGCTTCTTCGGTGGCAGGGTCTTGCGCTTGTCCCGCAGCATCGTCAGGGACCTGGCGATGTAGCCCCGCGTGTAGGCGGGCGGGATCACCGAATCCACATATCCGCGCTCGGCCGCGATGTACGGGTTGAGCAGTGTGTCCTCGTACTCCTGGTCCAGTTTCGCGCGCAGCGCGGTCACGTCCTCGCCACGCTCGTTGGCCGCCGCCAACGTCTTTCTGTGCACGATGTTGGCAGCGCCGGACGCGCCCATCACGGCGATCTGTGCGGTGGGCCACGCCAGGTTGATGTCGGCGCCCAGGTGTTTCGAGCCCATCACGTCGTACGCGCCGCCATATGCCTTCCTGGTGATGACCGTGACGAGCGGCACCGTTGCTTCGGCGTAGGCGTAGATCAGCTTGGCGCCGCGGCGGATGATGCCGTTCCATTCCTGGTCCGTGCCGGGTAGGAAGCCGGGTACGTCCACGAACGTCAGTACCGGCACGTTGAAACAGTCGCAGGTGCGCACGAACCGCGCTGCCTTCTCGGCCGCGTTGATGTCAAGGCAGCCCGCGAACTGGGTCGGCTGGTTGGCGACCACGCCGACGCTGTGTCCGTCGACCCGGCCGAAGCCGACCACGATGTTCGGCGCGTACAGCGCCTGTACCTCGAGGAACTCACCCTCGTCCAGGATGCGGGTGATCACCTCGTGCATGTCGTAGGGCTGGTTCGCCGAGTCGGGGATCAGCGTGTCCAACTCGCGGTCGGCGTCCGTGACGGAATCGGTGACCGGGCCGGTCTCGCGGTCCGCGTCGAACACCGGCGGGTCGGACAGGTTGTTCAGCGGCAGGAAGGACAGCAACTCCTTGACGTAGGAGATGGCGTCCTCCTCGTCCGCGCCGAGGTAGTGCGCGTTGCCCGACTTCGTGTTGTGCGTGCGCGCGCCGCCCAGGTCCTCGAACGACACGTCCTCGCCGGTCACCGTCTTCACCACGTCCGGGCCGGTGATGAACATCTGCGACGTCTTGTCCACCATCACCACGAAATCGGTCAGCGCGGGCGAGTAGACGTGGCCGCCCGCGTTCGCGCCCATGATCAGCGAGATCTGCGGGATCACGCCGGACGCGATCGTGTTGCGGCGGAAGATCTCGCCGTAGAGGCCCAGCGACACCACGCCTTCCTGAATCCGCGCGCCGCCGCCCTCGTTGATGCCGATGATCGGCCGGCCGGTGGTGAGCGCCAGGTCCATCACCTTGACGATCTTCTCGCCGTACACCTCGCCGAGCGACCCGCCGAACACCGTGACGTCCTGGCTGAACACGCACACCGGCCTGCCGTCCACGGTGCCGTAGCCGGTGACGACTCCGTCGCCGTACGGGCGGTTGTGCTCCTGGCCGAAGTTGGTCGACCGGTGCCGGGCCAGCTCGTCGAGTTCGACGAACGAGCCGGGGTCCAGGAGCATGTCGATCCGCTCGCGGGCCGTCCGTTTGCCCCTGGCGTGCTGGCGTTGCACCGCGCGCGCCGATCCGGCGTGCACCGCCTCGTCGTTGCGCCGGTACAGATCCGCCAACTTGCCGGCGGTGGTGTGGACGTCCGGCTCCGGTGCCGAATCGTCGCCGGTCACGGTCGCGCTGCTCATGACCGGTCAGCCTAATCAGCGCCGCCGCTGCCGCCCTGCCTGCGTTGCCGATCTCACGAACTACCCTGTCGCCGGTGGACGTCGATCGACTGCGCGCCGACCTGGCCGGCCGCTACGCCGCCGTGGACACGGTGGTCCGCACCGGCTCGACCAACGCGGACCTGTCCGCCGCCGCGCAGCGGGGCGCCGCCGACCGGACCGTGCTGATCGCCGACGAACAGACCGCGGGCCGCGGCCGGCTCGGCCGGAAGTGGACCTCGCCGCCCGACGCCGGCCTCTACCTCAGCGTCCTGCTGCGCCCGACCGGTGTGCCGGCGCCCCGGCTGAGCTGGCTGGCTCTGCTGGCCGGCGTGGCGCTGGTCCGCACGGCCCGGTTCGCGGGGGCGGCCGCGGTGCTGAAGTGGCCGAACGACCTGCTGCTCGGCCCGGACCAGCGCAAGGGTGCCGGCGTGCTGGCCGAGGTCGGCTCGTCGGCCGGCAACTGGGTCGTCATCGGCATCGGCCTCAACGTCCTGGCCGCGCCCGACATCCCGCCGGGCGCCGGTGGTCTTGCCGCCACGTCACTGGCCGATGCCGGTGCCACCGTCCTGGACCGCACCGAACTCGCGAGCCGGCTGCTCACCGAGCTTGCCCTGCTGGACGACGCATGGCGCGCCACGGACGGTGACGCGGACGCGAGCGGCCTGCACGCCGAGTACCGCGAGCACTGCGTCACGTTCGGCAGGCGGGTCCGCGTCGAACTCCCGAGCGGTGCCCACACCGGCGTCGCCACCGGGCTCGAACCGGATGGCACGCTGGTCGTGCGGACCGACGACGGCGTGGCACGGTCGGTGTCCGCGGGAGATGTGGTCCACCTGCGCCCGGCCTCCTGATCCAGCGTCCCGCCAGGGGATAACGTGAGTGCATGGCGTACCCGGAGAGCGTGCTCACCGACGATGAGCAGGTGGTCATCCACAAGCATCCGCACTGGAAGATGCTCATCCTGCCGGTGTTGATCTTCCTGGTCGCGGTTGCCGGCGGGGCGTTCCTCGCGGCGCTGGCCGGCAAGCAGCAGTGGCACCTGATCGCCTGGATCGCCATCGCGGTGGTGGGCATCGTGCTCGTCGTGTGGCTGACGATCATTCCGTTCATTCGGTGGCGCACCACGCACTTCATCGTCACCACCCACCGGGTGATGGCACGCGAGGGCGTGCTCAACCGGACCGGCCTGGACATCCCGCTGTCCCGGATCAACAGCGTGAAGTTCGTGCACGGCCTGATCGACCGGATCTGGGGCGCCGGCACGCTGATCATCGAGTCCGCGTCCGACGAGCCGTTGGAGTTCGACGACATCCCGCAGGTCGAGTACGTGCACTCGCTGCTGTACCGGGAGGTCAACGACAACGACGAGGAGTTCCGACACCACCAGGGCGGCCGCTGACATGGGCGCCCGCGAACTCGGCCTGCCCGCCGTCGTCCCGGCCGACGGCCTGCCGGCCGAGGTCACGATCTGGGAGGTCGGCGCCCGCGACGGCCTGCAGAACGAGTCGTCCGTGCTGCCGGTCGACGTGAAGCTGGAGTTCCTGGATCGGCTGGCCGACACGGGTTTGACGATCCTGGAGGCGACCAGCTTCGTCTCGCCGAAGTGGGTGCCGCAGCTCGCCGACGCCGAGCAACTGCTCGCCGGCCTCGAGCGGCGCGACGGTGTGGACTACCCGGTCCTGGTGCCCAACGAGCGTGGCCTCGACCGTGCGCTGGCCGCCGGTGTGCGGCACATCGCGATCTTCGGCAGTGCCACCGAGACGTTCGCCAAGCGCAACCTCAACCGCACGCTCGACGACCAGTTCGCCATGTTCGAACCGGTCGTGGCCAGGGCGCGGGCCGAGGGGCTGGCGGTGCGGGCGTACGTGTCGATGTGCTTCGGCGACCCGTGGGAGGGCCCCGTCGCGCCGTCGCAGGTGATCACGGTCGGGCGGCGCCTGCTCGACCTTGGCTGTGACCAGCTCTCGCTCGGCGACACGATCGGCGTGGCCACGGCGGGCCAGGTCGAGGCGCTGCTCGCGGGTTTCGTCGCGGCCGGCACGCCGACCGACCGGCTGGCCGTGCACTTCCACGACACCTACGGCCAGGCGCTCGCGAACACGTTGGCGGCGCTGCGGTCTGGTGTGTCCTGTGTGGACTCTTCGGCCGGTGGCCTTGGTGGCTGCCCGTATGCCGAGTCGGCCACCGGCAACCTGGCGACCGAGGACCTGGTCTGGCTGCTGGACGGTCTCGGCGTGCGGACCGGCGTCGATCTGGACAAGCTCGTCGCGACGAGCGCGTGGCTGGCCGGGCACCTGGGCCGGCCGAGCCCGTCCCGGGTGGTCCGCGCACTGGCCGGCTGATAATCACCCGATCGGGTGGAACCGTCGGCGACCGGTCCTCGTCGAAGTCGGTACCCGAGGACCATGTCCGGCGACGAGAAGGACCGGAGGTGGCCGTGCCGACCAACCACCGGGACGAGGTCGCGCAGCTGCTGGCCGACTACCGGCGCGGCCGCGAGCAGTTGGCGGCGGTGCAGCGCGCCCTGCTGTCCATCGTGGAGTCCGCGAGCAGCCCGGACGGCCTGGTGACCGCGTCCGTCGACTCGGCGGGCACGCTGTCCGGCCTGGCGATCGCGGACCAGGCGTACAGCAGGTACCGACCGGCCGAACTGGCCGACACGATCGTGCGGACCACCCGCGCGGCCGCCGCGAAGGCGGGCGAACGGGCCCGGCAGGCGCTGGCTCCGGTGCTCCCGCCGGACACCGACCCGGCCGCACTCCTGACCGGCCGCGCCGACCTGACCGACGACGAGATCGGCCCACCGACACCGCCGATGCCGATGCCGGCCGTTGGTCCGCCGCCCCGGCCGGTGCGCGAACCGCCGAGCTACGACGAGGACAGCTACGAGGACACCACCTGGCTTTCCGGGCGGCGGCCATGACCGGATTCCAGGTGGACGCCGCCAAACTGGCCCGACAGGCCGGCGAGTTCCCCGGCCTGGCCGAGCGGGCCGGCGCGATCCACGGCGAACTGGCCGCCGCGATCGACGCGGCAGGCGCGTGCTGGGGCGACGACCCGGCCGGCCACAGCTTCGCCGACGGTCACGTCCAGCCTGCCGGGCAGGCACTCGACCAGCTCGGCGCCCTGCCGCGGCGGCTGGCCCAGGTCGGCGACCGGTTCACCGCCACCGCCCGCGGCTACCAGCAGGCCGACGCGGACAGCGCCGCCCAACTGCCGGCCGAGGACTGAGATGGGCATCGAACTTCCCGCCGAGCTGGCTGCGGCCGCGGCCGCAGCCGGTGTGCGGTGGCCGCGGGCCGACGAGGACGCGATGCGCACCAGCGCCACGGCATGGCGTCAGGCGGGCGCCGCGACATCAGCCCTGGCCGCGGACGCCGACGGCACCGCCAACCAGGCACTGTCCGCCGTCCAGGGGACCGCCGGCAGCGCCGCCCAGCGGCACTGGCTGACGTTCGTCGCGCCGGACACCGGCCACCTCACCAGCGCGGCCAAGGGCTGTACGGAAGCGGCGGACCGGCTCGACCACGCCGCCGACCAGGTCGGCGCGGCGAAGGTGCGAATCGTCCAACACCTGGTCACCCTGGCCAAGAACACCGACGCCGCCAACCACGCGGCCGCCGCGGGCCACCCGACCGCACTGGCCGGCCTGACCACCGCGGTACACGGCACAGCCCTCAACGTCGCCCAGGTCAACCACACCCTGACCAACTCGATCCGGCTCGACAACGGCGCACCCCCGCTGCTCTCCGGGCCAACCGACGTGGTCACCCACACGGTGGTGGCGCCCGTGGCCGGCGGCCATGGCTTGGCGGCGAATGTGGGCGGTCCGCTGACCCACACTGTCGATCAGTCGGCCGGTCCGGTCGCCCACACGGTCGACCAGGTCGCCGGTCCGGTCGCGAACCCGCTGCCGACCGCACACACGTCGTTGACCGGCCCGGTCGGCGGCCATGGCCCGGGGCAGGTGCTCGATCCGGTGACCGGTCCCGGCTTGCCGGGCCAGCCGGTCGCTCAGGTGCCGCAACCCGGCCCGGCGCCACTCCCGCACGATCCGGTCGGCCCGGTCGGCGGCGGTCCGGTTCTCGGGCACACCCCGATCGACCACGGCGCTCAGCCGCCCATGGGTGCCACCGTGGCCCAGTCGGCGGCCCCGGTCGTGACACCACTGCCGGTCGCGCCGGCCGCCGGCCCGACCGAACTGCCGGCCGCCGGCTCGCCGCACCCCACCTTCGCGCCGGCCAGCGCGGCACCACCCCCTGATCTGGGTGTGCCGGCCCCGTCAGCGCCCCAGAGCCCCACCGCAGGCCCGCCACCGATCGCAGGCGCACCGCCGACCAGCAGCCCTACTCGGGGCCCGGCCCCGAGTAGCGCCTCGACCGGCGCCGGCCGCGACGACCTGATCAGTCCGGTCGCCACCCCACCCCCCGCCGCGGCGGCCAACCCGGCGCAACGCCGGTCCGCCGCCGTGCCGAGTCGCCCGCCCGCCGCCGCACTGCCCGACGTGAGCGTGTCCCGCCCCGCCAGGCGGGGCGACGAAGTGGCGTTGTTCCTGGTCCACGTGTTTCCGATCGGCCGGCTGCCGACCGCGACCAGCCGCCCGACCCGGCAGCTCCCGCCACCCCCGCCGGACACCGACTTCGCCGCCGGCCTGCGCTTCCCGCCGCACGACCACCCCGACTCCCACCTGATCGACGACGGCCACCCGGCGGGGCGCAACGATCCCCACCCCGGCCGGACGGCTGCCGAGCTGGCGGCGGGGCACGATCCGCTCGGCGGCGAGCACGAACGTGACTGGGACCGCCGTTTCCTGGTCCGCCCGGCCACCGACGGGACAACAGCCGAGTACGCCTGGCCGCCCGGCGAGCTGTTCCCGGAGGGCGGCTGCGCCGACGGCGAACCGATCGTGCTGGCCGAGGGCACCGTGATCGACCGGTTCGGCACCCAGGAGGGTCGCGTGTTCAGCGCCGACGGCACGCCCTTCGCCCGCCGTTCCCTGCCGCCCGACCACCTGGCCGCCGGCTATCACCGCTACCGCGTGACCGCAGATCTGCCGGTGTGGCGCACGTTGTCCGCGCCCTGGTTCGGCCAGCCGGGCGGCGGCGAGCGCTACCGCGCCGTGTACCCGGCCGCGGACCTGATGGCACTGGGCTACCTGACGGAGATTACGGAGATGACGGACGATGGATGCTGAGTCGATCACCAGGTGGCTGGCGGCGGCCGGGGTGCCGACCGAGGTGGTCTCGATCGGCACCGAGGCGGACAACGCATGGTGCCTCCTGCGCGACGAGCAGCCCGACGAGCAGGAGGTGACCTGGGAGGTGTTCTGGCGCGAGCAGGGCAACCGCTACGACTGGGCCCGGTTCACCAACGAGCAGGTGGCCTGCCACTACCTGTTCGGCCGCCTGGTGTTCGCTCAGGTCGCGCGGGGAGCGCAGTGACATTGGCGCGCTCCGCGCGCGAGGCGCTTGCCGCCTAATGAGTGTTAGCGGGTCGGCATCGGGCAGACTCGCATCCGGTAGCCGCTGGCAAGTGAGCACT
>DASXXM010000667.1:0-17088 GCA_036503065.1 Pseudonocardiaceae bacterium | reverse complement strand
CGCGTTGGGCGCCAACAGAAACCGGCCGGGACCGGCGGCCGGCAGCCCGCACAGTTCAAGGGCGAGGCCGACGGTCGGCCGGCCGCGGGTCACGTCGTCGTTGAGGTAGCCGTAGAGCCGTTCGAACCGGGCGTCTACCTCCGGGGCCAGCGCGATGAGCAGCAGCTCGACATCCAGCGCCCTGAGTCCGAACGCGACGGTGAGCCGGTCCAGCCGGGAGCCGGGCTCGACCGGTCCCTGATCGATCGCGTCGTCGGGAATCCATTGCGTAGCAAGGATCTGCTCCACCGACTCCGGCGTGAGGTAGAGGCCCCGGTAGGGATCGTCGGGCGCCGGATCCGTTGCGCGACGGGCCGCGACGGCGCGCCGGACCCGCCGTTCGACGCGGTGCACGTGCGACAACAGGTGACGCAGGTCGGCCGGGCCGACGGCCGGTGCGTGGCGTAGGTCCGGTGTCACCGGGTGGTCCCGCCGCGCTGCCGGCGCCGCTCGCCCGGCGCGCCGCGCGGCCGGAACGACGCGAAGCCTTCGCCCTGCGGCGGCACGGAACCGTGGTAGCGCAGGCGCCGCGCTTCATCATCCAGCGACTCCGATGTGGCGTGCACGACGAGCCCGTCGGTGACCAGCGGTCCGGCCGGCGTGAACTCGCCGCGGAACGGGGCGGTGACCCGCACCTCGACGGCCGGCCGGAGTTCGCCGTCCAGCGCCGACCACACGTCGAAGACCGACGTCCCCGCCGAGCCGACCACGTCCAGCCCGACCGTGAGGCCGAGTTCCGCGAGTGAGCCGGTCAGCAGGTGCGCGGCGAGCGCGTCAGTGCGGATGAGGCAGCGCAACACGTCCGACAGCAGCCGGTGCTCGTCCTGCGGGCGGCTCGTCCACGCGCTCACCAGGTAGGTGAGCTGGAACCAGCGCGGCGGATCGCGCCACCCAACGACTTCACCGTCCGCGCCATATTCCTCGACGGGACCGCTGCGCCGCCGCGCCACGTCCTCACGGATGTCGTAGAGGAACACGCTGACCGTGGGGGCGTTCCGCTTTGCCATCCACTCCCGGGTCGGCGCCTCGAAGACCAGTTCCACTCCGGACTCCCCGATGCCGCCATCGACCAGCAGCCTGCGCAGTCCCTCGTCGACCTCGTGGATCACCGGTCAGCCACCGCCGCCCGAGCGCGTCACCAGGTCCGGTGGCGTGAACGTGTTGTCCACCACCAGGAACGGCGTGGTGACCGCGCTGAAGCCGGGACCGGTCGCGATGATCGTGCGGGGCCCGGTCTGGTCCTTGGCGAGGATCAGCAGTTCACCGGTGAACTTCAGGTTGGCGCCGGGCCGGACCGGCGCGGCCGCGGCGGTGATCCCCGGCGACCAGGTCAGCGTGATCGGCGCGCCGGCGGGAAAGTCGATGCCCCGCACCAGAGTCACGAAGCCGGGCGGCCCGATCGGCGGCACCGCGACGATCTTCGGTTGAAGGACGTGCAGCGGCGCGGTCGCCCTGTCGTTGGCGCGGTTGGCGTCCTGGCCCGTTGTGGTCAGGATGCCCATGACAGTGGTGTTCAGCGCCGCGATCGGCGTGATGACCACCGGCACCGCGGCAGCGGCGCCGGGGACGAGATCGGGCAGGGCGGGGCAGCCGGCGGCGGTGCAGCCGGCCGGCACCGAGGTGACCGGGACGCCGGCGGGCAGTCCGAACGACAGGCTCAGGCCGGTGGCGGTGGCGTTCCCGTCGTTGCGCACGGTGTAGGTCACGGTCACCTGCCCGCCGACGAAGCCGGGTTGCGGCGTGGCGGTCAGCGCGACCGCCGGGTCGGCGACGGACGGCACCGGCCCGGGAGGCACCGGCTGCGGGACGGACACGACCGGCACGATCGTCGTCGCGGTGTTGTCGGTCGGGACCGAGTCGACGGAACTGCCGGCCACCGTCCAGACGACCGACTGCGTGCCCGGCGAGAGCCCGGTGACGGCGGCGGTGACCGGGACGGACGCGCCCGGTTGGAGCACGCCAAGAGCACAGCTACGGGTCGCCGAATCACAGGTGCCCGTGCCGGTGGTGAGCCCGCTCAGCGCGAGGCCGGCGGGCACCGACACGGTGAGCACGGTGCCGGGCGACGCGGCCGGTCCGTGGCTGGTGACGGTCGCCGTGATCGTCTCGCCATGGCCCACCTGCAGCTGTGGCGTGTTGGGCGGTGCCGTGACGGCGAGGTCGACCGACTGCCGCGTCGCCGGTTCCTTCTGCCGGCCGGGCAGGTTCCGGTCCAGCGGCGTCCAGGTCGCGCCGGCCAGGTCGTACACGGCGAGGCCCTCCGGCGAGTTGCCGATCTCGGCGCGCCGTGCCGTGAACACGAACTGCGTCCCGTCCGGGCTCCAGGCGACGTCCCGGGGCTGGTGCGGCCCGGTCACCGTGGTGTCGGGCAGATTCCGTTGGCAGGCGGTGGGATCGGCCTGCAGGCCGATGGGCAGCACGACCTGGCAGCCCGGTCCGGTCGCCGACACGATCAGGACGCCGTTCTGCTCGTTGACCCGGCCGCCGCCGTCCTTGCGGTTGAACGCGATCCGCGAGCCGTCCGGCGAGTAGGCCGGACTGTCGTCGATGACCTCGCAGGTCGCGGTGCAGTGCTGCGCGCTGAGGTCCGTCTGCTGGCTCAGCGCGCCGGCCGGCGCGGTCCAGATGTGCTTGTTCCCGCCGCCGCCGTTGATGATCGCGTCCCGTGTGAACGCGATGGTCGTGCCATCGGCCGACCAGGCCGGCTGTGCGTCGTTCAGTCCCGGCCGGCCGGGGATGGTGGCGGTGATCGCGCCGGTCGCCACGTCCGCGATGAGGACGCGGCTCGGGCTGCCGGGTGTCGTTCTGGTCAGCGCCAACAACTTCCCGTCCGGGGAGAACGCGGGGTCGGTGTCGCGGTCGGTCGGTCCCCGGCCGGCCAGTTGCATCGGCTGTGGGTTGGCGCCGTCGGGACCGGTCTGCCAGATCCGTTCGATGCGCCCTGCCGGGCTGTCCTCGAATCGGGTCACCACGATGCCCTGGCCGTCCGGCGTGTAGGTCTGCCGTTCCAGCCACGGGTCGAAGCCGGGCGCCGGATTGAACAGCGGATCGCCGACGGGATCGGTGCTCGGGTCCTCGCGCAGGATGGTCACGCCGAGGTCGCGCGGGTCGCCGCCGTCCGGGCGGACGTCCTGCAACGTCGCGACGTTCGCGGCCGGGGCGTCGGTCCTGGTCACCACGATCTGCCCGTTGTCCAGCGGGCCGAGCCACGTGGGTGAGTCGATGCGGCGGTCCTGCGCCAGCAGCAGTTGCGCCGGTGTCGTCGAAAGGACCCCGGCCCGGTAGACGCTGTCCGGGCCGGGCTGTGGGCCGGGGCTGACGAACAGCACGCTGTTGCCGTCGGGGCACCAGGCAGGCGCCCGGCTCGGCCAGTTCCCCTGCGGGCCTGCCAACAGCAGCCCGCAGCCGCAGTCCCCGGCCAGCCGGGTCTGCTCAAGGTTGTGCGCCGGATCGTCGAGCACGTACGCGATCTGGTTGCGGTGGGCAGCGTCGTTCACCGGATTCCATGTCGGATCGATCGCGTCGCCGGACTGCTCGGTGGTCACCTGGGTGACCGGTCCGCCGTCGATCGGCATCCGGAAGATCTGGCGGCCGGTGCCGGGCGTCTGATTGCTGGAGAACGTGATCTGCGTGCCGTCCGGTGACAGGTCCGGTGCGGTCTCGTCGAACGCGGTGTCGGTGAGCTGCCGCAGCCCGGAGCCGTCGGTGTCGATCCGCCACAGTTGGTGCTGTGTCGCACCGGGCGCCATGGCGTCGAACACGACGAAGGTGCCATCCGGTGACAGCCGGGGATGCTCGGTGTTCTGGTCGGTCGTCAGCCGCCGCACCACGCCGGTCGCGGTACGCAGGTAGACCTCCGGCAGGGGTCCGTCGCGCAGGCTGGTGAACACCAACTGGTCGCCGCGCGCCGCCGCCTGCTCGTCGAAGTGGCCCGGACCGGGGCCGAACAGCGGTGGGGCGTCGGCCTGCCCCGCCACGACACCGAGCCCGAGATGGTCGGTGCCGGCGAAGAGGACGCGCCCGCCGGTGGAAAGGTCGACCGGGGTGACCGCGCGCGGCGGCCCGCTGACCGGCATGGTCAGCAGCGACACGACGCCGAGGCCCACCACGGCCAGCATGATCATCCGGTGCCGTGCCGTCCTGCCGATCACCACTCACCTCACGAATCCGTTGCGGCAACACAGAGTTCTGCCCGGTCCGATCGTGGCCGCCGCGGGACCGGGTCGAACAGGGCCCGGCGACCACGACCGGGGGCACGCCCGTGGTCCCCGCAGGGCAATCGGTGTCAGATCAGCCCGTTGCGCATCGCGTAGCCGACGGCGTGTGCCCGGTTGCGCAGGTTCAGCCTGGTGGTCACCTCGTGCAGCACGTTCTTCACGGTGCGCTCGGAGTACGACGTCTTCTGCGCGATCTCCATCGTGTCCAGGCCCTCCGCCACCAGCCGGAGCATGTCGGCCTCACGACCGCTGAGCGTGGCAAGGCCGGGCCTGCGCGGGTCCAGCACCGCCCGCTGGAGCCGGCCGACGTGGTCGAGCAACCGGCTGACCAGGTCACCCGGTAACACGCCGTCGCCCTTGGCCACATCGATGATCGCGCGTACCAGCCGATCGGAGTCGGTGTCGGCGCGGCGCATCACGGCGGCCACCCCACAGTCGACCACCGTCTGCAGCGCGTTGGATTCGAAGCGGCCCACCACAAGACAAGTCCGGCTCGACGAGCCGTGTTGCAGTGCGCGCAGCAGGCGCACGGCCTCGTCGTCCACCCGGTCCACCACGACCAGCGTGGCCCGCGACCGGCCGACCTCCTCCTGCGGCAGCAGTTCCACCTCGGGCCGCTGCCGCAACTGGTGCAGCACGCCCGCCCGGAGGATCTCGTCCTCCGCGAACACCGCGACGGGAACGCGGGCCGGTTCCGGCCGCCCGTTCAGGCCTACGCCGGTCATCCCCGTCATACCGCCACGTTCACTCACCGACGTTCTCCCTTGTCCAGTCGCACTCCGCTTCCGACGGGCAGCGCCGGGGTGGCCCGGGGGCAGCGCCGGTGACCCCTGTTCTGCCCCCGCATCCCTGCCGACCGGGCGCGGGAACTCCTAACTTGCGAGCGTGACCACCTTTGCTCAGATCGCGCTCGATCCAGTCGTGGTGACCCCCGGCAGCGAGGCGACCACGTCCCTCACCGTCCGCAACGACAGCGACATCGTTGAGGCGTACGAACTGGAGGTGGTCGGCGAACCCGCGGCGTGGAGCACCATCACGCCCACCCGGGTTTCGCTCTACCCCGGTACCGCCGAGACGGTCACCGTCCACCTGACACCACCGCGGTCCGCCGCGGTGCGTGCCGGCGAGATCCCGCTCGGCGTGCGGGTGCTGCCGGTCGAACGGCCCGATTCGGTGGTGGTGCCCGAAACCACCGTGGTCGTCGAGCCGTTCGGCCAACTGGCTGCGCGACTGACGCCCCGGCGCCGGCGCGGCTGGCTCGGCGCGCGCTACCGCGTGAGCGTGGACAACCAGGGCAACGCGCCGACGGACCTCCTGCTGGGCACGGCGCAGGCAGGCGAGGACCTCAAGCTCGCGATCACGCCGAAGCGGTCGCATCTGGAACCCGGCGACGACGAGGACGCGCGCCTGCGGGTCCGGGTGGCCAAGCTCATCTGGTTCGGCAAACCCGTGACGCACCAGTTCACCGCGCTCGCCACGCCGGGCGACGACGAGCGCCCGCAGGAGATCCCCGGCGAACTGGTGCAACTGCCGCTCCTGCCGCGGTGGCTGCTCGCGGTGCTCGCCGCGATAGTGGCCCTGCTGGTGGCGTGGTTCGCACTGGTCGGACCGGTCGTCCGCAGCAGTGCCACCCAGGCCGCGCAGGCCGCCGCCAACCAGGTCGTGAACTCCCGCGCGCCGCAGGCCCCGGCCACCCAGCGGGCCGGCGGCGGCACGGCCGCCGGAGCCGGCGGCGGTAGCACCGGTGGCGGCGGAGGTGGTGGCGGCGGCACGGGGGGTGGCGGGCAGCAGAGTTCCGCGACGATCCAGGTCCAGACCGGCGGCGGCACCAGGAAGGTCGGCGCCTACACGGTGCCGGACCGCAAGATGTTCCAGATCACCGACATCGTGCTCGCGAACTTCCAGGGCGACCAGGGCCTGCTGACGATCAGCTTCGGCAACCGTGTCATTACCACCATCGCGCTGGAGACGTTCCGCAACCAGGACTATCACTGGGTTACCCCGATCGAGGTACCGGCGGCCGGCAAGGTCACGGCGGACGTGACGTGCTCGGTACCGGGCACGCCCGCCTCCGGCCAGCAGGCGGCCGGGTGCGACGAGTTGCTCAATGTCAGTGGCACGCTACAGAATGCCCAGGGCTGACCGGTCGGGGTGGCGCCGCGGGAGGCCGGAAATCTGGCAGCTCCGCTCCACCCGGAATCGTCGATAATCGGGTGCACACGTCTACGACACCAGCCCTGCCCCGTTCGAGTCCACGAAGTTACGGCCGGCAGAATGATCTGCCGGCCGTCACCGGAATGGCGTATCGAGGACCGTAAGCAAACCTCGGTCCGTATGCCTCAATTTGAGACATCGCCCACTTTCGGGAATAGAGGATCATTGTGTGCGTTGGTCGTCGGTGCGGCAACCTCCGACGACCGCGCGACGGCAATTCTCACACCGGCGAACGAATGGTGACCACAGTGGACGGAATGCCCCGGTACAACGCCCTGAGGAGGAAGAATCTGGTCGCGAGCATGGTCACCGAGCACCGCAGACTGGCCGGACTCACCCAGGAGGAACTGTCGGCGCGGTCCGGACTGAGCACCAGGGCGATCAGTGATCTGGAGCGCGGTCGGGTGGACCGGCCACGGCGCAGGACGGTCGAGGCGCTCGCGTCGGCCCTCCAACCCACCGGCGCGGCGCTGCTGGAGCTGCTCGACCTTGACGACGCCGGCGCGTACGACTCGCCACCCGCACCGGTCGCCGGCCGGCCGCACCCGCTGCCCAGGGCCGTCGCCGACCTCACCGGCCGCGACACCGAGTCCGACCGGATCGTCACCAGGATCAGCCAGTGCGCGTGCACCACCGCCGTGGTCGCCCTGCTCGGGCCGCCCGGCGTCGGCAAGACGGCCCTGGCCACGCACGCGGGTCACCGCGTCGCCGATCGCTTCCCGAACGGCACGTTCTTCCTTGATCTGCGCGGCACGTCACCGGCGCCGCTGAGCGCGGCAGCGGCGGCCGAGCAGTTGATGCGCGCGTTCGGCATCCGCGGCGACCTGCCCGGCGACGAGGACCGGCTGACGGCGTACCAGTGGATGATGCAGGGCCGCAGGGTGCTGCTCGTGCTCGACGACGCCGACGACGAGGCGCAGGTGCGGCCGTTGCTGCCCAACAGCCCGGGATCCGCGATGCTGATCACGAGCCGCGGCGCACTGTCCGGTTTGGAGTCGGTGGCCCGCATCGTGCTCGACGTCCTGACACCGGCGCAGGCCGCGCATCTGTTGGGCATGATGGCCGGCCACGACCGGATCGCGGCCGAACCCGCCGCGGCGCTCCAGATTGTCGAACTGTGCGACCGACTCCCCCTCGCACTGCGCATCGCCGGCAATCGCCTCGCCGACCGCCCCGACTGGCCACTGGCCAGAATGGCACGGCAACTGAGTGACCCGGCCCGGCGGCTCACCGCGCTCACCGCGGGCGACCTGGACATGCGCGGTGCCTTCATGTCCTCCTACGACCGGCTCGCCCCTGCGACGCGGCAGGTCTTCCTCGGACTGGGGCTGTTACCCGGCCCCACCGCGAGCGTCGAGGCCGTCGCGGCGGCCACCGAACTGACGCCGCAGGCGGCCGAGGACGAACTGGAATCGCTCGTGGACGCACACATACTGCGCAATGCGGCCAATGGCCACTATGCGCTGACCGGCCTGCTCCACCTGCTCGCAAGAGAACTCCGGCACACCGAGGATTCCCTCGATCCGGCGGCCATACCGGATCCACGACACGACGACTCACCCGCGCCGGCCGTCCCGGTGTTCACGTAGTTGATAACGACCGACCACAATCGACCGGAAACATGCCCGAGCCGGTTGCCCGTATAGGCACGATACTTGCCTGAATTGGACACCATCGCCCGCCACGCCACAATTCCGGACCCCAGCGGTATTTACTCGAAGGGTCCGAACGACTGGGAGGTGGTCGTATGGGATCCGCAATCGGTCCACGACACGCACGGGTGAGTACGAAACGCCGTCGGCACGCACGAGCCTCGACCGCTCGTCGGGGCGCGATCGCCACGGCCGGTATGGCGCTGCTGATCGCGGTCAGCAGCACGACGACGTCGTCCACCCACACCACGGCCGGCGCCCAACGGCCGCCGTACCCGGTCGCCCCGCGGCCGGCCACCCGGTGGACCACGGCCGGCGCGGACGGCGGCGTGGTGCCCGCGGCGCCGTTGCCACGGCCGCCGTCGCCACCGATCGTCGTGCAACTGCCGCAACCCGCCCCGCCTGCCACGGTGACCGTCTCCTATGTCGGCGGCATTCCCGCTGTGGCGCTGGCCGCCTACCGTGACGCGGCGGCGGAACTCGCCCGGTCACAGCCGGGCTGCCACCTGCCGGTCGCGCTGCTCGCGGCCATCGGCAAGGTCGAGTCCGGCCACGCGGAGGGCGGCCGGGTGACCGCCAACGGCACGGCCGTGCCGCCGATACTCGGCCCGGTTCTCAACGGCAGCAACGGTTTTGCCGCGATACCGGACACCGACAACGGCGTGCTCGACGGCGATCCGGTCTGGGACCGGGCCGTCGGCCCGATGCAGTTCATCCCGTCCACATGGCGGGCGTGGGCGTCGGACGGCAATCACGACGGCATCGCCGACCCGGAGAACATCTACGACGCCGGCCTCGCCGCCGCGCGTTACCTGTGCGCCGACGGCCGTGACCTGGCAACGGCAGCGGGCCTCCAGTCGGCCATCCTCAGCTACAACGACTCGGTGGCCTACCTGAACCTGGTCAGCGCGTGGCTCACGGCGTACCAGGGCGGCGTCACCGAGGTCGCCGACGTCAGCCCGCCGGCCACCTCGACCCCCATAACACCGGCACCGCCGCCAACACCGGCGCCCACCACCACACCGGTCCCGATCACCACCACGGCGCCCACCCCGATCCCACCGCCATCCAGCACGGTGCCCACGCCGCCGGTGCCGCCGACCGAGCCGACAACGACACCGCCGACCACTCCCCCAGGGCAGTCCCTGCTCTGCGGCCTCCAGGACACCCTGGGCGGCCTCGGCAGCCTCCTCGGCCTGACCCCGCCGCCGCAGGCGTGTGTCGGGCCGACCGCACAGCCCAGCAGTCCCGACCCGACGAACTGAGGGCGGTCCGGACCGGGTACCCACGCCGGCGATCCCCACAATGGACAGTGCGACGGCCAGGGCGGCGATCAAGGTCGGTGCGATTCGCTTGCGTATTGTTCGACCCCGGATCAGCGTGTCGCCACCCAACCGGCGATCTGGGCTCGCGAGTTGACGCCGAGTTTGTTCAGGATGTTGCGGACATGGCTCTCGACAGTGCGCTCGGAGATGAACAGCCGTGCGCCGATCTGCTTGTTGCTCAGACCGTCGGCCACCAGCCGCGCGACATCGGTTTCCCGCTGCCCGAGAATTCCGGCCTTGTCCTGATCTGACGCTGTGTTACCTGACGCTGTGCCGGCCGGTGCGGCGTCACGCAGCGCCAGCCGCGCTGCCGTGTCTCGGCCGAGCTGTTGTCCGGCCCGGAATTCCGACCCGAACGTCGATCGACCCAGCAACGCCGTCACCGACGTCGTGGCGTGCGCCAGTGCCGGAGCCAACCCCGCGTTGATGGTGGCACCCACTTCGACGCGCAGGCTTTCCATCGCGCCCAACAGCCGCGCCGCCAGTCGCGGCTCGCGCGACCCCGCCGCACAGCAACCCAGCGCGCCGAGCAGGTAGCACTGTGCCAGCCGGTCATCGAGTTGGCGGGCGATCCGCAGAGCCTCGGCGAACCGTTGCTCGGACTCCCGAAGGTTCCCGGACAGCAGCGCGGCCAAGCCCTGGTTCATCAACATCATGTCCAGGCTGTACAGGTCGCCGGTCTCGCGGCACAGCCGCGCGCCTCGCACGGCAGCGGATCTGACGGCGTCCAGGTCGCGATCGAGCAGGCCGTTGAGCGCTTGAGCCTGGTACAGCATGAGGGTGACGCCCAGGTCGTCCACATCGTCGGCCACGACCCGGGCCTCGTCGAGCAGCCGCTGTGCCGACGCGCGGTCACCGGCCATGGTCGCGGCGATCGATGCCATGGCCAGCGACTGCGCCAGGGCATCGAGCTGTCCTGTCGTGCGAGCCGCGGTGATGCCGCGTGCCAACGCAGGCGTAGCGGCTGCCGGGTCATTCTGCAGCACGGCGAGGAAGCCACGGACGAAGTACACCCATGGATGAGCGACAGGCGTGGCATCGCGGCCGAGCAACTCATCCAGGCACCGCACGCCCTCCGTCGTGGCGCGCGTGACCCAGAACCAGATCAGGCAGGTGGCCAGATCGACACCGAACCGGGAATCCGCCTGGTCCATACCTCTGCGCAGGACGGCTCGGACATTGTCGATCTCCAGTTCCATCCAGGCCAGCCAGTCCAGCAGCCGGTACCGTCCCTCCGCCGCGAACTGTCGACATCGCGACAGGTAGTAGTCGGCGCAACGCTGCTCGACGGTGTCCCGCTCGCCTGTCTCGTGCAGCATGAGCCGCGCGTATTCGCGCATCGTCTCGTGCAGCCGGTAGCAGACCACGCCGTCGGCGTCCTCCTTGATCGCCAGGGACTTGTCCAGCAGCGCCGACACCAGCTCCAGCGCGTCCCCGGCCGGCAGGTCCGCACAGCACACCGCCTCGACGTCCGCCAGCGTGAACCGGCCCGCGAACACGCACAGCCGCGTCAGCAGGGTCCGCTGCGCCGGCGCCAGCAGGTCGTAGCTCCACTCGATCGTGGTGCGCAGCGTCTGATGCCGCGGCAGCGCGGCCCGACTGCCACCGGTCAGTAGATCGAACCGGGCGCCCAGCCGGTCGCGGATCTGCTCGGGGCTCAACGCCCGCGTCCGGACCGCGGCCAACTCGATCGCCAGGGGCAGCCCGTCGAGCCGACGGCACAGCTCGACGACCGCGGCCTGGTTGGCGGTGGTCAGCTCGAAGCTGCCCGATGCCGCGGCCGCCCGCTCGATGAACAGGCCGACCGCCTCGTTCTGGCGCGAGCGGGCCAGCGGCTCGGCCGCGTGCGACGCCGGTAGTTGCAACGGCGGAACGGGCAGCACGTGCTCACCAGCCACCGACAGCGGCTGCCGGCTGGTCGCGATCACCCGCACTCCCGGCGCCGCCGTGAGTATGTCGCTGACGAGCTGAGCGGCAGCGTCGAGCAGGTGCTCACAGTTGTCGATGACCAGCAGCAGTTCCTTGTCCTTCAGGTAGGACCGCAGCAGGGCTACCGGCTCGGTGGCGGTCTGGTCGCGCAGGTCCAGCGCGGCCAGGACGGCGTTGCTGACGAGCGTTGGATCGTGCAGCTCAGCGAGTTCGACCAGCCAGGTACCGCCCGGGAAACCACGCCCGAGGTCGGTCGCGATGCGGATCGCGAGCCGGGTCTTGCCCACGCCGCCCGGCCCGACCAGGCTGACCAGACGCCCCGTCGTCAACTTCTTCCTGACTTCGGCCAGCTCATGGCGGCGGCCGACGAAGCTCGTCACCTCAGCGGGCAGGTTGCCCGATCGGTGGGTGGGCTTGGGCACCGACCGACGGTACTACGAGCGCCTCGCCACGCCATCCGCTCAGTACTGGCTCAGGGATCGCACGGATGGCCGCGCACCGCATCCGCCATACATTTCCGGCATGACTGCGGAATATCCGACTCAGCGAGTCGAAATCAGTTTTGTCGGCACGCCCCCCGTGCGTCAGATCGCGGCGGCGTCCGGTGTCAGCGAGGTCGATGTCGACGGCCTGATCGTGCGCTGCCGGATCACCGGCAGCTTTCAACCATTCCTGGAGGCGCTGCGCGGTCACGAGGTCATGACCCTGCACTCCGCCCCGGCCCTGGCACCTGTGTCATCACCACGAGTGGCAGGAGAGCTGTGATGGATTCCGTTGTGGGCGGTTCGCCGCGCCGGCTGGCCAGAATTGCCGGCGTGCTGTATCTCATCAACATCGTCGGGGGCGCCTTCGCCATCGGCTTCGTTCCCGCCATGTTGTCCTCACCGGATCTGGCGGCCGCGGCTCACAATATCCAGACGCACGAACTGCTCTACCGGTCCGGCCTCGCGGCGCACCTGCTGGTCACCGTGACCAATGTTCCCATGGCGGTGCTCTTCTACGAGCTGTTCAAGGTGGTCAACCGCAGGCTTGCGCTGCTGGACGTGTTCTTCACCCTGGTCGCGACAGCCATCGAGGCCGCCGGTCTGCTCAATCAGTTCGTGCCGCTTGTCCTGCTGGGTAACGGGTCCTACACGACCGCTGTTGCGACGGCGCCGCTGCAGTCCTTGGCGCATCTGCCCGGCGACCTGTCGGCGATCGACTACGACATCCACACCGTGTTCTACGGCTTCGATTTTCTCTGCGTGGCGTATCTGGTGTACAGGTCGACGTTCCTGCCCCGAGCCATCGGCGTCCTACTGGCGATCGATGGCCTTGCCTACCTGATCCACAGCTTCACGGACGTCCTGACCCCCGGGTTCGCGGCCCATCTGGTCCCCTGGATAGCGCTACCCCCGGCCGTATGTGAAGGATCGTTCTGCCTGTGGCTCATCGTGGTCGGCGTGAATGCCCGGCGATGGCAGCAGCGGGCCGTCCGGGCGACCTCGCCCACTGACGTAACGTGAGGTTCTACGGTCGGTGGTGCGGGCCCCAACCGTGTCCCCAACCCGGATGATCGGAATATCAATGGAGCAGCACCAGCGGGCGGACGTCACCTCCGGCGTGGGCCTCACCGCGATCACCGCCGCGGCTGCTCGGGCCGTCGAGTCCAGTCGGCCCGACCGGCTGATCGACGACCCCCTGGCCACCGCGTTCGTTGCCGCCGCCAACCCGGCGACACCGGTGCCCGTGCGATGGCCCGACCGCGACGCCGCCCTGTCGGACCGGGAAATCCTGCTCCTGCACGGTTCCGGCTATGTCGGGTTGCGCACCCGCTTCGGCGACGACGAACTGCACCGTGCCTGCGTGGCCGGGGCCGGTCAGGTCGTCGTGCTCGCCGCCGGACTGGACACGCGGGCCTTTCGCATCGACTGGCCGGCCGACGTCCGGGTGTTCGAAATCGACCTGCCCTCGATGCTGGAGTTCAAGGACGAGGTCCTGCGCGAGCAAGGGGCCCTCGCGCGGTGCGCCCGGACCGCGGTCGGTGTCGATCTGCGGGAGGACTGGGCGCCTGCGTTGGCCGCTGCCGGGTTCGACGCCGCCACTCCCTCGGTCTGGTTGGCCGAGGGACTGCTGCAATATTTGTCGGCCGACGCGGAACGGGCATTGTTCGAGCGAATCGATGACCTGTCCGCGCCCGGCAGTCACCTGGTGGTGGAACGCACCGTCAACATCGCGGCCCTGATCAACGGCGACAACGGGCAGCGACTGCGGGAGATCAGCGAACGCACCGGCATCGCCATCGACCAACTCCTCGACACGCAGGCGCGGCCGGATCCAGCCGCCTGGCTGGCGGGGCGCGGCTGGGCGGTCACCGAGCACCCGGTGGCGACCATCGCCGAGCGCTACCGCCGCGACCTCCGCAACCCCGAGCTTCCCCGCCCGAGCGTGTCCCCTGCCGCCGCACCGGATTCCCGGCCCGCCACCGCGCGGCCCGGCCTCTCATTCCTGTGCGCACAGCGCTGACCTGCGCAGCTGCGGTCGGCCCGCTCAGTAGGTGAATGGGGCGAGTTGCTGGCCGGCGGGGCCGAGCGTGTAGCCGGTGCGGGTGGTCGGGTTGAGTTGGACGTAGTCGCCGATGGACTGGGTGAACACGTTGAAGTCGTTGAATCGCTCGATTCGGTTCACCACGTCGCCCTGGTGGTCCACTACCAGCACCGAGGACACGCTGTTGTCGTCCGGTGTGGCGCCCAGGCCGGGTGTGGACAGCACGGCGCCCGGTGACAGGACCTCCTGCACGACGAAGTCGCCCGTCGTAGGGTCGGTCGCGGGGTGTTGGTAGCCGGCGCCGCCCGGACTGGTCAGCGTGGCGGTACCGGCGGTGAGGTCGTAGCGGCCGATGCCGTCGTTGGTCGGCATTGCCGCTGTGCCGGTGGTCGAGTCGACCGCGACACCGGACGGCCTGCCGGTGCCGACACCTGGCCGGCTGCGCAGGTCGCCGGTGGCGAGGTCGACCGTGATCAGGGTCGGCGGCACGGAACCGCCCAGGAAGTCAGACGCGCCAAGGACCGCGGTGGAGTGCGCCGTGTCCTCGCCGAGGCCGGTCACCTCGGCGAGGCCGAACGACGACAGCACCGGGCCGAGATCGACGGCCGGGCCGAACGTGTCGGCCGCGACGTTCGTACCGAGTACCCGGAAGCCGAGTCGGGTGTTGCCGATCAGCAGCGCGTCGGTGGCCGTGTCCTGGTTGTCCGCCAACGCCACCTGCGCGTTGGCGGCGGCGTCCGGCGGTGTCCAGGTGCCGGTGTGGCGGGACGTGAGTGGGCTACGGACCGTGTAGGTGGTGGGGAGCTTCGGATTGTTCGGGGTTGCCGCATACAGCGCGGTGTCATCGGCCAGGATGCCGGGCGCGGACGAGTTGGCGGTGGCGAACTGGTCCTTCTTCGACTTCACGAGAGTGCCGGTGATGGTGTTGTCGCGCTGGTCGAACGTCTGCACCGAACTGAGTGACCTGCCGTTGGCCGTCACCTGGTTGGACGTGACCAGCCCGTCGGAACCGTGCGCGTCGACGCCGAAACCGTCCAGCACCGACCCGCCGTCCGACGGGGCGACACCGTCGCGGCTGATCGTGCTGACCTCGGACGCCGCACCGGCCGGCAATCCCTTGGCGGACAGCGGTATCACCCGGACGCTGTGGGTCATGGTCGGGTCGAGCACGGCGGCGGCCAGGTCAACACCGCCGGCCGCGCCCACCAGTCGGCGGGCGAAGACCGATCCGGTGTCGTGGCCGTTGTCGTCGCGGACCGTGCCGCCGGGGTTGTTGAACGTGGCGAACGAGTTGAAGGTGTTGGGGCCGGGCGCGCTGATCTCCAGCAGTACTCCGGTGGCGTGCGGCACCTGCCGGACGTCCCACGACACCCGGAAGTCGCCGCCATAGGGCACGGACAGCGTGTGCGACCGGTGCGCCAGCAGCGGAGCAGGCGGCTGCACGTCACTGGGGGCGTCCTGGACCCTGGTGAACGCGAACTGGCTGAACGCGAACTGGCCCGGCGCCGCCTGCACGGCCACGCCGTAGATGCCGCCGCCGGCCAGCGCCGCCACCGGTACCCGCACGGTGCCCGTGACACCGTGCAGCGGCACCGAGTAGATCGGCAGGTAGAAGTGCTGGAACGGGTCCATCCGGCCGGGCGCGGACACCACCAGCGTCGGGTCGGTGAACCCCGTCTGGCCGGTCAGGTCGTAGTGCACCGGGAACGATCCGCCGGTGACGACGGCCGGGACGAGCGGCGCCAGCGGTGTCGGCGTGCCGGACTGCGGGCCGAACGTCAGCGGGACCGTCGTGCCGGCCAGCGCACGGCCATCGGCGCTCGCGGTGTAGTCGAGGGTGACCGTGGTGGGCTGGGTGGCGGAGGGCGATAAACCCGCGGCGGTGATGATCGCGTCGGGTTGCAGCCGGGCCGAGGGGCCGGTCGCCAGCGTCGCGCCGGTGCCGTGTGCGGACAGTCGGTAGGTGACGCCGGCGTCGGGCAGGCCGATCCAGTCGGGCGCGATGGTCAGCAGTTCGTTCTGCGCGTGCCCGCGCAGCGGGATGTTCGTCGGGTCGGTCCCGGTGGCGAAGAACGCGCCGAAACCGTTGACGTTCTGCCGTTGCGCCACCGCGACCCTGGCCACGCCCGGCTGCGGCCGGAGGCCGGCCCTGGCCAGCAGGCCGGTCACTGCCGCGCCGATGTCCACCTGTGGCCCGACGTGCAGCGACCGGTCGGCCTGCGGCACGTCGGGTACCGGCTTGGCCGTGCGGGCCAGGTAGGAGCGCAGCGCCAGTGGGCTGGTGACCGAGCGGTCGCCGGTGAGCCGCGCGGTCTGCAACACCACCGCGGCCGCGGCGCCGACCTCCTGGACCGACGCCGACGTGCCGCCGGTGTTGACGACGTCGACGGCATTCGCCGCCCCGCCCGCGGTGTGCTGGAAGCCGATGACGTTGTCACCGGGCGCGGACACGTTCACCCGCGAGCCGAAACCGGACGAGAAGTCGGCCGCGCCGTCCCATCGCACCTCGGGGAATGCCTGCTGGTCGGCCAATGCCGCGTTGGCCGGGTCCTGCGGTGGGGCCGCCACGATGTCGTTCAGGGTGACCGCACCGACGTCGATCGCACCCGAGTCCACGTCCCGGGAGGGCACCGTCGAGAACTGGACGTCGGCGAGGCTGGTCGCCTGCCGGGGCGAGTCGGCCACGTCGGTGGCCACGGAACCACCGGTGGGGCTGACGGCGGCGTCGGTCGGGGTGCGCAGGCCGTCGTTGGCGGACACCGCGACCGTGGTGCCGAAACGGTGGGTGAGCTCGGCGATCAGCGCCTCCGTGACCGGGTCGTCCTCCAGGTACCGGGACGGGAAACCCCGGGCGTCCAGGCCGAAACCGAGGCTCGCGGTGATCACATCCGGCCGTGGTGTCTGCCGTGCCGCGGCCAGCAGGGCGGCGTCCACACTGGTGATCGAGCCGGTCGGGTCGGACGGCACGACCAGCCGGTAGGCGGCGCCGGGCGCGATGCCCAGCAGATCGGTCAGGCCCGCGCCCAATGCGTCGGGTCGCTGCAGGTTGTGCGGCAACGGCGCCATCATCGCGAAATCGAGGTCGATCTCGGCGTCGAACGGGTCCACGCCACAGGTCTCGCCGGTCGGGTCGAGCTTGCCTTTGGCGTTGGCCGTCCAGGTGGGAATCAACGGCATCGACGGCAG
>DASXXM010000666.1:0-8656 GCA_036503065.1 Pseudonocardiaceae bacterium | reverse complement strand
ACCGCGGAGGTGGAGGCGATCATCTTCGCCACCGGGTTCCACATCCTCGACATGCCGGTGGCGTCGCGGCTGCATGACGCGGACGGACGCAGTCTGGCCGATCACTGGCACGGCAGCCCGCAGGCATACCTCGGTACCGCCGTGGCCGGCTTCCCCAACCTGTACCTGCTGCTCGGACCGAGCGTCGCGACAGGGCACACCTCGGTGCTGATGATCCTGGAAGCCCAGCTGCGGCATGTCGTCGCCGCGGTGACCCGCACGCTGCGGGAGGGTTGGACGTCACTGGAGGTGCGGCCGGCCGTGCAGGAGCGGTTCAACGCACAGGTGCAGGCCGCCTTGCCGGGCACGGTGTATCAGGCTGGTGGCTGTTCGAGTTACTACCACGACAGCAACGGCCGTAACAGCTTCATCTGGCCGTTCTCCACCGGCCGGCTGCGCAGGCAGGTGGAGAGGTTGAACATCGACGACTACCTCGTGACGAAGCCAGGCTGAAAGCCGAACGCCCTATCGGTGTCCCATACAGCCGCCCTCAACACCCGGGTTTCCAACCTGGCCACCCACGTTGACCTGGTGTTTCAACCCTGCGGGTGCCCGAAACTCGGCCAGCCCACGCGACCCTGCGCATTTTGGCGCGTCGGCCGCCATCCAGCCAGGTCAACGACTGTGGCCGAGTAACTGTCAGCCACACAGGTCCGGGATCTGCGACCGTGCGCGACAGTGCAGAACTTAACCGACGCTTGGTGTTTGCATGGGGACACCGAGTGTCCATGATGAACCTGCCAGATCGTCTTACGGTGCGGTCGATTCCCGAATCCCGTCGGATCGGCCTTGCGCCCGAAGGGATGCGCATGTTACCCAGAACCAACCGAGGCACAAGGCCCACAGTCGCCAAGCTGCTCACCGCACTCACCGTCGCCGCCGCGGTGATCGCGTTCAACCCGGCCACCGCGGCCGCGACATCCTCAGCCCCACCGGCGCCCGGCGGCACCGCGAGCCAGCCGGCCAACCCCGTTACCGTGAAGGCCGCGTCGCCCGCGAGTATCGGCGCACATCCGACCAAGCGAGCCTGCCCACAGCCGAGCAAGGCAGGTCAGATGGCGTGCCTGTCCGTAATCCGTACCGACGTGGCCGGCGTCCGACCCGGGGTGACGCCCGGCGGCTTCGGCCCCGCCGATCTGGCCGGCGCCTATCACCTCCCCGGCGCAACCGCCGGCGGCGGCACGGTCGGCATCGTGGACGCATTCGACTACCCCAATGCCGAGGCCGAACTCGCCATCTACCGCGCCCAGTACGGCCTGCCGTCCTGTAGCACCGCCAACGGTTGTTTCCGGCGGGTCGACCAGCGCGGCGGCACCCAGTTCCCGCCGCCCGACACGGGCTGGCAGCAGGAGATGGCGCTGGACATGGACATGGTGTCCGCCATCTGCCCGAACTGCCACATCACGCTGGTCGAGGCCGACGACAACACCCTGAGCAACCTGGGCGCCGGGGTCGACGAGGCGGTCGCGCTCGGCGCGAAATTCGTGTCGAACAGCTACGGCGGCCCTGAGGACCCGTCCGAGTCGCAGAGCGACACATCGTTCTACAACCACCCCGGTGTCGCGGTCACCGCGAGCAGTGGTGACAACGGTTTCGGCGTCTCCTACCCGGCCGCCTCCCCGTTTGTGACCTCGGTCGGCGGCACATCGCTGTTCAAGGACACCAGCGCTCGTGGCTGGTCGGAGTCCGCATGGTCCGGCGCGGGCAGCGGATGCTCGGCCTTCGAACCGAAACCGGCGTTCCAGACCGACACCGGCTGCGCCCAGCGCACGGTGGCCGACGTGGCCGCGGTCGCCGACCCGAACACCGGTGTCGCGGTGTACGTGCAGGGCGGTTGGCAGGTCTTCGGCGGCACCAGCGTCGCGTCGCCCATCATCGCGTCCGTCTACGCGCTGGGCGGTGACCCGGTGGCCGGCACCGCCCCGGTGGCCTACCCGTACGCCAACCCCGGCGCGTTCAACGACGTCACGTCCGGCTCAAACGGCACCTGCACGCCCGGGTACCTGTGCACGGCCGGCCCCGGCTACGACGGACCGACCGGGTTGGGCACACCCAACGGCCTGGCCGGGTTCTCAAGCGGGCCGAGTGGCACGGTGTCCGGCGCGGTCACCGATGCCACGGGTGCGGCCGTAGCCGGCGCGCGGGTCGCCACCGGCGACCGCAGTACCAGCACGGACGCGCGGGGCCATTACGCACTGACCGTGCCGGTGGGCACCTACACCGTCACCGCGACGAAGTTCGGCTTCACCACCGGCACGGCGACCGCCGTCGCGGTCACCAACGGCCAGACGGTGACCAGGAACTTCACCCTCACCGCACTGCCAAGGGTCACGGTGTCCGGCGTCGTCCGGGACGGCTCCGGGCACGGATGGCCGGTGTACGCACAGGTTCAGGTGGCCGGCCAGCCGACGACAGCCACCTTCACCGACCCGGCCACCGGGCACTACCAGCTCAGCGTGCCGACCGGCGCCACCTACACCGTGCAGGTGGACCCGATCTATGTCGGTTACCTGCCCGACGCGCACCCGGTCACGGTCGCGCAGGCCGCCGTCACGCACAACGTCTCGATCAAGGTGGACCCGGCCACGTGCAGTGCGCTCGGCTACGCCAACAAGTTCGTCGGCACGACGCAGACGTTCGACACCACCACCGCCCCGACGGGTTGGACCGTGGACGACCAGATGGGCAACGGCCAGACCTGGGGATTCACCGATCCAGCCGCTCGCGGCAACCTGACCGGCGGCACCGGCGGATTCGCCATGATCGACAGTGACCACTACGGGCAGGGCAACAAACAGGATTCCGCGCTGTTCACCCCGGTCACCGACTTCACCGGCGTGGCCAATCCGACCGTCCAGTTCGCCAACGACTACCACGGGTTCGCCGGGCAGACCGGTGATGTGGACTTCACCGTCGACGGCGGCAAGACCTGGACCAACGTCTGGCACCACAGTACGGACAACGTGCGCGGCCCGGACACCGAGACGGTCGCGCTGCCGGGCGCGGCCGGCCAGAAGGCGGTCCAGATTCGCTTCCGCTTCACCGGCTTCTGGAGTTTCTGGTGGGAGCTGGACAACGTGTTCATCGGCGACCGCACGTGCTCCCCGCTGCCGGGTGGGCTGGTCACCGGACACGTGAACGACCACAACACCGGCAAGGGGATCAACGGTGCGGCGGTCCACAGCACCGACGCTCCGACGGACACCGCGATCACCCGCGCGATGGCCGATCCCGCGCAGGGTGACGGCTTCTTCTGGCTGTTCTCCTCGCTGACCGGCGCCCACCCGTTCACCGCGGCATCGGGCAACTACGTCACCGCGACCCAGTCGGTGACCGTGGCCGCGAACAAGACCACCCCCGTCACGTTCTCGCTGACCGCGGGCCGGTTGAAGCTCAGTCCGGTGTCGATCAGCAAGACGGTGAACTGGCAGGGTCAGGCCAGCCAGGTCGTCTCGGTGACCAACACCGGCAGCGCACCGGCGGACTTCAAGGTCTTCAGCCAGCCGGGCGGGTTCACCATGCAGACACCGGGCGCGCCGCTGGTGTCGATCAAGGGTGACTACCCGGCCGGGCCGCTGGTCGGACCCACCGGCAAGACGGCCAAACGCCTTGCCGCACAGGCAGTTCCGGCCACCCCGTCGGCCGCGCCATGGCAGGCGGTTGCCGACTATCCGACGACGGTGATGGACAACGGCGTCGTCGCGGTGAGCGGCAAGGTCTACTCGTTCACCGGCTTCGACGGCACATCGTTGCTGGCCAAGAACTACGTCTACGACCCGTCGGCGCAGACCTGGACCGGCGTCGCGGACATCCCGACGCCACGGGAGAAGCCTGCGGTGGCGACCGTCAACGGCAAGGTGTACGTGATCGGCGGCTGGGGCACCGACGGCAATCCGGTAGCCACGACGGCCATCTACGATCCGGCCGGCAACACGTGGTCGACCGGTGCGCCGAACCCGGCGCCGTACGCGGCGAGCGGCATCACCGTGGTGGCCGGCAAGATCTACGTCGCCGGCGGCTGCCTGTCGCAGACCTGCGGCGCGACCACGGTGTCGGTCTACGACCCGGTGGCCGACAGTTGGTCGGCAGGCCCGGCACTGCCGCAGGCGAACGCGTGGCTCGGCTGCGGGGCGATCGCCGGCACGGTGTACTGCGCCGGTGGCAACACGGACGCAGGCGCGGTCAAGGCGGGCTACTCGCTGGTGCCGGGTGCCACCGGCTGGGGCAGCATCGCCGACCTGCCGCAGACCCAGTGGGCGGCCGGAACGGTGGCGGCCAACGGCAGGCTGATGCTCTCCGGTGGTGTGCTCGACGGCGCCCTGTCCAACGCCGGCTACGCCTACGACCCGGGTACCAACACCTGGGCGGCACTGCCCAACGCCAACAACACCCTCTACCGGGGTGGCAGTGCCTGCGGCTTCTACAAGATCGGCGGGTCGTCCGGCAACTTCAACGCGACCAGCATCGACGAACTGCTGCCCGGGTTCGACCAGTGCGGCGACTCCGTGTCCATCCCGTGGTTGTCGGTGTCGCCTGCCGGCGGCACCGTCGCGCCCGGCAAGACGGTGCAGTTCACCGTGTCACTGGACGCGAGCGTGGCCGCGGTGAACCAGCCGGGTGCCTACACGGCGGGTCTGGCGATCGCAGCGCCGACGCCCTACCCGGTGCCGGCGATCCCGGTCACGCTGACGGTCAAGCCGCCGCCCACGTGGGGCAAGATCACCGGCACGATCGCAGGCGCGGTGTGCCACGGCAGCACGGTGCCGATCCCGGGGGCGACCCTGCAGATCGACACCTGGGCACAGCACTTCACGCTGAAGACGGATGCCAACGGGCAGTACCAGTTGTGGTTGGACGTGCGCAACAACCCACTCACCCTGATCGCGGCGAAGGACAACTGGCAGCCGCAGACCCGGCAGGTGAACCTGGTTCGGCTGAAGACGGTGACAGCGGGTTTCACGCTGTTGCCCGACACGTGCTGAGCTGATCGGTCCGTGAGTGGCGGGTCAGCGCCTGGCCCGCCACTCACGGACCGCGGCCCAGCAGCCACCCTGTGCCGTGCCAATACTCGAATCAGGCCGTTGGCCGGCGGATCTGCCATGACCTTGGTTGATCTTCATGCGACGCGGTGGTACTCGTTGATCACGCCACCCAGGACACGAGCCGCCAATTCGGTCATGCCCGGCGGCGCATTTCCGTTTTATACGGCCGGCTTCGGTTCGGTGACCGCCAGTAGGTAGCACTGCCATGGGTCGAGGGACACGAACAGGCCGGGGCCGATCAGTTCGTCGCCGTCTCGTTCGAAGACGGTTCGCCGGAGCAGGTCGGTCAGCGCCCAGTCGTGGCCGGCCAGGTCGGACCACGAGAGCGGGATGCGTGCCTGTGCCGACTGATCAGCCAAGTTGATCACGACGATGTGCCGGTCACCGCCGTCATCCGGGTGCCAGGTCCATGCCAGGACGGTGCGGTAGGACTGGTTGTCCGGCCAACCGTGGGATTCGAGCAACTCCCACGTGCCGGCACGGATCCGGCGCTGCGCGACGGTCGTCAACAGATCGCGGTACCAGACGGTCAGTTCCGGGTTACCCGGCTCGTCCGGTCGTCGGGTCAGGAACACCGACGGGCGGACCCGCCTGCCCTCGAACTGGCCCTCGTGCCACAGGGTCGCGCCGGGCAGGGTGGCGATCGCCACCGCGGCGGCCCGTTCCGCGCCCGTTGGTAGGCCGGCGGCTATTCGCGGTTCGTCGTGGTTTTCCAGGAAGCGCAGCAAACCTGACTGGTAGGCCGGGTCGGCCTGTAGGTGCTCGCGGATTTCGGGAGCGTCCGTTTCCACGATCCGGTCGTAGAGGCGCTTGTCATAGCAGAACGCGAAGCCCTGCTGCTGCAGCGTCCACTCCATGTTCCAGTACGCCTCGGCGATCATCACCACATCGGGGTGTTCGGCACGCAGCAGCGCGATGACCGTCGGCCAGAACTCCGCTTCCGGCGCGGGGTCGGTACGGCCGTGCCATGTCTTCGCGAAGACCTCGTTGGTCATCAGCATCGCCATGTCGCAGCGGATGCCGTCGCACTGGTCCGCGATGTCGGCCAGGGTACGAGCGGTCGCGGTGCGCAGTTCCGGTGCGAACGCGTCCAACTGGACCACGTCGGGCCACGGTGGGAAGTACGGGTCGCGGCCGCGTGCCAGGACGTGGCCGTTGACGGTCAGCCACGCCGCCGGGTCCGCATCGGCGTCATCGTCGCCACCCCGTACGAAGTACTCCGGGTTGCTCGTCGCCCACGGATGGTCCGGCGCCACGTGGTTGGGCACGTAGTCCAGCACCAGCCGCACACCCCGGGTGGCCAGTGCCGCACGTGCCTTCGCCAGGCCGGCTGGACCGCCGAGCGCCGGATCGGCCACGTAGCGCCGCACGCAGTACGGCGACCCGATCACGTCCTCGGTGCGCAGATCCGGCAGCGTCCGCAGGAACGACTCCCACAGCCCGGGATCCGCGCACGCCACGGCAAGCCCGACGGGGCTGCGTTCCCACACGCCCATCAGCCACACCGCGTCCACCCCGGGTGGCGTGACCGCGTCCCAGTCGTCGTCGGCCACGGTGCCCAGGGTCAGGCGGCGCTGTGCCGCCCTGGACAGCGAGTCCAGCCAGACCGCGGTGTTGATCTCGTAGATCACCGGGCGGTCCGGCCAGCCGGTCATCGCGACACCGCCGGTAGCGCAACGTGCTCGCCGCGGAACAACAGCGGTAGCAGCGCGACCAGCCCGGTCCAGCCGGTCTGGTGGCTGGCGCCGATGCCGGCTCCGTTGTCGCCGTGGAAGTACTCGTAGAACAGCGGCAGGTCCCGCCAGTGCGGATCGTCCCGCAGGGTCGGCTGGCCGCCGTGCACCGGGCGGTGACCTGCCGAGTCGGCCAGGAACGTGCGGACAAGGCGATCGCTGATCTCGCCTGCCACCTGGCGCAGGTTGCGCCATTGCCCGGATCCGGTGGGGCATTCCACCGTGAAATCGTCGCCGAAGAACGCGTACAGGTTCAGCAACGCGCGGACGATCATCACGTTGATCGGGAACCACACCGGGCCACGCCAGTTGGAGTTGCCGCCGAACATGCCGGTGTCGGACTCGGCCGGCAGGTATCCGACGCCGTACTCCTGGCCGTCCACCCGCAGGACGTACGGGTGGTCGGCGTGCCATCGCGACACCGACCGCAGGCCGTATGGCCCGAGGAACTCCTGTTCGTCCAGCATTCTGGCCAGGATCCGGCGCAGTCGCTGCTCGTCGAACAGCCCGAACAACACCGGGCCGGTCCCGTCCGCCTGCTCGCCATGGCCCCACAGTGCGGCCGTGACCGCGGGATGCCGGTCGAGGAACTCGGTGGCATTCCGGGCCAGCTGCGGCAGTTCGGTACGGACCGTGGCGTCCAGCACGGTTGCCGCGGCCAGTGGCATCAGGCCGACGATCGAGCGCACCTTCAGCGGCGTGGACGTCCCGTCGGGGCGCCGCAGCACGTCATAGAAGAAGCCGTCCTCATCGTCCCACAGGGACATGCCGTCCGGGCCGACATGGTTGGTGGCCGCGGCGATCCACGCGAAGTTCTCCAGCAGCGCCGACGCCTGCTCCTGGTACGCCGGATTCTCCCGCGCCAGCTCGATCGCGATCTGCGTCAGCGTCTGGCAGTACAGCGCCATCCACGCCGTGCCGTCGGACTGGTCGATCCGGCCACCGGTGGGCAGCGCGGCGCTGCGGTCGAACACACCGATGTTGTCCAGCCCCAGGAACCCGCCCTGGAAGATATTCCGGTCACCGGCGTCCTTGCGGTTGAGCCACCAGCCGAAGTTCTTCATCAACTGCTGGAAGGCGTTCTCCAGGAATGCCCGGTCCCCGTGGCCGGTCTCGCGCTTCTCGAACTCGTACAGGAACAGCGTCGCCCACGCGTGCACCGGCGGGTTGACGTCGCCGAAGTCCCACTCGTATGCGGGCAACTGGCCGTTGGGGTGCAGGTAGCGGCGGTCCAGCAGCAACTCGATCTGGCGCTTCGCGAACGTGATGTCGACCGGTGCGATGGCGACCGCGTGGAAGGCAAGGTCCCATGCGGCGAACCACGGATACTCCCACTTGTCCGGCATGCTGATGATGTCCTCGGCGACCACGTGCCGCCAGTCGGCGTTGCGCAGCCCCGCGTCGGCGGCGAGCGGATCGGCGCCGTGCTCGGCCAGCCAGTGCTCGACGTCCAGCGCGTAGTACTGCTTCGACCAGAGCATCCCGGCCAGCGCCTGGCGCGCGACCATGCGCTCGTCGTCGGACAGGTCGCCGGCCAGCACGTCGGCGTAGAACTCGTCCACATCGGCACGGCGGGCGGCCATGACCTCGTCGAAGTCCCCGAATGCCTCGCCAGGTCGCGCCGGCTCGGTGTCGGTGAGCCGCAATCTGAGCGCCGCGCTGCCGCCGGCCGGGATCACCAGTTGGTGGTGCATGGCCGCTTTGGTGCCGATACCACTCGGGTCGACGGCGGAATGGTCGCCCCGCACCACCGCGCGGCCGATGCCGTCCTTCACGTACGGCGTCTCGTTCGTCGACCCGAACACTCGCGCGTCGTCGGTCTCGTTGCCGGTCACCAGCACC
>DASXXM010000665.1:0-4030 GCA_036503065.1 Pseudonocardiaceae bacterium | reverse complement strand
GCTGCCATTGCTCGGCTGCGGGCCTGTTCCAGGTGGAGCGGCCGCCATTGCTCGGCCGCTGGGTCTGTCCCAGGTGGGGTTTCATTTGGTTCTTTCCACCGCGTGTCGGGCAATTTCGTAACCGGAGTGGAACACGGCCGCACTTCCGGCCAGCCTCGGGTGTATGCAACATCGGTGCCATCTGGTGCGATGAGCTACCTGGGCGGATGGCTACCGCCCAGACGCACCCGACCCTGCAGGTGCGTTCCCCAGTGTTGAGGAGGAGCCCATGGCTTCACGTTCGGTTCGTTGGCTTGTGATGGCGAGTGTTGTCGCCGCCGGGGCCATGAGCCTGGTGGCCGCGACCACCGCCAGTTCGGTAGCCGTATCCGCACCGGCGCCCGGCTCGGTGGCGCCCCATCCGTTCATCAGTGACCCGATCAACGGGAAGACCCTCACCTTCCCGCCGACCACCGCCTACTGCCTCGCGAACCTCGGCCTGCACTGCTATCAGCCGGCTCAGTTCATCAAGGCATACAACCTCGCTCCGCTGCACAATGCCGGCATTACCGGCGCCGGCAAGACGATCGTGATCGTGGACGCCTTCGGTTCCCCGACCATCGCCAACGACCTGAAGGTGTTCGACAAGACGTTCGGACTGCCCGACCCGGTGCTGACCATCCGCCAGGACGGTGGCATCGTGCCGCCGTTCAACCCGACCAACAGCGACATGCTCGGCTGGGCCGACGAGACCACGTTGGACGTCGAGTGGTCGCACGTTTTCGCGCCCGGCGCGAAGATCCTGCTCGAAGAGACCCCGGTGTCCGAAACCGAGGGCGTGCAGGGCTTCCCGGAGATGATGAAGGCCGAGAACTTCGTGATCGACCACCATCTCGGTGACGTGATCACGCAGAGCTTCGGCGCGACCGAGGAGACGTTCCCGAACAAGCAGTCGCTGCTGGACCTCCGGTCGGCGTTCAAGAACGCGGCGGCGCACGGCGTGACCGTGCTGGCATCGTCCGGTGACAACGGCGCGACCGACGCCCAACTCAACGGCAGTGACCTATACACGATGCCGGTGAACAGCTGGCCGTCGGCCGACCCGCTGGTGACCTCCGTCGGTGGCACCATGCTCAACCTCGACGCCAACGGCAACCGGCTGGCGCCGGACGTGGTGTGGAACGACCTGAACACGGTCGGTGGCGGCGCCGGCGGTGGCGGCGTCTCGTCGGTGTTCTCGCGTCCGTCCTTCCAGCGCGACGTCCGCGATGTCACGGGCAACCGCCGTGGCACCCCGGACATCTCACTGAGCGCGGCGGTCGACGGCGCTGTCGTGCTGTACTTCACGTTCCAGCCGGGCCGGGAGGGCTACCACCTGGTCGGCGGCACCAGCGAGGCGAGCCCCGAGTTCGCCGGCGTCGTCGCGATGGCGGCCCAGTTGGCCCACCACGACCTGGGCAACATCAACAGCCACCTGTACGACCTGGCGGAGTTCGGCAGCTTCGCCGGCATCGTCGACGTGACCCAGGGCAACAACACCTTCGGTCCGTTCACCAACAGTGACGGCACCACCCACACCGTGCAGGGCTTCTCCGCGACCCCGGGCTACGACCTGGCCAGCGGCAACGGCACGGTCAACGCGGCCAGGTTCGTCCCGGCACTCGCGTTCTCGTCCGACCGGTGATCAACTAGCGCTCGACGGACCGGGAGCCGGCATCCACCGCGGATGCCGGCTCCCGCCGTTCGGACGAAATCCTGGCCACTTGCGTCCACGCCCCTCGTGATCTGGCTATCCCGGCTTACGATCGTCGGGTCCTCCGGCTCAGTGGGGTGTGGCATGGCCAACCGGCGCAGAAGCGGCGCCACCGAGTGGCAACGCCGGCAGGAAGCGCTGGGCCGCCAGGCCGAGCATGCGCACACTGCCGCCGAACGGGCCAGGACAGTGGGCGCGAAGGCCCGGCCCGACAGCTACCTCGAGCGCCGCAGGCGGGAGATCGAGCGGCGGAACCGAGCGCTGTCGGCGTTGGTCGACGAGCTCGGCGCCATTCTCGTCAGCGGCCTGACCAGGTCCTCCCGGATCGATCTCGCCGCGCTGCGCCGCACGCCGGACATTCCGGCGCTGGAGTTGGGCACCATGGCGCGCCCGATCCCGGTCCCGGACTGGCCTGCCTACGCGCCGGCATCGCCCGGTCCGCTGTCGCGGCTGTTCGGCGGCACGCGGCGGTACCAGCGCCGGCTGGCCACGGCCACGGTGAAGTTCGAGGACGACCGCAGGGGCCGGGACCAGGCGGAGAACGAGCGCCAGCGGAAGGTCGCCGCCGTGACGGCGCTGCACGCGGAGCAGACGAGGCGCGACGAGCAGGTCGTGCGTGCCCACAACGCGGAGGTCGCGGAGTTCGTGCGCGCGTTGGAACAGCGCGACAGAGCCGCGGTCGAACGCTACTTCGGGTTGGTGGTGCACCGGGTGCCGCTGCCCGCCGGCTTTCCGCGCAACGCCGAGATCGTGTTCGGCCAACAGCACGAGCGGCTGGTCGTCAGGTTCGAGCTGCCGCCGAGGGACATCGTGCCCACGGTGGCCGCGTACCTGTACCTGGCCACCACGGACGAAGAACGGTCGACGCAGCGTGCGCCGGAGGACGTCTCGGCGCTCTATCGTGGTGTGATCAGCCAGATCGCGTTGCTCTGCGTGCGGGACCTGTTCGGCAGCGATCGACATGTCTCGTCGGTCTGCTTCAACGGCCACGTGTCGGGCACCGGGGAGCACGAGCACCCGTGCATGATCAGTTTGAACGTGGAGCGGGCCGACTTCCCGTCGGACGAGGACCTTCGCCAGGTCACCGCGGAGGTGTGTGCCCGGCAGCTCAAGGCCACGACCACGGTGTGGTCGTAGTCTCGGTCCGTACATTGTGGACACTCGGGCCGGACCACCGCGCACGACCGGGGCGGGTGACCCCGGTCGCGCGCACCGATCAGTGGAAAGCGTGCTCGGGCGCTGGGAACTCGCGACCCCGGACGTCGTCGGCGAACGCGCGGGCCGCGTCGGACAGCACGCCCGCCAGGTCGGCGTAGCGCTTGACGAACCGCGGTGTCCTACCGCGCCGCAGGCCCGCCATGTCCTGCCACACCAGCACCTGCGCGTCGCAGTCCGGGCCTGCGCCGATGCCGACCGTCGGGATGCGCAGCTCGTGCGTGACCCGCTTGGCCACTTCGGCCGGGACCATCTCCATGACGACGGCGAACGCGCCGGCCTCCTGCAGGGCGACCGCGTCGGCGACGATGTCGTCACCGGCGTTGCCGCGACCCTGCACCCGGTAACCGCCGAGATTGTGTTCACTCTGTGGGGTGAAGCCGATGTGACCCATCACGGGGATGCCGGCCGAGGTCAGGGCTTCGACATGCGCGGCGAAGCGGCGGCCACCCTCCAGCTTGACCGCATGCGCGCGGCCTTCCTTCATGAACCGGACGCCGGTGCCCAACGCCTGCTCCGGCGACAACTGGTAGGAACCGAACGGCAGGTCGGCCACGACGAGCGCGCGCTTGGTCGCCCTGGTCACGGCGCGGACCAGCGGCAGCATCTCCTCGACCGTCACCGGCAGTGACGTGTCGTAGCCGTACACGTTGTTGGACGCGGAGTCGCCGACGAGCAGCACCGGGATGCCGGCCTCGTCGAACAGTTCCGCGGCGTACATGTCGTAGGCGGTGAGCATGGGCCACGGCTCGCCGCGGTGCTTCAGTTCCTGCAGGTACGGGATGCGCACCCGCTTCGGCGAAACAGGCGAACCGGCCGAGCCGGCAGAACCGGCGCCGTTGCCGTATGGCGCCGCGAGCTCAGGGGCAGACATCGTCGTCGACCGTCCTTCCGTCGTCGAGGCCTGTTGCCAGGTCCCCGCGAGATGTGCGGATGGTGTACGTGTCGAGCGTGCACCGATCGCGACCGCCTCGCACCGCGGTGCGACGAGCTTCACACCTGCGAGCATGCTGTGATAGGGCCCGCTTGAAACTCGACCGCAGCTTCCGGCCTTGCCGCCGCGGTGTCTTCGCCCCCGGAGCG
>DASXXM010000664.1:0-7193 GCA_036503065.1 Pseudonocardiaceae bacterium | reverse complement strand
CGCGAGAAGCACGAACAGTCCGCCCGCGACCACGTTCGCCGAGCCACGTCCAACCGGGACGATCCTCAGTCCACAGCCGACCCGAGTTATCCACAACCGGCTCGCACCACCCGATCCGGCCGGCCCGAAACCGATAGTCTGGAATCGGGGGGCCCCCGCGCCGGAGCGGCCAAATCGGGCAATTCTCCGGCTCCTGATGAATCGGCCGCCGGGCGCATCGGTGATTCCCGCACCGGCCGCACTTCGCGTGGCAGCTCCGCGCGTGTCCGCGCTGCCGATCACCCAGCTCGAGAGGCGCGGGACCGGCGGTCCCGCCGTCGGCCGCCCGCTCGCCCGACCCGCCGCCGGGTGCTGACGCGCCGGTGGGTCGCGCTGGCCGTCGTGCTGGGCGTAATCGGTGTGGTGGTCACGGCGTTGTGGACGCCGGTGCTCGGCGTCAGGTCGGTCGACGTCGCCGGGGTGCGTGGCCTGACCGTCGCCCAGGTCGAGACGGCCGCCGACATCCGCGACGGCACGCCGATGCTGCGGCTGGACACCGTGGGCATCATCATCAGGGTGGCGCGGCTGCCCAGGGTGGCGTGGGTGGACGTGTCCCGGGAGTGGCCGAGCACGGTTCGGATCACGATCACCGAGCGTGACCCGGTCGGCGTGCTGACCAAGGCCGACGGCCAGCACCTGGTGGACAGCACCGGCCTGGACTACGCCACCGTGGCCGTCGCGCCTGCCGGGCTGCCGAAGCTCCAGCTGCCCGCGGCCGCGCCGACGGACCAACGCACCCAGGCCGTCGTGCGGGTCATCAGCGCGTTGCCCGCCCAACTGCGCGCCGAGGTCAGCGCGGTCGGCGCGGCAACGCCGGGCAGCGTCCAGCTGACCCTGGCCGGCGGCAGGACGGTCCGCTGGGGCAGCGCGGACGACTCGGCCCGCAAGGCGGCCGTGCTGGCCGCGCTGATGACCCGGCCCGGCCAGATCTACGACGTGTCCAGTCCGGACCTGCCGACGGTGTCCTGAGCGGTCGCCGACTGTCGGTGGGCGGCGGCATGATGACCGCCATGCCGACAACCCAGACCGAGACAACCCGGATCAAACGGGTCGATCCACCCGAGACCGGCGGCGAACTGGCCCAGCTCACCGGCTTCCTGGACTTCCTGCGCGCCACCGTGCACCTGAAGGCGGCCGACCTGTCCGACGCCGACGCGCACCGCGCCACCCTCCGGTCGCCGCTGATGACGATCGCCGGCATCGTGTCGCACCTGAGATGGGTCGAGCGCTACTGGTTCGGCGAGATACTCGGCGCCCGGCCGAACGACCCGCCCTACACCGACGACAACCCGGACGGCGACTTCACCGCGGCGCACGGCCGTCCGCAGGCCGAACTGCTGACCGAATACGCCGCCGAGTGCGAGGCGAGCCGGCAGGTGCTGGCCAAGCTGGACCTGGACACCGAGGTGCCGTTCCGGGACCGCCTGATGACCGTGCGCTGGGTGGTCATCCACATGATCGAGGAGACCGGCCGGCATGCCGGCCACCTGGACGTCATCCGCGAGAACCTGGACGGTGTCACCGGCGAATAGCGGATTCCTGATCATCACTTGGCGTGATCGCTCGCGCAGCGTGACGAACATGTGCGACTGCCTACGGCGTGGCTGCTGGACCCGGCCTTTTCTGGTGCCTACCGTCCACATCCACGGTATGGGGTTGACATAACTCTAAACCTCTGGTGGAGGTTCAGGGTTGGCCGAAGCGCGGCCTGGGCATCAGGCCGCCGGCGTGAACACCTACGCTCGGGCAAAGCAAGTCATGATCAGGAAGGCGGATCCGATGACGCCCCCGCACAACTACCTGGCGGTGATCAAAGTCGTCGGCATCGGCGGCGGCGGGGTGAACGCCGTCAACCGCATGATCGAGGTCGGGCTGAAGGGTGTCGAGTTCATCGCGGTGAACACCGACGCGCAGGCACTGCTGATGTCCGACGCCGACGTCAAGCTCGACATCGGCCGAGAACTCACCAGAGGACTCGGCGCGGGCGCCAATCCCGAAGTCGGCCACAAGGCCGCCGAGGACCACCGTGAGGAGATCGAAGAAGTCATCAAGGGCGCGGACATGGTGTTCGTCACCGCGGGTGAGGGCGGCGGCACCGGCACGGGTGGCGCTCCCGTGGTCGCGTCCATCGCCCGCAAGCTGGGTGCCCTGACCATCGGTGTGGTCACCCGCCCGTTCTCCTTCGAGGGCAAGCGTCGCGCCAAGCAGGCCGACGACGGCATCCAGGGCCTCCGCAACGAGTGCGACACCCTGATCGTGATCCCCAACGACCGCCTGCTCCAACTCGGCGACATCGGCGTGAGCCTGATGGACGCGTTCCGCTCCGCGGACGAGGTGCTGCTGTCCGGCGTGCAGGGCATCACCGATCTGATCACCACCCCCGGCCTGATCAACCTGGACTTCGCGGACGTCAAGAGCGTCATGTCCGGCGCGGGCAGCGCGCTGATGGGCATCGGCTCGGCACGGGGTGACGGCCGGGCCATCCAGGCGGCGGAGAAGGCGATCAACTCGCCACTGCTGGAAGCGTCGATGGACGGCGCCTACGGCGTGCTGCTGGCCATCGCGGGCGGTTCGGACCTGGGCCTGTTCGAGATCAACGAAGCGGCCTCGCTGGTCCAGGAAGCCGCCCACCCCGAGGCCAACATCATCTTCGGCACGGTGATCGACGACTCGCTCGGCGACGAGGTGCGCGTCACCGTGATCGCCGCCGGCTTCGACAGTGGGACGCCGACACACAAGAAACTGGACCCTAGGGGGGCGGTCGCCTCCCGCGGGACGGTGGCGTCCGCCGCAGCCGGCCAAGTGGCCACCCCGGCCCCGCAAGCGCCTCAACACCAGCAAGCGACCCAGTCGACCGAACCGCGACCCACGGTCAACCACACCACTCGTTCGGGCGAACCGCCGGCTCCTCGGACGGGTACCTACCCGCCCCCGAGCTACTCGCCGGGGAACAACCCCGCCGGTTACCCGGCTCCGTCGGCTCCGGTGGGACACAGCAGCACTCGGCCCGGCATGCCGCCCAGCGGGGCGAACAACCACGGCTCGCTGCCCAGCCGGGCCGTGCCGGTCACCGACGATCCGGATGACGAGGTGGACGTGCCGCCCTTCATGCGCCGCTGACGTCGCTACGGTTGACCGGTGCGGGTTCGTCGAATCGTCACCACTCGGGCCGGTGGCCACTCCCGGCCGCCCTACGAGTCCTTCAATCTGGGAGATCGCGTCGGCGACGACCCGGCGGCGGTGGCCGCCAACCGCGAACGCCTCGCCACCGAACTGGGACTGCCGTCGGATCACGTGATCTGGATGGAACAGGTCCACGGTCGCACCGCCGCGACCGTGGACGGCCCACGAACGGACCCCCTCGAGGCCACCGACGCCGTCATCTCGACAGAGCCGGGCCTGGCCGTCGCGGTACTGGTCGCCGACTGCGTGCCGGTCCTGCTGGCCGACGCCGACGCGGGCGTGGTGGCCGCGGTACACGCAGGCCGGGTCGGCTCCCGGGTCGGCGTGCTGCCGGCCGCACTGGCCGCCATGCGGGCGGCGGGCGCCAGAACCGACCACATCGAGGCGTTACTCGGCCCGGCCGTCTGTGGCGAGTGCTACGAGGTCCCGGCCGCCATGCGGACGGACGTGGCCACCCACCTACCGGGCAGCGCGAGCCGCAGCCGACAGGGCACCCCCGCACTGGACCTGAGGGCCGGCCTCTGGCAACAACTGGCCGACGCGGGCGTGGCCAGGATCGGCGTCGACCCGCGGTGCACGGTCGAGGACCGCACCCTGTTCAGCCACCGACGAGACGGCAGGACCGGCCGACAGGCCGCGATCACCTGGCTGGCCCCCGAATGACCGACCGCGCCGCCGAACTCGCCGAGAACCTGGCCGCCACCCGCGCCCGCATCGACGGTGCCTGCCGGGCCGCCGGCCGCGACCCCGCCGACGTGCGACTGCTGGCCGTCACCAAGAACTTTCCAGCGACCGACGCAGCCATGCTGGCCGATTTGGCGCTGACCGACTTCGCCGAGAACCGCGACGGCGAGGCGGCCGCCAAGGTCGCCGAGTTTGCCGCACTCCGGCCGGCGACTCCCGTCCGCTGGTCCATGGTCGGCCGGCTGCAACGCAACAAGGCCCGGTCCGTGGCCGGCTGGGCCGACGAGGTCCAGTCGGTCGATTCGGCGCGACTCGCCGATGCACTGCAACACGCCGTACGGACATCACTCGATCGAGGGATTCGCTCGACGAAGTTGGACGTGCTCGTCCAGGCGAGCATCGACGGCGACACCGATCGCGGCGGCTGCCCGCTGCCCGACCTGATCGCGTTAAGTGATCACATTGCCGGCCTGGACACGCTACGGTTGCGCGGTGTGATGGCGGTCGCCCCGCTGGGGATGCCGCCGGAAGAGGCGTTCGACCAGCTCGCGACGGCCGCCGACCAACTGCGAACCGCCCATCCGGCCGCGACGTGTTTGTCCGCCGGCATGAGCGGGGATCTTGAAACGGCGATCGCCCGAGGGTCGACGTGTGTGCGTGTCGGAACCGCTTTGCTCGGTAGTCGGCGGTTAGCCTCGCCCTAGTCCGGAGTGCAGGGAGGACGTCATGAGCGCGTTGCAGAAGCTGAAGGCGTACTTCGGCATGGTCCCGGCCGACGAGATGGACGAGTACGAGGACGACCGCTACAGCGGCTACGGCTCGGCGTACCAGTCCGGCGGCGAGCCGGACTTCGATACGTACAGTGACCGAATCGGTGCCCGCCGTCGCCCACTGAGCAACCCGCGTCCGGTGTCCCGGTTGGACACCCCGGACGAGTTCAGCGGTGCCGCCCGCCGCCCGTGGACCGCGGAACCGCCGCACCGCACCATCACGCCGGTGCGCGGCGCGCTGGCGGTCGAACCTCAGGTCGAGCCGCCGCCGCCGCGGACCCGGCCGGTGCCGGAAACGGCGCCGCACCCGCTGAGCAAGATCACCACCCTGCATCCGCGCAGCTACATGGAGGCCCGCACGATCGGCGAGCGCTACCGCGACGGCAACCCGGTGATCATGAACCTGACCGATATGTCCGACGCCGACGCCAAGCGCCTCGTCGACTTCGCGGCCGGGTTGGCGTTCGCGATGCGGGGCGCGATGGACAAGGTGACCAACAAGGTGTTCTTGATCTCACCGCCGGATATTGACGTCACGGCAGAGGACCGACGGCGGATCGCCGAGGGTGGGTTCTTCGGCTGAGCCACGATCGTGGCACAGTTGAGCTGTGGAGACCGCGCGGCTGGTGCTGTATTACGTGTTGTTCGCCTTCTGGCTGCTGCTGACCGCACGTGTCGTGGTCGAACTCGTTCGGGCGTTCGCCCGGGAGTGGCGACCGGCCGGTGGGGTTGCGGTAACGCTGGAGACCATCTACACAGTGACCGACCCACCTGTCCGGTTGGCTCGTCGGGTGATACCGATGGTGCGGATCGGCGGCGTGGGGCTGGACGTATCGATTATGGTGCTCCTGCTGGTTGTGTTCATACTGATGCGTTTGGCGTACCCGTGATGACGGGGTTCCGGGTAACGACAGCCGTGAGTGCGTGAGGTGATCTGATGGGCTTGACCCCCGCTGACGTGCACAACGTGGCGTTCAGCAAGCCTCCTATTGGTAAGCGGGGCTACAACGAGGACGAGGTCGATGCCTTCCTCGACCTCATCGAGGCCGAGTTGGCCCGCCTGCTTGAGGAGAACACGGACCTACGTCAGCAGGCCGAGCAGCTGGATCAACAGCTCGACTCGGCCAGAACGGACCTGGACAACGCGCGCTCCGCGCCGGCCCCGGTCGTGCAGCGTGGCCCGGAGGACATGCCGTCCCGCCGGTTGTCCACGGTGCCGCCGCCGTCCTCGATGGAGGAGACGACCCCGGGCGGCGGTATGGGCGGTGGCGACCATCACGTACAGGCGGCCAAGGTGCTCGGCCTGGCACAGGAGATGGCCGACCGGCTGACCGGCGAGGCCAAGTCCGAATCGGACAGCATGCTGTCCGAGGCACGGACCAAGGCGGAGCAACTGCTGTCCGAGGCACGTGCCAAGTCCGACACGATGGTCAACGAGGCCCGTACGCGCGCCGAGACCATGCTCAACGAGGCGCGGACCCGGTCGGAGACGCTGGAACGCCAGGCCAGGGACAAGGCCGGCAATCTGGAACGTGACGCTCAGCGCAAGCACAACGAGCTGATCAGCACCATCACGAACGAGAAGAAGAGCCTGGAGAAGGAGATCGAGACTCTGCGCACGTTCGAGCGCGAGTACCGAACCCGTCTCAAGACCTTCCTCGAGTCGAGCCTGCGGGATCTCAACGACCGCGGTTCCGCGGCACCGTCGGACAGTCGGGCGAACCAGTCCGGCTACTCCTTCGGTCCAAGGGCCGAAGCAGGCTGATCCGCTCGCTCTGGGGACGTGTGTCCGCGGAGAGCGCGGACCACGTCGCTCGCTCTGTGTCTTCTGGGGGGCGACCCCCAGACCCCCGCGGGTTCGGGCGCTGGGCGCCCGAACGTCTGCCGGGATTCGTGTGCTGAAACGTTAGGCCGGCGATGCTCTTTCTGGTTCTGGCACTGGTCGTGGTGGCCTTCGGGCTGCTCGTCACGGCCCTGGCCACGTCGGCGATGCTGTGGGCGTGGGTGTCGGTCGGCGCGAGTGTCGTGGCCGCGGTCATCCTGGTGGTGGACTGGCGCCGTCGTCGGCGCCGGTCCGCGGCCCTGCCGCCACCGCCGGTCGTCCCGGCGACGGTCGACGGTGCCGAACCCGACGCCGACGCCGAGCCGGCCGAGGAGGACACCGACGCGGCCGACCTGCTCGCCGTCACCGAACTGGACAACGAGGTCCGGGTGGTCGACGAGCGGCCGCGCTACCACCTGCCCACGTGTCCCTGGCTGGCCGGTCGCCCCGCGCTGACCCTGCCGATCCGGGAGGCCCGTGAACTGGGCTTCACGCCGTGCGCGGTCTGCTCGCCGGACCGGTCGCTGGCCGCGGCCCACCGCGGTGCCGACGCGGGCTGAGGCCGGGAACAAGCCGGTTGCCCGGTCCCGTTATCCTGGATACACGGCGTTGATCCGGCCATCACCGGGGAGCTTCCGGAAGAACGGGCCGCGAGCCCCAGTAGAACCGGACGGGATCGGCCCGGCACAGCCGAC
>DASXXM010000663.1:0-4628 GCA_036503065.1 Pseudonocardiaceae bacterium | reverse complement strand
GCTGGTAGCGCCGTCGACCGCTGGAACCTGACCGGGTAATGCCGGCGTAGGGAGCCTGGTGATGACGGCAACACAGTCCCGTGCCGACCAACCGACCGAAGTCGCGCCGACGCTGGACGGACCGACACCGAAGATCCTCGGCTTCACCGACCAGGGCGCGTTATGGGCCAACCTCGGGGTGAGCCTGCTCGGCTTCGCCGGCGCGTTCAGCGTGCTCCAGCCGGCGAACGTGCCACAGCTGTCCATCGCGGCGGCCATCGCGGCGACTGTGGTCGGCACCGTGCTGGGCAGCGTGATGGTCGGCCTGTCCGCGATCCCCGGCGCGCGCACCGGCGCGCCGGCCATGGTGGTGTTGCGCGGGCTGTTCGGTGGGCGGCTGTCCTACCTGCCGACGCTGCTGAACATCCTGCAGCTCGTCGGGTGGGGGACGTTCGAGCTGATCGTGATCACCCAGGGTGCGCAGGCGCTGTTCCACGGCGGCCCGAAATGGCTGTACGTGCTGATCGCGGGCCTGGTGACGACGGCGATGACGATCCGGCCGCTCGGCTCGGTGCGGCTGTTGCGCCGCTACGTGACGGTCGCGGTGGCCATCGCGATGATCTACCTGTTCGTGCAGATCCTGCGGCACCCGCTGCCGGACCTGAACCACGGGTCCTGGCGCGGGTTCTGGGCCGGGTCGGACGCGGCGCTGGCGGTCGCGGTGTCGTGGATCCCGGTCGCGTCGGACTACTCGCGGCATTCGCGCAGCAGTGGGGCCGCGTTCGGCGCGGCGACCGTCGGCTACTCGGTCACGCAGGTGTTCTGCTACCTCATGGGCCTGCTGGCGCTGGCAAATGTCAACGACGTCGCGGACAACCAGTTCCAGCCGTTCCTCGCGGTGCCGCTCGGCGCGGTGTTCTTCGCGGTACTGGTACTGCGCGAGGTGGACCAGTCGTTCACGAACGTCTACTCCACCGGGGTGTCGCTGCAGAACCTGTTCCCGCGCGCCGACCGGCGGGTGCTCACGGTGGTGGTCGGGGCGCTGACCATGGTCTTGGCGCTGGTACTGAACATCAACAGCTACACCAACTTCCTGACGCTGATCGGCTCGGTGTTCGTGCCGATGTTCGGCGTGCTGGCGGCGGACTACTTCCTTGCCGGTCGTTCGGCGCACTGGGACACGTCGGTGCGGGCGCGGTGGCGCTGGGGGATGCTCGTCGCCTGGCTGCTCGGGCTGGTCGTCTACCAGTTGATCAATCCCGGCAGCGTCGGCGCCTGGTCGATGATGTGGTCGTCGCTGGCCAGGGTGCTGCACTTCGCGCCGCAGGGCTGGATGAGCGCGTCGTTGTTGTCGTTCCTGGCGTCCGGACTCGTGGCGTACCTGGTCGACTTCGTCACCGGAAGGCGAAATGGTTCAACGTTGAACGACTAGACCGGTCGGTTTACGATCGCCCATATGGCCGACGATCCGAACACCCGCGAACGGATCCTGCGAACCGCGTGTGGGCTGTTCCAGCGGCAGGGCTACCACGCCACTGGTCTGAACCAAGTGCTTGCCGAGGGCAAGGCACCTAAGGGTTCGCTGTACTTCCACTTCCCGCGCGGCAAGGAGCAGTTGGCCGCGGAAGCGGTCACCGTCGGCGGGCGGGACGTCCGCGACGAACTGCGGGACGCGCTGGCCGCGGCCCAGGGCCCCGTCGACGGGCTGGCCGCGGTGGCGGACCTGCTCGGCGCCCGCCTGGCCGCCACCGGATTCCGGGCCGGCAGCCCGATCGCGACCGTCGCGCTGGACGTGGCGGCGGAGAGCGAACCCATCCGGACGGCGTGTGCGGCCGCGTACACGTCGTGGGGCGCGGAGCTGACCGAGTGGTTCGCGAGCTGGGGCGTGCCGGCGGACCGGCGGGCATCGTTGGCCACCGTGGTGATCGCGGCCCTCGAGGGCGCGCTGGTGCTGGCCAGGGTGCGCCAGGAGGTGGCCCCGCTGCGCGAGGTCGCCGCACTGGTCGGCGGCCTCGTGCGCGGCGAATGCCGTACCGCTACAGGGCTTTGAGCTCCTCCGACACGGTGTTGACGGAGGACTTGGCGTCGCCGAACAACATCGTGGTCTTCGGGTCGTAGAACAACTCGTTCTCGATGCCGGCGAAGCCGCTGTTCATCGAGCGCTTCAGCACGATGATCGACCGCGCCTGGTCCACGTTGAGGATCGGCATGCCGTAGATCGGGGAGCCCGGGTTGGTGTGCGCGGCCGGGTTGGTGACGTCGTTCGCGCCGATCACCAGGGCCACGTCGGTACGGGAGAACTCGCCGTTGATGTCGTCCATCTCGCGCAGTTGCTCGTAGGGCACGTCGGCCTCGGCGAGCAGCACGTTCATGTGACCGGGCATCCGGCCGGCGACCGGGTGGATCGCGTACTTGACCTCGACGCCACGGCTCTCCAGCAGGGACGCCATCTCGCGCACGGCGTGCTGGGCCTGCGCCACGGCCATGCCGTAGCCGGGCACCACGACGACCTGGTTGGCGTAGGCCATCTGGATGGCCGCGTCCGCCGCGCTGGTCTGCCGCACCGTCTTGTCCCCCACCGACCCGCTGTCCGCGGCGACGGTGACGCCACCGAAGCCGCCTGCCACGATCGCCGGGATGGAACGGTTCATGGCCTTGGCCATCAGGTTGGTCAGGATCGAACCCGACGCGCCGACGATCATGCCGGCCACGATCAGCGCGGTGTTGTTCAACGCGAGACCGGTGGCCGCCGCGGAAAGACCAGTGCAGGCGTTCAGCAGCGAGATCACGACGGGCATGTCCGCGCCGCCGATCGGGAACACCGTCATCAGGCCCAACGCGGCCGCGAACACCAGCAGGCCGATGATCAGCAACTGCGAGTCGACGCCGACACCGATCGCGACCGCGCAGGCGACGGCCGCGGCCAGCAGCCCGAAGTTCAACGGCTGCTGGTACTTCCCGACCGAGATCGGCCGACCGGGCAGGATCTCCTGGAGCTTGCCGTAGGCCACCAACGAGCCCCAGAAGGAGAGCGAGCCGATGATCGCCGCGAACAGCGACGTGACGGGCACATAGGCGGGCTGGCCCGCGTAACCGTGCAGGTCGCGGAACTCGACCCACGCGATCAGCGCGACCGCGCCGCCGCCGACACCGTTGAACAGGGCCACCATCTGCGGCATCGCGGTCATCTTCACCTGGCGAGCACTGGGAATGCCGACCAGCGTGCCGAGCGCGACACCCAGGATGATCAGCAGCCAGTTGCTCAGGTGCGGGGTGAGCAGGGTCGCGATGATCGCCACGCCCATGCCGGTGGCCGCGATCCAGTTGCCCCGCACCGCGGTGCGGGGCCCGGTCAGGCCCATCAGGCCGTAGATGAACAGGGCGAACGCGATGATGTAGAGCAGCGTGATGACGTTACTCATCGGTGCTGGCGCCCTTCTGCTCCGGCTTCTTCTTGAACATCCCGAGCATTCGGTCGGTCACCAGGAAACCGCCGACGACGTTGATCGTGCCGAACGTGATCGCGATGACCAGCAGGATCTTGTCCAGCACGCCGGACGCCGTGGTGCCGAGCACGATCAGGCCGCCGAGCAGCACGATGCCGTGGATGGCGTTGGTGCCCGACATCAGCGGCGTGTGCAGGGTGTTGGGCACCTTGGAGATCACCGCGAAGCCGATGAAACCGGCCAGCACGAGGATCGCGAGATTGGCCAGGAACATCAGGCCTCCGTCGTCTCTCGGGTCACGCAGGCTTTGGCCAGCACCTCATCGGCGAAGTCCGGCGCGATCGCGCCGTCCTTCACCATGAGTTCCAGCAGGGACCACACGTTGCGGGCGTACAGCTCGCTGGCGTGCTCCGGCATCGTGGCCGGCAGGTTCAGCGGCGACGCGATCGTCACGTCGTGCTTCACCACGATCTGGCCCGGCTCGGTGAGTTCGCAGTTCCCGCCGGTCTCCCCGGCCAGGTCGACGATGACGCTGCCGGCCCGCATGCCTTCGACGGCCGCCGCGGTGACCAGGCGGGGGGCGGGGCGACCAGGGACCAGCGCGGTGGTGATCACGACGTCGAACTTGGTGGTCGCCTCGGTGAGTTTCTGTTGCTGCTGCGCGCGTTCCTCGTCGGTCAGTGCCCGCGCGTAACCGCCTTCGCCGGCCGCCTCGATGCCCAGGTCGAGCCATTGCGCGCCAAGGGACTTGACCTGCTCGGCGACCTCGGGGCGCACGTCGTAGCCGGTGGTACGGGCGCCGAGGCGCTTGGCGGTGGCCAGGGCCTGCAGGCCGGCCACGCCGACGCCGAGCACCAGCACGGTGGCCGGCTTCACGGTGCCGGCGGCGGTGGTGAGCATCGGGAAGAACCGGGTGGACTGTTCCGCAGCCAGGATCACCGACTTGTAGCCGGCCACGTTGGCCTGCGAGGACAGCGCGTCCATCGACTGGGCGCGGGAGATGCGCGGAACGGACTCCATCGCGAAGCCCGTCACGCCGGCCGAGCGCAGCGCGGTGATCGTGTCCGGGCTGGTCAGCGGCGCCAGGAAGCCGATCAGGACGGCACCGGAGCGCAGCTTGCCGATCTCGTCCGGGGTCGGTGGGGTCACCTTCACCACCACGTCCGCCGACCAGGGGTCACCCAGTCGGGCGCCGGCCTGCTC
>DASXXM010000662.1:0-9223 GCA_036503065.1 Pseudonocardiaceae bacterium | reverse complement strand
AACCGTCCTGTCACGACGGTGGCCGCGACCTGCGCCGCACTGTTGATCATCGCGCTCAATGCCTACCTGGTGACGGAGGCGATCCGATGATGGAGCCGACCACACCGCACCTGCTCGCGGTCGCGGCCACGGTGCTCGGCGCGACCGGCACCCTGTCGATCGTCGCCTGCCGCTCCGCCCTGCGCAGGCTGGCCGTCGGTCTGGTGCCGGCGCACCTGATGACCAGGGTGCGGTGGTGGCGCAGCCATGCCATGCCCGCACTGCACGCCAGCACGACCGTGATGGTCCTTGGCCTTGTCGGACTGCTGATCAGCTGAACTAAGGAGACTGTGCCATGACAACCCTTGAAGAGCAGACCGCCCGCCACACGGCCGCCGATGCGCCCGCCGCCGCCGCGCCGACCGGTGACCCGATGCAGATCGGCCTGCCGAGCTTCGTCGTCGGCTCGATCGCGCTCGGCCTCGTCCTGGTGGGATACGTGCCGGCCACGGCGGTCGGCGCGTCCCTGCCGATCATCCTGGCCGCCACCGGCGTTGGTCTGCTGGTCGCGGCCGTATGGGCGGCTTTCCTGAATCAGTCGGCGGTGGCCGGCGTGTTCGGCATCTTCGCCGGCTTCTGGTGGAGTTACGCGGTGTTGGTGCTCGGCCTGACCCACAACTGGTTCGGTGTCACGGCCGCTGCCGCCACGTCCACCCAGGGTCTGTTCCTGATCTCGTGGCTCGTGATCATCGTGATGCTGACACTGGCGACGTTGCGCCTGCCGGTCGCGTTCACGGCGTTGTTCCTGCTGATCGACGTGGCGCTGGCCCTGGTTCTGATCAGCACGCTGCAGGGCTCGGCGTCGTTGGCTAAAGTCGGTGGCGTCGTGGTCCTGGCCTTCGCGGCGGTCGGGGTGTATCTGTACTTCGGCTCCACATCCCAGGCAACCGGCGGCCCGGCCCTGCCACTGGGTCGCCCCGTGCTGCACTGAAAGGTTCGGCTGATGATCTTCATCGTCGTCAAGTTCACCGTCCACCCGGAGTACGCCGACTCGTGGCTGGACAGGGTGCGGGAATTCACCGAGGGCGTGCGCGCGGAACCGGGCAACCTGTTCTTCGAATGGTCCAGCAGCCTCGAAACCCCCAACCAGTTCGTGCTGGTGGAAGGCTTCGAATCCCCAGCGGCCGGCGAGGCCCACGTGAACACGGACCACTTCAAAACGGCGATGGCCTGGATGCCGGACGTGATAGCCACGAAGCCGGACATCATCAACGCGAACATCCCCAACACCGACTGGGACAAAATGGGCGAACTAACCCCGACGAGATAATCCCCGGCGCCGGCTCCGGCCGCCGGTCGGAGCCGGCGCCGCGACGCCTATCGGCGGCCTGCTTCAGTCCCATGCCGACCGGGGTTGGTCAAGCCACTAGAACTCGGTGCCGAACTGGAGGAAGACCCGGTTGAGCCAACCCCCATCTTCCATCAATAGGGCCATGCCGGGGACGGCGCTGTACTGCAGAATTTGGGCGGCGATACTCACGGTCGTATGGTAGACAATTAACTCTGAGGTGTAGTATAACCACATCGGTGATGGTTTGGTATCACTGAAATCAAGTCGAACCAGCGAGAAGCCTGTAGCGAATGAAGGATGGTCGAAGCTGGCAAAGCATTCGGCTACCACGCCACCACGTCGTACGTAGTCGCCTTCCCGCTCGATGAAGCGCGTTTCACTCCAGAAGGTGGCACCATCAAGCATCGTTGGTATGCCTGTTTTTTCGTCGTTGTACTCGCGCTGAGTCCGCTGCAGCGGGCCGATGCGCCACGGCTCCCACTCAGCCGATATGCCTGGTAGCAGTCCAGACGTTGTCTGGGTGGTAACCATGGTCGTAGCGATGACGTCAAGGAGCCGTTCCGGTGAATTGGCAATACGGCTCTGATAGATCGCACCTGCGAAACCTTTTGGTCCCATTCGTGCTGGCAGTGTCACATTTGATATCCTGCCACATGGCGCCGCGGTGGACAGTTGCTATTCGAAGCGGGACGTGTCGCCTGCGCCGTGGCGGACTATTTCTGGTTCGTCGGTGGAGAAGTCGATCACTGTGGTTGGTTCGGTGCCGCAGTCGCCGGAGTCGATGACCGCGTCGATGACGTGGTCGAGACGTTCCTTGATCTCCCAGCCCTGGGTCAGCGGCTCCTCCTGGTCGGGCAGGATCAGGGTGCTGGACACGAGTGGTTCGCCCAGTTCCGCCAGTAGTGCTTGGGCGACTCGGTGGTCCGGGATGCGCACGCCGACCGTTTTCTTGCGTGGGTGCAGCAGGCGGCGGGGGACCTCCTTCGTGGCCGGCAGGATGAACGTGTAGCTGCCGGGGGTGGACGCCTTGATCGCGCGGAAGATCCGGTTGTCCACGTAGACCAACTGGCCCAGTTGGGCGAAGTCCTGGCAGACCAGGGTGAAGTGGTGGTGGTCGTCCAGGTGCCGGATGGACCTGATTCGGTCGATGCCGTCCTTGTTGCCCAGTTGACAACCAAGTGCGAAACACGAATCGGTGGGATAGGCGATCAGGCCGTCGGCGCGGACGATGTCGACCACCTGGGTGATCACCCGTCGCTGTGGGTTGTCGGGGTGTACGTCGAAATACCTGGCCATACTCATCAGTTTACGATCACCTGCGCCGGGGCACACGTCGTAAGGGAACGGTAACTCCGGCCACACGCGTGTCGTCCTAGGCTCTGACTGAGAGCTACGGCGGGAGTGTCCATGATCACGTTGGTCGTCGTCGGGTTTCTGGCCGGCGTGATCACCAGCATCTCTCCTTGTGTCCTCCCCGTGCTGCCGGTCGTGCTCACCGCGGGCGCGACCCGGCGGGACGGGGGCACCAGAAACTGGCGGCCCTACGGCGTCGTGCTCGGGCTCGTGCTGAGCTTCAGCCTGGCGACCTTGTTCGGCTCGCTGGTGCTCAGCGCCCTGCACCTGCCGCAGGACCTGCTTCGGGACGCCGGCATCGTCGTCCTCGTCCTGATCGGTGCCGGGCTGATCTGGCATCGGTTCGGGGAACTGTTGGAGCGGCCGTTCACCCGGATTCGGGGCCGCCAGGTCGACCCGAACGGCAACGGCCTCGTGCTCGGGCTGGGCCTCGGGCTGTTGTTCGTGCCGTGCGCCGGGCCGGTGCTGGCGGCGATCGCCGTGGTCGGGGCGACTCACAAGATCGGCTTCGGGGCGCTCGTGCTGACCGCCGCGTTCGGCATCGGTGTCGGGGTGCCGTTGCTGATCCTGGCCGTCGCGGGGGACGCCCTCGCGCGGCGGACCGGCATCCTCAAGCGGCAGGGTGCCAAGATCCGGATCGTCGGCGGCGTGCTGATGATCGTGGTGGCCGTCCTCATCGGACTCAACGTCACCGACGGCCTGCAACGGGTCGTGCCCGGCTACACCGCCGCCCTGCAGAACTCCGTCGAGCAGAGCGGCAGCGCCACCAACCAACTGCACCAGCTCACCACCGGCGGCTCGGCCACCGGCCCAGGCGCGGCCGCCAGTGGCAGCGGCACCGGCACCAGCGGCAGTAGCACCAGCGGCGACGGCCAGTGCAGCGCGGGCGCGCCCGCGCTGGTGAACTGCGGCCCGGCACCGGAACTGACCGGCGTCACCGGGTGGCTCAACAGCCAGCCGCTGACGCTCAAGGCCCTGCGCGGCAAGGTGGTGCTGATCGACTTCTGGACCTACAGCTGCATCAACTGCCAGCGCACCCTCCCGCACGTCGAGGCCTGGTACCGGGCCTACCAATCCGACGGGCTGGAGATCATCGGCGTGCACACGCCGGAGTTCGCGTTCGAGCACGTCACGTCGAACATCGCGGCGCAGGCCGCCCAGCTCAGCGTCAAGTATCCGGTCGCGATCGACAACAACTACGGGACCTGGAACGCCTACAGCAACCAGTACTGGCCGGCCGAGTACCTGATCGACCAGTCCGGCGTCATCCGGCACGTCTCGTTCGGCGAGGGCGACTACGCCGGCACCGAGGAGCTGATCCGGCAACTGCTCTCCGACAAGCCGAACACCGCCCTGCCGAACCCGACCGAGGTCGCGGACACCACGCCGACCGAGCAGCAGACCGCCGAGACGTATCTCGGCTACCAGTACGCCCCACTGCACACCAGCGGCACGGCCCCGGTCCAGAACGCCGCACAGGGCTACCAGTTCCCGGCCACGCTCAACCAGGACACCTTCGCGCTGGCCGGCACCTGGACCGACGGCCAGGAGATGCTGACGGCCGGTCCGAACGCCCAGCTCGAACTGAGCTACCAGGCCAAGTACGTGTACCTCGTGATCGGCGGGACCGGCTCGGTCACCGTGCAGGTCAACGGAAAGACCACGCTGGTCCAGTCCATCACCGGTGTGCCGAAGCTCTACACGCTCGCCACCAGCGCTTCGGGTGCCCGCGCCGTCATGACCCTGTCCGCGACACCCGGCGTGCAGGCGTACGACTTCACGTTCGGCTAGCCCGAATACTCCGCCGCCTGCGCGCGTAGCCGCTGGTGGACGCCGTCGTCGAGCCGGGTGGGCAGCCATGCCTTCCGTACCTTGGCGACCGACGTGTAGTTCGTGTCGCAGACGTTGGCCAGCGGCGACTCGACCGTCTGCGACAGCAGTTGGTAGGTGTCCATCTGGGACATTCCGGTGGTGTCGGCGACCCACTGGACGAGATCCAGTTGGGCGATCCGGAACGCGTCCTCCAGCGGTCTGGCCGAGCCGGCCGACATCAGGTACCCGTCCGACTCCAGCCGGGGCCACGGCGTGGCGCGGTCCTTGATCAGGTCCACGATCACGACGGAGTTCATCGCGGTTTCCACGGCGACCCCACACGTTTCGCCCTCGCCCTGCCGGGCGTGGCCGTCGCCGAGGCTGAGCATGGCGCCCTCGATGTTGACGCCCAGGTAGCACGTGACGCCGGCCCGCATCTCCGGGGTGTCCAGGTTGCCCCCGTGCGCGTCCGGGACCAGTGCGGACCGGACCTCCAGATTGGCCGGTGCCACGCCGACCGTGCCGTGCATGGGGTCCATCGGCAGTTCGACGTGGGCATCGGTGTGCCGGGCGGTGAACGCGCACGTTCTGCGCTGCCGGTCCAGTTCCCAGATCCAGACCAGTTCGGCCAGCGGTTGCTGGAGCGTGGCCGTGGTGTGCGTGGACGTCAGCGCGCCGAACAGCGGGACGGTGGTGGAGGCCGCCCAGTCCCGCGCCGGTTCGATCGACACGAAATGAACGGCCACCGTGTCGCCGGGCATGGCGCCCTCGACGTAGAACGGGCCGGTCTGCGGGTTCAGGAACGGGAACTCGCACACCTCCGACACCAGGTCCCTTGTCGATCGCACCCGCCCGGCGAAGCAGTCCTCGGTGAAGACCTCCAGGATCGTGCCGGGCCGGATGCGGGCCAGCGGGGGCGCACCGCCGAACGTCCAGGCGTACTGGTCCGCTTTTGGCGTGAACGACAGGACCTCGGTCATCGCACCTCTTCTACCTGTGGCTGTTCCTCGTCGGCCGCGTCAAGGTGCACCAGGCCGGTGTCCACGACGCGCTGCCGATGACGCTGCCACAGCACGGCCAGGTACACCAAGCCCAACAGCATCCAGATGCCCACGATGAGACCGGCATAGGACACCGGCGCGGTCAGGGGAGTCACGAACGAGAACGCCGGAATGCCGGCGGCGGTGAGCAACGCGGGCACGAACGCCACGATGCCCAGAACCGGGAACACCAGGTGCAGCAGCCAGTTGAACTCCGACCGGCGGAACCGGGCGAAGAACCCGATGCACGCGGCGTTCACGATGATGTAGACCGAGACCACGACGACCACGATGATCGTCGCCACCAGCAGGAACGCCGTGATCGGCGTGAACAGGAACCCGAGCAGCAGCGTCACCACGACGGCGATGCCGAACTGCACGCCGACCGCCACCACCGGCGACCGGTGCACCGGATGAATCCTGGTCAACGCCTTGGGAAAGATGCCGACGCGCGCCAGCGCGTAGCCGGTGCGGGTCGACACGTTCGAACCGGCGTTGGCATTGGCGATGGTCGAGTTGACGATCGCCAGAAACACCAGAATCCAGAACAACCCGAACGACGACCGCGCGATCCCCTGCCAGGACAACGCTCCTGCGGTGCCGAAAGAAGCGAACTTGTCCGGCCCGACGAACACGGTGGCCGCGTACGTGGTGAAGACGTAAATGACACCGATGCCCAACGTGGCGCCGACAACGGCCCGGCGAATGGTGCGCCGAGGGTCCTTGGTCTCCTCCGCCAGTGGCGCGGCCGCCTCGAACCCGGAGAACGCCAGCACCGTGTAGACCGAGCCCGCGATCACCCCGGCGAAACCGAGATGCCCGGCCGGCGTGTGCGACGTACCGAAGACGGACAATGTGTTGGCACCACCGGCTTTGACGATCATCAGCACGGCCAGCGCCACGAACACGATGATCTCGAAAGCACCGAGAATCGTGCCGAGTCGGGCCGAGACCCGGGCGCCGTAGAATCCGGCAACGCCGATGATCACGGCACCCAACAGCGCCCACGGCCACCAGAGGCTCGCCGGATAACCGGACCACTCGGCATTCAACGTGCCGGCAACGGTGAACCCGAGTTGCAGGAGCAGCAGCGTCGGCACGAGGGACTGGACGAAGACGTATCCCCAGGCGACCAGGAAGCCGACAACGGGATGCAGGCCGCGACTGGAGTACGTGGCCACCGAGCCGGCCGCCGGCAGGTGCCGGGCCAGTTCCGCGATGGACAGTGCCGCGAACAGGCACGCGACCATCGCGACGATCACGGCCAACGGCAGCGCGCCGCCCGCGAATCCGGCGCCGGACGGGATGGACGCGGCGATGGCCGCACCCGGTGCCATCGCGGTGATGCTCTGGAACAGCACCTCGCGCAGCCCGATGGCTCCCCGGCGCAGTCCTGGTTCAGCGAGTTGAGTCATCGGGCACTCCCGGGTCCAAATGGTCTAGTGTGCGGACCATAGAGGTCGTTCGTGCCAGCCACAAGGGCTCCTGGTTACAACTTCGCGTCGCCCGGTTCGTGCCGGTCCGCCCGGGACTCCTTGCCGTCGTCCGCTTCGTCGCCACCCCGGACCGCCCGGACCAGGGCGGCCCGGAGTTCGTCAGCGGTAATGGCGAAATGTTGCCGACCGATTTCCCAGGCCGCGTCCGCATCGCCGTCGACAACGGCCGACGCGAGCCGCTGATGCTGTGGCAGCGCACGTTCGTAGACCTCGGCGGTGAACGGCTCGACGGCGAAACCGAAACTGACCTCGGACAACAACTGTTCCCGAGCGGCCAACAGCCGCGCATTCTTGGCGGCCCGCGCGATCGCATGATGCAGCCGAAGATCGGCGGCCTGCGCGGCGGGCAGTTCGGTGGCCTCCTCGTACTGCCGCAGGGCCGCCCGGATCTCCCGCGTGTCCGCGACGTCCCGCCGTTCCGCGGCCGTACGCGCCACCAGCGCCTCGACCAGATGGCGCATATCGAACGTACTCTCCCATTCCTCCCAACGTGGCCCGAGCGTGTCACGAACCGCCCGCGCCGAGTCGGCTGTCCACGGGCGACGGACGAACGCCCCGCCGGACCGTCCCCGCCGGACCTCCAGCAGCCCACTCGTGACGACCCTGGCCAGCGCGTCCCGGACGGTCGTGCGGCTCACGCCCAGTTGGGCGGCCAGTTCACGTTCCGCCGGGAGGCGCTGGCCGGGGGTGAACTCGCCCAGTGCGATCGCGGTCATGATCCGGTCGGCGAGCAACTCGCCGGCCGCGGGCGTCCGCAGCGGGCTGAGCAGGCCGCCCACCGTCAGATCACCGTCGCCCGGGTTCCGCATCACCGGTCAAGGCTAAGCCCGGACCAGCAACCCCAGGTGGTGAGTACCGTCGGTCACGTGCCGCACGGGTTGCCCATGGTGGGCGGCTGCGTCGGCACTACCGGTCCGGAGCCGGGCCCGGTCACCTCGGTGAAGTGGCCGGCACCGTCGTTGTGGAAGTACCGGATCGTGGTCGGGGTGTTGGCCTTGGTCGTGATCACGCCGACGTCCGGCACGCCGTCGCGGTCCACGTCGATCACGAACACGGTGTAGTGCAGCGTGGTGTCGCACGAACTGGTCAGTATCTGCCGTCCGCCGTTGCCGAACAGCACCACCGCCATGACCGAGGGCTGCTCGGTGGGACACACCTGGGACAGGAGGATGTCCTGGCCGCGGCCACCGCGGAAGTTGGCGAGGGCGTACTGCGGGCCGGGCCCGTCCTGCTCGCACACGCTGATCGGGCCGCGCACGAGCGTGCCGGCGGCGGTGTTGGTGAACGTCGCCAGTTCCGAACCCTGGTTGGTGGACTCCATCAGGTCGGTCCGGCCATCGCCGGTGAAGTCGGCCGCCACCATGAGATCGGGCTGCTCGACGCCCTGGAAGACGGCGGACGGCCTGAACTGGTGCAGCGCGACGATGTCCTGGAAGCCGAAGCTGAACCCGGTGACCAGATCCGGCCGCCGGTCACTGCCGAGCTTGATCGCGGCGCCCAGGTTGGGACAGAACGGCGCGGACTTCTCGGCCGACGTGTACCTGTGCACCTTCGCCGGCCCGAAACCGCCTGCTGCCAACCCGTCCTGCACCGTGACCGTGCAGGTGGCGGTCGTGCCGAGTTGGCCGAGCGTTGCCTTGTCGGGCAAGCCGTCACCGTTGAGGTCGGCGATGATCGGTGCGCCGAGCGTGGTGGGTGGTGTCGGCGTCGCGGCGCTGCGGGCCGATTGGCCGGCGGCGGTTACGCCGCTGGCCGACGCGGGCCAGATCGCCACGACACCCAGTGCCAACAACAAGGTTGCGATTAATCGAGACAGCCGCACGGAGTTCCCCTCCAGGATGCAGAGAGCCGGATGAACCAGAACCTAGGGATGGTCTGGTTTCGATGACCCCATCGCGGCCGATCTACGCATTGTTAGCGCTTCACCCACGTGGCGTAAACCGGCTCAACTATCCTATTCGGAGTGTCGCAACCGGACTCAACGACCGAGCACGGTGGCCGGGTCGTCCCTGGCCTCCGCGAGGCCGATGCCGGCCAGGGTGTCGGCGCGTTCGTTACCCGGATCGCCCGCGTGTCCCTTGACCCACAGCCATTCCACCTGATGTGGCGCGATGGCCGCGGTCAGTCGTTGCCACAGGTCGGCGTTCTTGACCGGCTGGCGGCCCTTGGTCAGCCAGCCGTTGCGCTGCCAG
>DASXXM010000661.1:0-17687 GCA_036503065.1 Pseudonocardiaceae bacterium | reverse complement strand
TGATCACCGACCCCGGCACAACGCCGTTCAAGGCACGCGCGCAGTTCATGTTCGGCTCATCGGTGGCCGTCGTGTACGGCATCCTGATGCAGCTCAACGTGGTCTACACGATGTTCTTCGCGGTCTGCATCGTCTGCCTGGCACGTGGTCTGGGCTGGTGGGGCGCGCACTTCATCAAGAAGAACAACGAACGCAAGGCCGCGCGCACCGCGGCAACGGTGGTCGCACTGCCGACGACCGACGGCAACGCCGACGCGATCGCGGCGTGACCTGAATCGAGTTGGACTTCGGTGGCTCACCCGACCTGGACCGGGTGAGCCACCGATCCCGTTTCTACAGGCCAAGGGCCCGCTTGAGCCAGTTCAGTTGCAGCAGCATGAAACTCTCCGCGGCCCGCTCGTCGGTCGGGCTCATGTGCGTGACGCCGGTCAGCGGCAGCACGGTGTGCTCCCGGCCGGCCGCGAGCAGCGCCGCGGACAGCCGCAGCGTGTGCGCGGCGAACACGTTGTCGTCGGCGAGACCGTGGATCAACATCAGTGGCCTGCTCAGGCCCTGCGCGTCCGGCATCAGCGAATTGCGTTCGTACACCTCGGGATTCGCGTCCGGGTGGCCGAGGTAGCGCTCGGTGTAGAACGTGTCGTACAGCCGCCAGTCGGTGACCGGGGCACCGGCCAGCGCCGCGTGCACCACGTCGGGCCGCCGCAGCACCGCCGCCGCGGCCAGGTAGCCGCCGAACGACCAGCCCCGGATCGCCACCTTCGTCAGGTCGAGGTCGTCCGGGTAGCGCTGCGCGACGGCGGCCAGCGCGGCCACCTGGTCGGCCACCGCGACCTCGGCGAAGTCCCACGCGATCGCGCGGTCCCAGTCCGGGCCGCGGCCCGGCGTGCCCCTGCCGTCCGCGACCAGCACGGCGAAACCCTGGTCCGCCAACCACTGCGGGGTCAGGTAGGAGTTCCGGGCGTGCAGCACCCGCTGCGCGTGCGGGCCACCGTACGGGTCGAGCAGCACCGGCAGTTTCCCGCTGCCCGGCCGATGACCGGTCGGGAACAGCAGGGCACAGCGCAGGTCACGCGCGCCCACGGTGAGCAGGGTGACCTGCGGCGACAGCGGCGGGACAACGGCCAGCGACGCGATCTCGCCGACCGGCTTGCCTTCCCGGCGCACCGTGGCGCGCGGCCCGTCGAACGCCATGCTCCACGACACCAGCACGGTCACGTCCCCGGACCGGGTGGCACCATGCACACCGTCCACATCGGACAACCGAGTCGGCTCACCCGTGGCGTACACGTGGATCTGGGTCGGATCGGCGTCGGACGCGGTGAACAGCACGTCGTCGGCACCGGCGTCGAGCACGGCCCGCACCTGCAGCTCCGTCCCGGTGACCGGCTCGCCGTCCACGAACACCCGGTAGGCACCGTCCCGCGCGCCCGCGGTGACCAGCCTGCCGTCCGGCGTCCAGGCCGGCACGCCCGCCACGACGTCCACCCAGTGCGGGTCGGTCACCTCCTGGCGCACCTCGGTCGTGCCGGCGTCCGGGTCGACGGCCAGTATCACCTGCCGTCGCTGGTCCCGGCTCTGCACGGCGAGCAGCGGCGGCCCGCCTGCCGACCAGTGCGCCGACGTCAGGTAGGGCAGCTCGACGTTGTCCCAGCCGACCGGGGTCCGGACGCCGGCCAGGTCCACCACGGCGAGGCTGACCACGACGTTGTCCGTGCCGGCCGCCGGGTAGGCCACCCGGTTGGCCGGTTGGTCCGGGTTCGCCGGGTCCGCGATGTACCAGCGGCGCACCGCGGAGCGGTCGGTCCGGGCGGTCAGAATGCGCTCGCCGTCCGGCGACCACCAGTAGCCACGGGACCGGCCCATCTCCTCCGCGGCCAGGAACTCGGCAAGTCCCCACTCGACGTCGTCGCCGTCGCTGTCCGCCGGCCCGGCCAGCGCGTGGTCGCCGGTGCCGTCGACCGCGACGACCCGCAGCGTGCTGCCGGCCACGTACGCCACATGTCGCCCGGTCGGGTCGATGCGCGGATCCAGCACGGACCCGGTCACCGGCAGTTCGCGCACGTCGTGGTCGCCGGTCAGGTCGACCACGAACAGCCGGCCGGACAACGAGAACACCGCGAGCCGGCAGCCGGCGTCCGTCGTGTAGCCGACGATGCCGCCGGCCTGTGTTCTGGTCCGCTCCCGCGCCGCCCGCTCCGCCGCGGACAGCTCGTCGTGGTCGCCGAGGGTGGCCGGGTCGACGATCCGGGTCTCCCGCCCCGACTCGACGTCAAGGCACCAGAGGCTGTTGCGCTGCTCGGTACCGGACGCGGACCGCAGGAACAGCACCCGCGAACCGTCCGGCGAGATACGGAACTCTCTCGGGGTGCCCAGGGTGAACCGCTGGGTGCGCGCCTGCTGACGAAGGAACGAATCCTCAGTGTGCGTGGTCACCAGCGAACCCTGTCAGAACCCTCCTCCCGGACGCCACCGCGGTGCGCGATGCAACAGATCGACGCATCGGCGGTGAGCCACACAACGAAACGACCGGACATGCAACGGATAGCGGATGAGATCGCCGCCACCAACCCCGTAGCCTGGGCACATGACCGCCATCGACAGCGCTCTGGACCGCGCCGCGCCGCACGAGACGGCCGACTTCGTCGCCTTGGACGAGCGGTGGAGCACGCACAACTACCACCCGTTGCCGGTGGTGATCGCGTCGGCCGACGGTGCCTGGGTCACCGACGTCGACGGTCGCCGCTACCTGGACTTCCTCGCCGGCTACTCGGCGCTCAACTTCGGCCACCGCAACCCCACGCTGGTCGCCGCCGCCGTCGAGCAGCTCGGCCGGGTCACCCTGACCAGCAGGGCGTTCCACCACGACCTGCTCGGCCTGTTCTGCCGCGAGCTGGCCGAGCTGACCGGCACCGAGATGGTGCTGCCGATGAACTCCGGCGCCGAGGCGGTCGAGTCCGCGATCAAGGTCGCCCGCAAGTGGGCCTACCAGGTCAAGGGCGTACCGGACGGCACGGCCGAGATCGTGGTCGCAGGCTCGAACTTCCACGGCCGCACCACCACGATCGTGTCGTTCTCCACCGATCCGGTGGCACGCAACGACTTCGGCCCGTTCACCCCCGGCTTCACGGTCGTCAAGTACGGCGACGCGGACGCACTGGCCGACGCGATCACCGAACGCACCGCGGCCGTCCTGGTCGAGCCGATCCAGGGCGAGGCGGGAGTGCTGGTGCCCCCGCCCGGCTACCTGCGCGAGGTACGCCGAATCTGCGACGAGGCGGGCGCCCTGCTGATCGCCGACGAAATCCAGTCCGGCCTCGCCCGCACCGGCGACCTGCTGGCACTGGACCACGACCGCGTCCGCGCCGACCTCTACACCCTGGGCAAGGCGCTGGGCGGCGGCATCATGCCGGTGTCCGCGGTGGTGGGCACCCGATCCGTGCTGGGCGTGCTACAGCCGGGCGAACACGGCTCCACGTTCGGCGGCAACCCGCTGGCCTGCGCGATCGGCCGCGCCGTTGTCGCCATGCTGCGTACCGGCGAGTTCCAGGCCAGGTCCCGGGAACTGGGCGCACACCTGCACAGCCGACTCGGCGAACTGGTCGGCCGAGGTGTGGCCGAGGTGCGTGGCCGTGGCCTGTGGGCCGGCCTCGACATCGCGCCGGGTGGCCCCACCGGCCGGGCGGCCTCGCTCGCCCTGGCCGGCCGGGGCGTGCTGTGCAAGGAGACCCACGACGCGACGCTGCGGGTCGCGCCGCCACTGATGATCAGCGAGGCCGACCTGGACCGGGGCATCGACGCCATCGCCGACGTGGTGACCGGCTGAGATTTCACCGCAGGGCAAGCACCGCCACGACCGCGAGTGCGATGAGGCAGGTGCCGAGCACGCGCACGGCCAGCCGGACCTGTGGCGCGGTGAGCGCGGCGACCAGGACGTAGGCCAGCGCGACGTACCCGGGCACGAGGACGCCCCGCAACCGCACGACGCCGCCCAGCGGGCGGATCAGCGTGGCGAGCGCCCACAGCAACACCGGCCAGGCCAACGGCACCACGGCCCCCAGCCGGACGCCGACCAGCCGGGCACCGCACCAACTGAGCAGCCCGCCCGCCGCGAGCGCCACCGCGGCCACCACCAGCAGCCAGTGCAGCAGGCCGAGTATCAGGCCGCCGATCGGCGCGGCGATCGCACAGCCGACGCCACCCGCGGGCCGGCAGGCCACCGCCACCGACGTGGCCGGCATCAGGTGTCCGGCCAGCAGTGCGGCACCGCCGGTCAGCGCCCCGACCACCGCCGCCACACCCAGTCGCGCCGCCACGCCCGACCGCCGGCCACTGGGCGCCGTGGTCGACATCCTGTGCTCGGCGGACATGCCCGGATTCTGCCCCGGTTCCCGGTCCACGGTGGCCAGATCGGCCCAACTGATCCACAGGTCACCACAGTGATCCACAGGCTGCTACAACTCGGTCGAGCTCAGCCCCAAGATCGACTAGAATTGACATCGGGGGGATCCCCGAAGGTTGTCGGCGAAGAAATCAAGGCTGTCGGTCAAGAAATCGCGGCGCGGGTCAAGAAATCCCGGCGCGCTGGACCTTGCCCTCGTCCCAAACCGGTTCATCCACTTCGGACACCGTACCGTCCGCACGGAAGACCAGGTAGCGGTCGAAGGAACGGGCGAACCAGCGGTCGTGGGTGACCGCAAGCACCGTGCCGGCGAACTCGGACAGGGCGTCCTGCAGCGCCTGTGCCGAGGTCAGGTCCAGATTGTCGGTCGGCTCGTCCAGCAACAGCAGGGTCGCGCCGGACAGTTCCAGCAACAGGACCTGGAACCGGGCCTGTTGGCCGCCGGACAGCGTCTCGAACCGCTGGTCGCCCGCTGCCGCGAGACCATAGCGGCTCAGCGCGGACATCGCGGTTCCCCTGTCCACACCGGACCGTTCGGCGTCGCCGTGCCACAGCACGTCGACCAGGGTGCGGCCGAGCCACTCCGGGTGGGCGTGCGTCTGCGCGAACAGTCCGGGCACCACCCGCGCACCCAGCCGCCACGAACCGGTGTGCGCCACCGCCGGATCGCCGGCCAGCAGGCGCAGGAAGTGGCTCTTGCCGGAGCCGTTCGCGCCGAGCACGGCGACCCGGTCGCCGTAGAACACCTCGACGTCGAACGGGTGCATCAGGCCGGTCAGCTCAAGACGCTCGCAGGTGATCGCGCGCACGCCGGTCCGGCCGCCACGCAGGCGTGGTGTGACCTTGTGTTCGCGCGGGATCTCCGGTGGCGGGCCGGCTTCCTCGAACTTGCGCAGCCGGGTCTGCGCGGCCGAGTACCGGGACGCCAGCGCGTCGCTCACCATGGCCGCCTGTTGCAGGGTGCGGACCAGTTCGCGCAGCTTCTCGTGTTCCTCGTCCCAACGCCGGTGCAGTTCGGCCATCCGCTCCCACCGGGCCTCGCGGGCCGCGGGCCAGGTGGCGAAGCCGCCGCCGTGCGTCCAGCAGGTGTGCCCCTCCAGGGTGATCACGGCGGTGGCCGCGGTGGCCAGCAGCTCACGGTCGTGGCTGACCAGCAGCACCGCCTTCGGTGTCTCGGCGAGCTTCTGTTCCAGCCAGCGTTTGCCCGGCACGTCGAGATAGTTGTCCGGCTCGTCCAGCAGCAACACCTGCTCGTGGCCGCGCAGCAACGCCTCGAGCACGAGCCGCTTCTGCTCGCCGCCGGACAGCGTGCGCACCGAGCGGAACCGGGCCCGGTCGAACGGCAGGTCAAGTGCCGCGACCGTGACGGTGTCCCACAGCACCTCGATGTCGTAGCCGCCCGCCTCGCCCCAGTTGGCCAGGGCGGTGGCGTAGCGGAACTGGGTCGGCTCGTCGTCGGTCGCCATGAGGGCGAGTTCCACCGCGTCCAGTTCCGCCGCCGCGGCCCGGATCGGCGGCGGGGCAACGTCGAGCAGCAGGTCGCGCACTGTGCGGTCGTCACGCACCGAACCGACGAACTGCGGCATCACGCCGAGACCGCCCTGCACCTGCGTGCCCCCGGCGGGCGCGCTGAGCTCACCGGACAGCAACCGCAGCAGGGTGGTCTTGCCGGCCCCGTTGGCACCGACGAGCGCCACGACGCTGCCGGCGGCCACCCGGAACGACACGTCCCGAAACAGCTCACGGCCGTCCGCCAGCCGGTAGCCGAGACCGCTGCACTCCAAGTAGCCCATGAACGGCAATGGTCCACGGCGGCGCCGAGCGGCGCGAACCCATTTCCGGGGGTAACGACGTGCGAAGATCGGACGATGTCGGCACCAGGGGGGAGCGCATAGTGGATGGTGTGGCCGCCCCACCGCTGGTATCGAACCGCCCGGTCGCACTGACCGCAGCGGTCTGTGGCGTCCTCGTCGCGGTGGTGCTCGGCATTCGTTATGCGGGTCGTGCCAGCCCCGGCCGATTCGACACCGCGCTCACCCACGGGCTGCGTGCGCTCGTCGGCAACCCGACACCGCTGGGCAAGTGGGCGGTCACACCGCCGACCGTGCCGACGCGGGTGCTCGGCGCGTTGTCGAACCCGGTGTTGATCTACGCGGTGATCCTGGCGGTGCTGGCGTTCGCGCTGTGGCGCCGTCGCTGGGAGACCGCCGCGCTTGCGGTGCTCGGGCCGGGTGTGTGCGTGCTGCTGGTCGAGATCCTCAAGCCGGTGTTCGGTCGGCTGCACTCGGGCTACCTGAGCTATCCCAGCGGCCATATGGCCAGCTCGGCAGCCGCGCTCACGGTCGCGGCCCTGGTCATCCGACGGTTGCCCGTCTGGGCGGCCTGGGCGCTGGTCATGCTGGGCACGGCGGCGGGTCTGGTCGCGATGAACTACCACTACCCCACCGACACGATCGGCGGTTTCGGCCTGGCGCTGGGCGTCGTGCTGCCGCTGGCGGTGCTGGCTGATGTGCTCGGCGCGCGGCGGGTGCGGACCGGCGCGGCACGGACCCGGCCGAAAGTAATGCTTGGATGAGGTCGTGGATCAACTCCTGCCGCCCGGCCCGACCTCGGTCGACGACGACGCGCTGATCCGGCTGTACGACTTCCCGCCGGGTCTGGACCGGCCGTGGGTGAAGGTGAACTTCATCAGCAGCGCGGACGGCGCGGTCGCGGTCGGCGGGCGCTCGCGCGGCCTGTCCGACGCCAACGACAAGAAGGTCTTCCAACTGGGCCGGACGCTGGCCGACGTGATCCTGGTCGGCGCTGGCACGGCGCTGATCGAGCGCTACCGGGGTGTCAAACCGAACGAACTCCGTGCCACGCAACGGGTGGAGCTCGGCCTGGCGCCGGTGCCGCCGATCGCCGTTGTCACCCGCGCGTGCACGGTCGCGCCGGACTCACCGCTGGTCACCGACGCGATCGCGCCGACCATCGTGTTCACCGCGGCCGCCGCGCCCGCCGACCGCCGCACCGCGCTGGCCGACGCGGGCGCCGACGTGGTACTGGCCGGCGACGATGACGTGGACCTGGCCGCCGTCGTGGCCGAACTCGACCGGCGCAAGCTGCGCCGGGTGTGCTGCGAGGGCGGCCCGCACCTGTTCGGCTCGCTGATCGCGGCCGGGCTCGTGGACGAACTGGACCTCAGCATCGCGCCGCTGCTGGCGGTCGGCGACGCGGGCCGGATCGCGGCGGGCCCGTTGCCCGTCGAGCCGACCAGGCTGCGGCTCGCGTCGGTGTTGCATGCCGACGACATGCTGTTGCTGCGGTACCTGCGAGGTGCCTGATGGTGCTCCCGGTGAACCCGCCGGTAATGCCGATGCTGGCCGCACTGACGCCGAAGATCCCCGACGGCGACCGGCTGCTGTTCGAGCCGAAGTGGGACGGCTACCGGTGCATCGTGTTCCGGGACGGCAGGGACATCTTTCTCCAGTCGCGTGCCGGCAAGCCGTTCAACCGGGCGTTCCCGGAGATGGTCGCCGAGTTGCTGGACGTGCTGCCCGACCGGGTGGTGGTGGACGGCGAACTGGTGGTGGCCAAGGACGGCAGGCTCAGTTTCGACACGCTCGCCGAGCGGGCCCAGGCCGCGGCGGACCGGGCGCGGGCACTGGCGGCCGAGTCGCCCGCCAGGTTAATGGCCTTCGACCTGCTCGCGCTGGAGGACCACGACCTGATGGGCGTGCCGGGCAAGGACCGCAGGCAGGCACTGAACACGTTCGTCACGTCGTCGGACCGGTTGCACGTCACCGCGTTCACCCGAGAACCCGCGGTCGCACGGGAGTGGTTCACGCTGTTCGAGGGCGCCGGGCTGGACGGCGTGATCGGCAAGCCGGCGAACGGCCCGTACACGCCGAACCGGCGCACCATGTTCAAGTTCAAGCACTCCCGCACGGCCGACTGCGTGGTCGCCGGCCTGCGCTGGCACCTGAACACCACGCCCGGCACGGCCGTCGGGTCGCTGCTGATCGGCCTGTACGACGAGGCGGGTGTGCTGCACCACGTCGGTGTGGTCGGCTCGTTCCCGCTGGCCCAGCGACGGCAGATGGCGCAGGGCCTGGCCGGGCTGATGCCCGACGGCGAGCGAGATCACCCGTGGCTCGGCCCGGACGCCGGGGACGGCCGTCGGCTGCCGGGCGCACTGAAGATCACCCGGTGGCGCCACGAGGAACTGCCCTGGGTGCCGCTGCGCCGGGAGCGGGTGGTAGAGGTCAGCTACGAGCACACCGACGGCGAATACCCGCCCCGGTTCCGGCACAACGCCCAGTTCATCCGCTGGCGCCCGGACCGCGACCCGATGTCGTGCCGCTACGACCAGCTCGAACAGCCGGCCGGCTACGACCTGGACGCGGTACTGCGCGGCGAGATCAAGCGACGCTGAGAGCACCGCTCTCGAAAAGAAGATCACCCGTTCTCGAACAAGAGCACCGCTCTCCACAGAGAACACGTGCTCTCAATCGAGAGCAGTGCTCTCATACGTGTTCTCAACAGAGAGCAGTGATCTCAACCGAGAGCACCTGATCACGGTTACGGCTACGACTCCGGGGTGGCCGTCGAATTCGTCCGCGTCGCACCGACCGAAGCACCGACCACCAGGCAGATCGCCAGCCACTGCGTGAGCCCGAGGCGCTGGCCGAGCACGACCAGCCCACACAGCGCGGCCACGGCCGGCTCCAGACTCATCAGCACGCCGAACACCCGGGGCGGGATGCGCCGCAACGCCTCCAGTTCCACCGAGTACGGCACCACCGACGACAGCAACGCGACACCGAACCCGGTGGCCAGCGCCAGCGGCTGCACCAGCGCGGTGCCGGCGTCGGCCACCCCGAGCGGCAGGATCAACAGGCCGCCGATGCCCATCGCCACGGCGAGCCCGTTGCCGCCGCTGGTGTGCTCGCCGAGCTTGGCCGACAACAGGATGTAGCAACCCCAGCAGGTAGCCGCACCGAGCGCGAACAGCAGGCCGACCGTGGACAGGTGGCCGCCACCGTTGGTGAGCAACGCCACACCGCCGGCCGCCAGCAGCGCCCACAACACGTCACGCCAGCGGCGCGAGCCGGCCAGCGCCAGCGCCAGCGGCCCGAGGAACTCGATGGTCACCGTGACGCCGAGCGGGACCCGGCTGATCGCCTCGTAGAACATCGCGTTCATCACGCCGAGCACCGCGCCGAAGGCGACGACCACCAGCCAGGCCCGCCGCGTCATGCGCAGCGACGGGCGCCACGCGACCAGCAGCACCGCGGCCGCGAACACCAGTCGCAGCGTGACAACCCCGAGCGCACCCGCGATCGGGAACAGCAGCTTCGCCAGTGCCGCGCCGATCTGGACGCTGACGATGCCCGCCACCACCAGCATGGGCGGCGGCACGCTGCCCAGCCCGCGACCGGCGATCGCGGCCAGCGCCGACCGCGGCCAGAACCGCCGCGGTGTCCGCTCGACATGCACGGTGACCACGTGCCCGCTCCCTCCACCACTCAACAGAAGATCCGCTCCACGACCCGCTCACCTGGGTCATACCACGCACGTGGGACCCTCCCATCGTCAGTTTTCAGCATCCGGGAAGCGAGGAATCGCCGTTGCCGCGCCGCGCCTGGCCATCCGCCCTCGGCCTGGCCGCCACCGCGTTCGCCCTGCTCGCCGCCGGCTGCACGGTGGGCCCGTCGCAACGGCCCGACCTCGTGGTGGCCGGCAACCCGCCCCCGACGCCCGCGCCGCCATCGTCGTCGGCCCCGCCGCTGCCCAAATTGGACATTCCGTCGGGCGGTCAGGTCAGCTGGACCGACTGTTCGGTCAACACCCGCCAGCGGCTGAGCCCCGCCACCGTGCCGGCCGGGCTGAAGTTCCAGTGCGCCAGGGTGGTCACCGCGCTCGACTCGCCCAGCTCCCCAGGTAGCGGCTACACGCGACTGGACCTGTTGAAGGTGGGCACCGGCCCGACCCCGCTGCTCGTGGTGAACGACCTGGACAGCCTGCCGGGCACGCTGTACGCGGCCACCTTGGCCAGCATCCTGCCCAGCCAGGTGCTGCACACGTTCTCGCTGATCGGCGTGGACCGCAGGGGCACCGGCGGCTCGGACGCCGTGCACTGCGTGCCGGAGTCCGACCGGGCGCAGATCGTCGGCTACGACCCCACCGACACCGACCTGACGGGCCTGCTGGACGCCAGCCGGGACGCCAGCCAGCAGTGCATTCTGGCGCTGGACACCAGATCGGCCGCCCTGGACACCACGCGCTCCGCCGAGGACCTCGAGGCGATCCGCCAGCAGTTGGGCGTCGCGCACCTGAACGCGATCGGGCACGGCGAGGGTTCCCGCGTGCTCACCACGTACGCCAACCGCTACCCGGGCCAGGTCGGCAGGCTGGTGCTGGACGGCTCCCCCGACCCGACACTCAGCGCGACCGACACGGCGATCGCCAGGGACACCGCGGCCGTCGCCACGTTCGCCGCGTTCGCCACCGACTGCGTGCAACGCGGTTGTCCGCTGGGTGCCGACCCGAAGGCCGCGCTGACCCAACTGCTCGGGCAACTCCGACAGCAGCCGCTCGACCTGCCTGACGGCACCGCGGTGACCAACGGCAGCGCCGTGCACGCCGTGCTGGTCGGCCTCGCCGACCGGGCCAACTGGCCCGCGCTGGCCACCGCGATCGCCGATGCCCGCAACGGCGACGGCAGCGGCCTTGCCGCCCTGGTCGGCCCCGTCGTCGGCGGCACGTCAACCGATCCGGCCCGGTTGGACGCCGCACTGGTGTCCGGCTGCAACGACCAGCCCGAGCGGCTGGCCCAGGATCAGGTGGCCGCGTCGGTGCGTTCGTTGAACACCAAGGACCCGCTGTTCGGCGGTGTGCTCGCGCAGAGCCTGCTGCTGTGTGGGCCGTGGCCGGTGGTCAGCCAGAAACTGGCCGCGCCGACCGCGAAGGGCGCGCCGCCGATTCTGGTGCTGGCCACGGCGAACGACCCGATCACGCCGGGGCCGGGCAGTCAGCGCACTGCCCAGCAACTGGACAACGGAATCCTGGTGAACTGGCTGGGTTCTGGGCACGGCGCGCTCGGCCAGTCCTCGTGCGCGACCCTGGCCGCGCAGAGCTTCCTGGTCAACGGGCACGTGCCGGCGAACCCGACGACATGCCCGCCGTAATCAGTGACCATTGCATATTTGCTATAGCCTACTTGCTATAGCAACCTACCGCCCAACCGGCAGCCAGCAGCGAGGGTCGCGTAATCCGGCAGCCCTTACCCATCTTGACGCCGTCACCCCTGGCCAGAGCTCTGATATGAGATCAGCAGGTAAGGCTCTCAGAATCCCGAGACACTAGCGCGGCCTCACTTACTATTGCCACATGCTATTGTCTACTTGCTATAGCAAGTAGACAATTAGCTACCTCTTGCCGCGTGAGCCTTGTACTCCTCGGTATATCCCCGGCGTGCCGAACCCATTCCCGTGTCTCCCGAAGAACCGGGCGACCCTCACGCCGTGTCCACCGAAACCGGGAACGGTCCACCGAACCGGAACGGTCCAGTCGCTACTTGCTATAGCAAGGTTGCTATAGCAACCTTTAGCCAGCGGCAGTACTTGCTATTGCTCACTTGCTATAGCAAGTCGCATTGCCTACCTTGACTGTCGCTACTTGCTATAGCAAGTTTGCTATAGCCTACTTACAGCTGCCGCAGCAACCGCAGCCCGGTCCGGTGCAACTGGCACAGCAGTTGCAGCCACCTGGTGTCGGTTCCATGACGACCTCCCGTGGTGAATACGGTTGTCGTTGCCGTACGACGGTATTACCGATGCATTCATGCGTGCACCGCCATGCGAGGGACGTCAGTCGGACAGCTCCGCGAGAGCTTGCCGCGCCACTTCGAGTTCGGCCTCCAGCTGTGCCACCCTGGCCTGCTGTTGTTCCCTGGCCGCGGTGATCGCCCCGTCGATGGCCTGTTCGATGTCCCCGCCAAGCGCCTTGGCGGCCGCCGCGACCGAACCGGCGGACACCGGCTGCGGCCGAACGGTCCGCCTGCTGCCGGCCTGTACCTCGACCGTCCACTCGCCATCGGGTGTCGAGCTGAGCGTGACGGTGATCGGCGCAGGCTGGCGGCCGCGACCACGCGTGGGCCGCTTCGCCTCCGGCTCCGATGACGACGATGCCGCCAGCGGCGGGGCGGCGGCCGGCGCAACGGCCGGTGGCTTGCGGGGCGGCCGCTCGCGCACCACGAGCAGTTCGCCGATGACCGGCTCCGCCTTGGGTTTCGCCGCCGGCTCCGGTGCCTTGGCGGCTGCCTTCGCGCGACGGGCCGGCTTGTCCATGGTCAGCTCACTCGTGGAGAACGACAACGTGTCGTGCGACCCGGTCGGCCGCACCTGGATGAAGTCACCTTCGTACGGTTCGGTCAACGACACCACTTTGGCCGACCGTCCGGCGTCGACGCCCACCGCGGCCGGGGTGAACCAGACCATCGGCGTCCGGCCGGCATCGAGTTCGGCACGGACGTGTTCGATCTGCTCGGCGGACAACGACGGCGGACGGCGGGTGGGCATGCACGACTCCTGTGACGCGGGTGGCGGACACGTGCATCGTGCCGGTCGGCTACGACATTTCCGATACCACCAACACAAAACGCCACTCGGCTGTTATCTACAGCGCCGTTATCTGCGCCGACCCTTGCTCAGCCGGGACACCGGACCGGGGCCGGCGATCTGGCAGTCGCACTCCCGTTCGGTGACCGCCTCCGCGGTGACCGTGATCTGGCCGTCGATCCCGGTGGACACCGACTCGCCGCGCGAGGCGAGCGAGCGCCACACCCGCATCGAGTCCGCGAAGTCGCGCACGTCCTCCACGGTGGCGCCCTTGATCGGCGCGGGCGAGGTGGCGGCCTTGATCGTGCCTTCCAGCCAGGCGGCCACCTCGTCCGGGTTGACCATCACCTCGTCCGGCTCGGTGCCGAGGCGCTGTTCCCGGGTGGCCGCGTGTGCGAGCGCCACTCGTTCGACGTAGCCGTGCCAGTGCATGCCGAGCCCGGTCCACGCGTCGGCAACGGCCCAGTCGTCCCTCATCACGCCCCCAGCCTGCCAGATGACTACCGTGCCGAACTCCTGGGTATCCACCAGGATTCCGGAAAGCGCCCGCCGAAACGCATCGGTCGTAAGCTGGCCGGTAAGCCCCCCGATGGAGAAGAACCGGATGAGCACGGTCATCACCGACCCCTTCGCTCATCCTGCGTTCTTCTATCGCGGTCACGCCGAGTATCTGGCCGGCACCGTTCCGTTCATCACCGACGGCCTGGCCGCCGGTGAGCCGGTCGCGGTGGCCGTGCCGTCGCCGCGGCTCGACGTCCTGCGCTCGGCACTGGGCCCGGCAGCGCGGGACGTGCTGCTGCTGGACATGACCGTGGTGGGCCGCAACCCGGGCCGGATCATCCCCGGTGTGCTGCGGGCCTTCGCCGACGAGCACCCCGACCGCCACGTGCGGATCATCGGCGAGCCCATCTGGCCGGCACGGTCGGCGATGGAATATCCGGCGTGCGCGCAACACGAGGCGCTGATCAACGACGCCTTCACCGGCCGCCGGATCACGATCCTGTGCCCGTACGACGCGGCACACCTCGCCGAGCACGTCCTCGCGGACGCGGCCAGAACGCACCCGGTCCTGGTCGACGGCAACGGCACCCGCGACAGCCGGTGCTTCGCCCCGGCGGAGGTCGTCACCGACTACAACACGCCGCTGCCGCCACCGAGCCACGCGCGAACCGTGGCCGTGACCGTCACCGGCCTGCCCGACCTGCGACGCACGGCCGCCGCGTTCGGCCTGCGGCGCGGCCTGACGGCGGAACGCACGCAGGACCTGGTGCTCGCGGTGACCGAACTGGCCACGAACAGCATCGAGCACGCGGTCTCCACGGCAACGGTCCTGCTGGGCGGCACCGCGGACGACGTGGTGTGCCAGGTGCGCGACACCGGCCACATCGCCGACCCACTGGCTGGCCGCCGACCGGCCGCGGGCGGCCAGCAACGTGGCCGGGGCCTGTTGCTGGTCAACCACCTGGCCGACCTCGTTCGCGTCCACACCACGGCGACCGGCACCACGATCGAGGCGCACTTCACGGCCGGCCGGTAGCGGTCACTCGGTGGGCTGGCGGGCCCGGCTGGGTTGGACGCGCATCGGCTCGCCGGGCATCTTGGGATAATCGGGCGGATAGGGCATGTCACCCAGGCCGTGGTCGCGTTCGTCCCGCGCGTACCACTCCAGTGCCTGTTCCAGGCCGAACACCTGCTCGTCCAGCCCGACCAGCGGGTCGCCGTGGACGGACAGCCAGTCCGGGACCGTGAACACGTCGAAGTCGTCCGGGGTGACGTCGGTCAGCTGATCCCAGGTCACCGGTGTGGACACGGTCGCCCGTTCCGTCCCGCGCACCGACCACGCCGACGCGATGGTCCGGTCGCGGGCGGCCTGGTTGAAGTCCAGGAAGATCCGCTCGCCGCGCTCCTCCTTCCACCACGACGTGGTTGCCAGCGTCGGCGCGCGCCGTTCGACCTCCCTGGCCAGCGCGATGACCGCGTGCCGCACCGCGATGAAGTCCCACTCCGGCCGGATCCGCGCCAGCACGTGGATGCCGCGCCCGCCGGAGGTCTTCGGGTAGCCGACCAGCCCGGCGTCCTCGAGCACCGACCGCAGGACCGCGGCCACCCGCACCGCGTCGGCGAAATCGGTGCCGGGCTGCGGGTCGAGGTCGATCCGCAGCTCGTCCGGGTGGTCGACGTCGGGCCGCCGCACCGGCCACGGGTGGAAGTCGAACGTCCCCAGGTTCGCCGCCCACGCCAGCACCGCGGGCTCCGTCGGGCACACCTCGTCGGCGGTCCGGCCGGACGGGAACGTGATCTGTACCTGTTCCACCCATTCCGGCGCGCCCTTGGGCACCCGCTTGGCGTAGAACGCCTCGCCGGTCACCCCGTCGATGTAGCGCTTCAGCGTCGTCGGCCGGTCGTGCAGCACCCGCAACAACGGCGTCGCGACGGCCAGGTAGTACTCGACGACCTGCCGCTTCGTGATGCCGCGGGCCGGGAAATAGACCTTGTCCGGATTGGACACCCGCACGGTGCGCTGGCCGACGGTCAGTTCGAGAGCCGGTGGTTTGGGCACCCGCCGAGCCTACGGCGTCCGCCCGACGACCGTGCGGTACAACGTGCTCAATCCGTCCAGGAACGCGTCCAGCGCCAACTCGAAACTGTCCGCGTCGATCTCGTCGGCGTGTTCCCGCAGCGACGGCGCGTCCAGCAGGTTCGGGTAGCGATCGCGGTAGACCTGCACGTCGTCGTCGAAGCCGCGCGCGAACGAGCCCATGGCCGCGCCGACCACCAGGTACTTGGTGGACGCGCCGATCATGGTCGCGTAGCGCGGCGGCCAGCCCGCGCCGACCAGTCCGCCGTGCACCGCGTCCGCGACCCGCAGCGACGCCGCGCGCCGCGCGGGCCCGAAGGCCAGGAACGGGACCATGTTCGGGTGCGCGCCCAGGGCCGCCCGGTAGGAGCGGGCCCAGGTACGCAGGCCGACGCGCCAGTCGCCGGTGCCGAAACCGCTGATGTCGACGGCTTCCATCAGATCATTCGCCACCGCATGCAGCAGTTCGTCCTTGCTGGCCACGTGCCCGTACAGCGACGGCGCCCGCACACCGAGGTCGGCGGCCAGCTTGCGCATCGACAGGCCGGCGAGGCCGTCCGCATCCACGATGCGCAGTGCCGTCAGGTGGATGCGTGCCCTGCTCAACACCGGTGTGCGCGGTCGACCCACGTCACTCACCCCTTGCGAACCTCACCCCTTGCGAACCGCCGGACCACGAGGCTAACTTATAACCTAACAGTGTTCGGTTTGGAGTCAGGGGCCAGCGCATGGATTTCACGCTCAGTACCGAGGAGAAGGAAGTTCGTGACTGGGTGCGCACGTTCGTCCGGCGCGAGATCCTCCCGCTGGAACCGGAGGTGCTGCGCCGCGAACGTGCCGGACAGCCCGGTCTCACCCTCACCGAACTGGCACAACTACAGGCCAAGGCTCGCGAGGCCGGCTTCTGGGGCGTGCAGACGCCGGCCGAGTACGGCGGCATGGGTCTGTCCGCCGTGATGACAGCGCTGTTGGAGGTCGAACTGGGCCGGTCGTTCGTGCCGTTCCGGTTCGGCGGCGCCGCGGACAACATCCTGTTCCACGCCAACGAGGAGCAGCGGCGGCGTTATCTGCTGCCGACCATCGAGGGCGAACGCCATTCCTGCTTCGCGATCACCGAACCGGGTGCCGGCTCGGACGCCCGCAACATCCGGACCCAGGCATATCAGGACGGCACGGACTGGATCATCACCGGTGAGAAGACGTTCATCACCGGCGGCAACGAGGCCGACTTCACCATGGTGTTCGCGGTGACCGACAAAGAGAAGGGTGCCGACGGCGTCACGTGCTTCCTGGTCGACCGCGACATGGGCTGGAAGTCCGAACCGATCCCGACCATGGGCGAATGGGGCCCGGCAGCACTCGTGTTCGACCACGTCCGGGTGCCGTCGGAGAACATCCTGGGCGAGGTCGGCCGCGGTTTCGAACTGGCGATGCAGTGGATCGGCCGCGGCCGCTACCTGCTGCCGGCCAGGGCCATCGGCGCCTGCGAACGCCTGGTGGAGATGGGCATCGAGCACGCACGATCCCGCGTGACGTTCGGCGAGCCGATCGCCAACCGCCAGGCGATCCAGTGGATGATCGCCGACTCGGCCGTGGAGATCGAGGCGCTGCGTTGGCTGGTCCTGCACGCCGCGTGGCAGGTCGACGCCGGCATGGACTCCCGTCAGGCCCAGTCGATGGCCAAGCTCTACGGCGGTGTGAAGGCCAACGAGATCGTGGACCGCGTGCTGCAGATCCACGGCGGCATGGGCTACACGCGGGAACTGCCGGTCGAGCGCTGGTACCGGGAACTGCGGCTCCTGCGCATCTACGAGGGGACCGACGAGATCCAGCGCCGGACCATCGCCCGCAACCTGATCAAGGGCCACACCAGCGTGAGCGGCGCTCTCGGCTAACGAGAGCAGTGCTCTCGTTAATGATCAGTGCTCTCAACACTGCCCTCGTTTAAGAGCACTGCTCTCATTAGTGATCAGATGCTCTCGTCAGTGATCAGTGCTCTCAACACTGCTCTCGTTTGAGAGCACTGCTCTCGTTAGTGGTCAGTGCTCTCGACAGTGCTCTCGTTTGAGAGCACTGCTCTCGTTAGTGGTCAGTGCTCTCGACAGTG
>DASXXM010000660.1:0-4680 GCA_036503065.1 Pseudonocardiaceae bacterium | reverse complement strand
GACGCCGATCATCAGGCCCTTGCCGCGCACGTCCCCGACGACGTCGTACCGGTCGGCCACATCGCGCAGGCCGCCGATGATCCGGTCGCCCAGTTTGGCCGCGTTGGCCGGCAGGTCATTGTCCAGCAAGTACTTCAGGGTCGCGTTGGCGCCCGCGGTGGACATCGGGTTGCCACCGAAGGTGGAGATCGAGTTGGCCGTCAGGCAGTCCATCAGCTCGGCCCGCGCGACCACGCCGCCGATGGCGAGTCCGTTGCCGAGGCCCTTGGCGAACGTCATCGCGTCCGGTGTCACGCCGTGTGCCTGGATGCCCCAGAAGTGTTCGCCGGTCCGCCCCCAGCCGGTCTGCACCTCGTCGGCGATGAACAGCACGCCGTACTCGTCCAGTACCTCCTTGAACGCGCCGAACAGGCCGTCCGGCGGCACGGAGAACCCGCCGACGCCCTGGATCGGCTCGGCGATCATGCACGCGATGTCCCCGGCGGTGGTGGTCTGGATCACGTCCCGCAGGTCCGCGACGCACGCGGCGATGTAGTCGGCGTCGGACAGGTCGCGGAACGGGTCGCGGTAGCGGTAGCCGCCGTGCACGTGGCTGACGTTGAAGGGCCGCAACGACGTGGCCGACCAGCCCCGGTTGCCGGTGATGGCGACCGTGCCGAAACCACGGCCGTGGTAAGAATTGCGCAGCGTGAGCACCTGGTTGCTACGGCGGTACTGGGTCGCCAGCATCAGCGCGGTCTCGTTGGCCTCGGTGCCGGAGTTGGTGAAGAACACCTTCGCGTCCGGAATCCCGGACAGCTCCGCGATCTTCTCGGCCAGCTCGACCTGCTGCCGGATCAGGTACAGCGTCGACGTGTGCAGCACGCCGGTGTCCAGCTGCGCCCGGATCGCGTCGCTGATCTCCTTGATGTCGTAGCCGATCGCGTTGGTCAGGATGCCGGCGAAGAAGTCCAGGTAGGTGCGCCCTTCCGCGTCGGTCACCCGCCTGCCGTCGGCCCGCACGATCTCGATCGGCTCGTCGTAGTAGAGGGCCAGCCAGTTCGGCAGGACGGTGCGGTGCCGCGCCAGCAGCTCGGCGTGCGTCATGGAGTCCTCCCTGAGACGGGTGCTGTCCTGAGTGTGGCCACCCGCAGGCAGCCACCGCCACGGACACTGTGTATCCGAAACCGGCCGACTGGATTACGTTGTGCACACTCCATCCAGGCAACGGGGGCACGATGTATCCGACCGTCGCGGAGGTGCTGGCGCTGCCGGTGCTGCGCCGTGGCCTGCCGACGCTGGTCGCCGGCCGGAACGGCACGGACAACAGGGTGCGCTGGGTGCACGCGGCCGAGGTGGCCGACATCGCGCACCTGTTGCAGGGCGGTGAGCTGGTACTGACCACCGGCATCGCGCTGCCCGACGACAATCCGGCCCTGACCCGGTACGTGGACGAGCTGGCCGGCGTCGGCGTCGCAGGGCTGGTGGTCGAGTTGGTCCGGCGCTGGCGTCACGGCCTGCCGCCCGCGCTGGTCACCGCCGCGGACCGCAGGGCGTTGCCGCTGGTCACGCTGTCCGACGAGACCCGGTTCGTGTCGGTCGCCGAAGCGGTCATCGCGCTGATCCGGGACGCCCAGCTCGCTGAGCTGCGGGCCGCGGAGCAGGTGCACGAGACGTTCACCGCGCTCACCGTGTCCGGCGCCGAACCGGCCGAGGTGCTGCGCGAGGTCGCCCGGTCCGCGCGGCTGCCGGTGGTGCTGGAGACCCTGTCGCACGACGTGCTGGCCTACGACTCGGCCGGCGCCGACCCGACGACCCTGCTGGCCGACTGGCGCACCCGGTCCAGGGCCGTCACCGTGCGCGAACGCACCGGCTACCACGCCCAGAACGGCTGGCTGGTCACTGTCGTCGGCGCACGCGGTGACGACTGGGGCCGGCTGGTCCTGCTGTGCCCGGAACAGCCCCAGCACCCGCAGGTAGTGGTGGTCGAGCGGGCCGCGTCCGCGCTGGCCGTACACCGGTTGCTGGCCAGGGACCGGGAAACCCTGGAACGGCAGACCCACCGCACCCTGCTCACCGAGCTGCTGGCCCCCGGCGCCCTGCCCGCCGACCTGACCACCCGTGCCGCCGCGCTCGGTATCCCGCTGGCGGGTCGCACCCTGGTGGGCATCGCGGTCCGGCCGCGCACGACAACCAGCCCGGCGCCGGCGCTGGCGGCTCAGGAACTGTTGCGGGACTTGGCCGACGCGACCGTGTTGGCCGCGCGGCGCGCTGCTGTGCCCGCGTTGGTCGGGGCCGTGGACGACACGAGCGTGCGGGCATTGATCACGATCGACGGTCCGTCGGTCGAGCCGACGTTGCGGCGGCTGGCCAACGGGATTCACGACGCCGTCGAGCCGAATCCGCGTGCACTGCCGGTGGTGGTCGCCGTCGGCACCACGGTCGGCTCGGTGGTGGACGCTCGTCGGTCCCTTGTCGAGGCCGCGCATGTCGCGCAGGCGGCGCTGCGCACCAGCGACCGGCGTGCCTACCACCGGCTGGCCGATGTCCGCCTGCGCGGTCTGCTGCACCTGCTGCGCGAGGACGAACGCCTCGTCGCGTTCGCCGAACGTGAGTTGGGGCCGCTGTTGGCCAGGGACGCGGCCGCCGGCAGCCGGTTGGTCGACGCGCTGCGGCACTACTGCGAGCACGGCGGCAACAAGTCGGCCGCCGCTGGTGCCGCCCATCTGTCCCGTACGGCCTACTACCAGCAGTTGGCCCGGATCGAGCAGGTTCTCGGTGTGTCCCTTGAGGATCCGGAGTCGATGCTGTCGCTGTACGTGGCCCTGCTGGCGGCCGACTAACGCCGGTACTCGGCCAGTCGCGGCCACTGCCGACGCCGAGCAGACCGACGATCAACACGACCACCAGCGCCGGCAGCGGACCCGACCACCCGGTCAGATCGTCCGTACCACCGCGGACCGCCTGGTCGAAGACCTGCTGCTTGAGCGAGATCAGGTGGGCCAGCGCCTGGTCGTACCGACCCAGGTTGTAACTGGAGTAACCCAACGCGGTCCCGGTGTCGAACTGGATCGCGTCGCGCAGGCTGCCCTGGGCCAGGGTCGCACGCATGGCCCGATCGGCCAGTTCGAAACCGGCGTAGCGAGCCATCGCCCGCACCGCGGCGAACCGTTCCACCGTCGACGTCGCATGGTCGGCCTCGACCCGGAAGTCACCGCCGAACCGGACATCGCCTACGTTGTAGGCGTCCAGCGTGGTGCGCAGGGTGGTGTCGTAGTGGTTGATGTCGACGCCCGCCAGCCCGATGACCTGCTGCGACTCGTCCTGAAACGCCTGCTGGTACTGCGCGGCACTGGCCGGGTCGACCAGGTAGCGGCTCTCGTTGGCGGCCGCCTCCTGACTGACCGCCCGCGCCTGGGACAACGCGATGATCGGGTCGAACGCGTCCTGCTTCGCCGTGCGCAGCTGACTCGCGGCACTCGACAACAGCATCGGCACCAGCACCAGCACCGCCAACGCGACCACGGTGGCACCGGCGACGGCCGGATTCACCCGACGACGTAACCGGCGCCGCAGTACGAACTGCGCGTAGCCAAGGGCGGCGACCAGCAGGATGCCGATCACGATCACCCAGACCTCGGCCGATGTCGCCAACGACTGGTCCTGCGTGTAGGTCGTGTCCAGGGCGGCCCTGCTGGTGGCGATCAGCGACTGCGTGTCGCCGAGCAGGCCCGGCATCAGCGCCGTGGCCTGTCGATACACGGCCAACGTGGTGGGCGATGGCTGACCGGCCGGACCCGCGTTCAGCGACAACGCCTCCCCGGCGAGCGCCTGGTACTGGCCGAAGCGATCCAGGATCGACGTGACGCCGCCGGCGACCGTCGGGTCGGTCCCGCCGATCGCGGCGACCTTCTGCAGGTCACCGTCGGCCTGGGCGCGACCCTGGGCGTAGACGTCCAGGGCGTGCCTGCGGTTGTCGGACAGGCCGGCGTCGTTGCCGACGAGGAGCACGTTGGCCACCTGGGCGTCCATGTCGGACAGTGCGACGTAGAGATCCGCACTGGCGGCGACCTGCGGTGCGGCCCGTTGACTGAGTTGGTCGAAACCGCCCCGTAACGAACCGACAACCGACGCGACCACGATCCCCAGCACAATCGCCGGCAGCAACACGGCAACGGCACACCACCGGATCGCACTCGGCGTGCTCAGCTTCCCCCGGACACCAGCGGCACCGACCGCGACAGCCACCACAACCAAACGCTAGCCAAGCCCGGACACAGCTTGATCAAGATCTGCACAACCGAACGCGAACATCGCATGACCAGCCGCCTCGGCGGTCCGGACAGTCTGTACGCCCAGGCCACCAACGGTGGACACAATGACAGTGCCCTTTTCGGGCCGGCCAGTCGACCATTCCCGGATGCGACCACCTCAACGGGGGTAATCCATGTCAGCGACCAACCAGATCACCCACCCGGACGGCCGAGTCGAACTGGCCGACCCGTCGGTCATCGCGGACAGCCGCTACGCCAACCAGGAGCTCGCCCCGGTGCCGGTCGCGAAACGCACCTGGCACACCTACAACTACGCGGCGCTGTGGGTCGGCATGTCGCACAACCTGCCCACGTACGCGCTGGCGGCGGGTCTGATCGCGATCGGCATGAACGCGTGGCAGGCGCTGATCACGATCGCGCTGGGCAA
>DASXXM010000659.1:0-29268 GCA_036503065.1 Pseudonocardiaceae bacterium | reverse complement strand
GCGCTGGGTGACGCTCTGGCCCGCGAGGTCACCCGTCATGACCTGCCCACTCGACCTTATGACGGGCTGCGTGTCGCGGGCATTTCGGGTGAGGCAACGACTCCGCCTACGCGGGCATCTTGACGTGAGTCAACAGGGGCTCATCGGCAATCTGTGGACAACCTATAAAGTTGTCCACAGATGATGACTCGACGAGAACCGGCTGCACGCCTTGCCAAACGGAGTCGTCGACAAGATCAATAGCCGCGTCAACGGTGTCCGCCGTCACACCGGACACAGTAGACAGAAACGCCAGCGTCGGATCGGTGGCCAGGACCGCCAGCAACCCGTCACTTTCCCATACGCGGAAGCCGCCGGCCACCCCAGCCGCCACCGCCGCCGCACCGGCCAAGCGGGCCCCCGATGCAGAGCCCGGTCCGCGCTGTCGAGCATCCTGTGATGGTCCATGCCTCCTCCTCGGTCGCGGTGACGAAGGTGAACGGCAGCCCTGCGCACTCACGTTTCCTGTGGTGCCGTCGCCGGTTGCCGTCGCTGACCAAGTACGTCGTAGAACGCGGTCAGGTCGGCACGACAACGCGACCGCACCAAGGCGACCGTATCGGCCAGCAACGCTTCCGCGCCGGCGATCCTGTCCGCGTCGGGCCCCTGCCAGAGGTCGTCGAGCCGCTGTTCGAAGTCGGGTGGCGCAACGGTGAGTTGGGCAGCATGGTGACGCTGCCACTTGGTGAGTCGGTGCGGCTGATAGATCCGGTTGAGCGCCAACACCACGGCGAATACCGCCTGCTCGATCCGGGACAGCAGCGCGTGCACCGCGATGGTGTCACCACGTTCCGCAAGAGCTTCCCGAGTCGACCAGCCCGCCAGAACGCCGGGCGTCAGCGACCGCTCGACCACGGAGGTGACCAGGCGATCCGGATATCGCTCGGCGCGAACCTGCCACGGCTGAACAAGGCGGACGCCACGCAACGCCTGGCAGCGCTGGATCGCGGCGAGGCGCATGTGCGCGACCGGATCGGTGCTGGCCTGATCGAGAACCGCGTCCAGGAACCCCTCGATCGTGTCGACGGTGAAGTTGCTGACCGTGACCCCGAGACTGCCGAGGCGATAGTCCTCACTCCACTCCCGGTCGTCGGGGTCGTAGTCCCAGAACGCCGCCAGCGCCGCGCCGAGGTGTTCGATCGGGCCGCGACGATCGGCATCGACGGGCGGCTGCCACCAGTAGCAGTCCAGTTCCAGGTCCGACCAACGATCGGCAATCCCGGCACCCACCGATCCCGCGGCCGTGACGGCCGCCAGCCTGTCATTGACGCCATAGGCATCGGCGATGCGCCGCGCCACCTCCATCCGCCACGCCACCTGACCACTGTGCCCGCTGACCGGTTCACCGTCTGCGCGCTCTGAGTGCATCGTCAGATCCTGCACCAGAGGTAATCCGCACCGACAACTGTTTAGGTCGAAGCCCGGGGCCGCCGGAGCCGCGGCGGCTGTGTTGACCACCACAAGACCGGCGCGTTTCACCCGGTGGATGATGGGCGACACGCCCGGATGATGGCGACTTGTCGTGAACTTCCGGGCACACTGTTGGCCAACCCCAAGGCGAGCGCAGGTCACCATGGCGACAGAAGCGAGCGAACCCGAACCGCCCCAGGAGCTGATCCGCGCCGAACAACTCGGCCTGCGGACCAGGCGCGGCTGGGTGTTCCGAGACGTTGATCTGTCCCTGACAGCCGGCTCGGTGACCGCGATCGCGGGACCGGCGGGCAGCGGGCGCAGCATGTTGTTGCTCGCGTTGGCCGGCCGGGCGAAGCCGACGGCCGGGCGGCTGGTCGTTGCCGGACAGGAACAGCGGCCCGAGATCAGGCGGCTGGTCGCGGTGGCCAGGGTCACGGCCGCCGTCGAGTTGGAGCCCGAGATGCACGTGGTCGATCACATCCGTGAGGCCGACCTGCTTGGCCACCACGATTACCGCTGGGCCGCCGGGATCGTCGGGCTCGATGTCGATCCGACCGCGGTCGTCGCCGAGCTGGCCACGGACGACGCCGTGTTGCTCGCGGTGGCGTTGGCGTTGGCCGGTAGACCGAGGGCACTTGTCGTGGACGACGTTGACATCGCTGCCACGCCAGCACAACAGCGGCGGATCTGGACCGCGTTGCGCGCGGCCGGCACCGCCGTGATCGCAACCACGGTCGACGGCCGGATCGCCGCCGACGCCGGGGCCGACGTGACACAGAGGAGCGTGGATGCGCGCGTTTAGGTTGGCCCGGTTCGAGTTCCTGCGCTTCCGCACACCACTGCAACGGCTGGCGCTCGTCTTCGTCGTTCTCGTTCCGTTGCTCTACGGCGGACTCTACCTGTGGTCCAACTGGGATCCCTACGGCAAGCTCAATCAGATCCCGGTCGCCGTGGTGAACGACGACAAACCGGTGACGGTCAACGGGCAGCGGGTCGCGGCCGGTGAGCTGTTCGTCGGCGAACTGAAGAAGGATCCGATCTTCGACTGGCATTTCACCGACGACGCCGATGCCGCACGAGGCGTGCACGATACCCGCTACTACTTCACGATCTCCGTGCCGCGGGACTTCTCCGCGAAACTGGCCAGCGGCGCCACCGGCACGCCGCAACGCGCCGGCATGTTGATCACTCTCGACGACGCCAACGGCTACATCGTCGGCAAGATGGCCGAAACCGTGCAGTCCGAACTCCAGAACAAGATCAGCGCGGCCGCGGTGAGCGCCTACTTCGAGTCCGTCTTCGGCAACCTGCAACGACTTCACGACGGGCTCACCAAGGCGACCAACGGTGCCGACCAACTGCGGAACAACCTCGCCACCGCGAAACAAGGCAGCGGCGCGCTCGTATCGGGGCTGACCCAGCTCAAGCAGGGCGCCGACCAACTCGCGCCGGGTGCCCAACAGGTGTCCGACGGGGTGACCGCGATCGCGAACGTGGTGGTGCCGATCGCGAACGCCATAGCCGCGGCCATCCCGACGGTCACCCAGAACGCGGCGGCCGCGGCGAACACGGCAGCGAGCCTGGCGAGCACGGCGGCGCAGGCCACCGGCGCGGTGTCCGGCGGTACGGACTCGGTTCAGGCCAAGGTAACCCAGCTCGGCCAAGCCCATCCCGAACTACAGAGCGATCCGGCCTACCAGCAACTGGTCACCGCGACCAGCCAGGCCGCCGCCCTGACCGGCCAGGTCAACACGGCCGCCGGCCAGCTGAGGACCGCGACCGCCGATGTGGCCCAGGCGGCCGACACCCTGGCCAGGGACGCACCGCAGTTGCAGGCGCAGGCCAGGGGTGCGGCGTCACAGATCCAGCAACTGGCGACCGGCGCCAAACAGGTCGCGTCCGGCGCGACGCAACTGGACACCGGACTGGGCACCGCCCTGTCCGGCGCCACCCAACTCGACACCGGCATCGGCCAACTGCACGACGGCGCGACCCAACTCGCAGGCGGCCTTGCCGACGCACAGGGCCAACTGCCGGTGCTGTCACCGCAACAGCAGAAGGACAACGCGGCCACCCTGGCGTCGCCGGTCGATGTCGCGGTCACCAACCTGCATCCGGCCAACAACTACGGCCGTGGGCTGACGCCGTTCTTCTTCTCCATCGCACTGTGGGTGTTCGGCATCACGGGATTCCTCATCCTGCGCGCGTTGTCGCAGCGGGCGCTGGCCAGCCGGGCCGGCAACCTGGTGGTGGCGCTGGCCTGCTGGCTACCGGCGGGCGCGGCCTGCGTGTTCGCGGGGCTGTTGCTGTACGTCGTGGTGGACCGGGGGCTCGGGCTCGATCCGGTGCATCCGTGGGAAATGGCTGGTCTGCTCGTGTTGGCGGCGGCCGCGTTCACCGCCATCGCGCACTTCTTCCGCGTGTTGCTCGGCGGTGTCGCCAGTGCCGTCATGCTGATCCTGTTGCTGTTGCAGCTCACCACGTGTGCCGGCACCTATCCGTACGAGACGCTGCCGGCCGTGTTCCGCGCCCTGCATCCGGTGCTGCCGATGAGCTACCTCGTCGACGGCCTGCGGGTGACCATCACCGGCGGCAACAGCGCCCACCTGGTGCAGGACGTGCTCGTGCTGGCGGCGTTCGGCGTGGTTGCCATGGCGCTCACGGTGTTCGCCGTCGGCAGGCGCCGGGAATGGCGGATCGCCGACCTCAAACCCGAACTGTCCATTTAGGCCGGCGCCTGGCCTTGCCCGGCGGTGTCAGGGTTTCCGGCCGACGCCTGCCACCACCATCGACTCGTTCGGTGTCGCGAACGTGATCACCGGGGCGGTCGGGCTGGTCTCCTCGGGGTGCCACAGCGTCGTCCACGTCAGGCCCGGATCGATCAGCGGGAAGTCGCCGAACAGCGCGCGGACGTCGTCGTGGGTGCGCCAGATGACCGGACTGCTCCTGCTGTCGTACAGCTTCTTGATCTCGTCGAGGTTCGCTGCCAGCTCGGCCGGCGCGCCATCGGTGGTGCCGTGCGAAATGGCCAGGTACGAACCGGGCGCGACGAGTTGCCGGCAGCGGGCCACCGACGCGGGCCCGACGTCCGTGCCGTCCGGTCCGATCTGTTGGACGTGCAGCACGGCGACCAGCAGCATGCCCACCGGCTTGGTCAGGTCGAGCACCTCGGTTTCCCGGACCTGTTGCCACAGTTCGTCCGGTTCCCGCAGATCGGCATTGATCGCGGCGTGCCGATTGGTGTCACCCTTCTGGTCGAGCAACATCTGTGAATGCGCGACCGCGACCGGCTCGTTGTCGACGTAGACGACCTTGGTGTCCCTCGACAGTTCGTCCGCGATCTCGTGTGTGCTGCCCATGGTGGGCACGCCGGACCCGATGTCGATGAACTGGCGGACACCCAGCCGAACCAGATGCCGGACCGCTCGCTGCAGGAAGATCCGATTCGCCTTGGCGATCGGCCGCACCAACGGGAACTGCGCCAGCACCTTCTTACCGAATTCACGGTCGATCGCCCAGTTGGCGGTACCACCGAGGTAGAAGTCGTAGATCCGCGCCACGCTGGGATGTTCCAGGTCGACACCGGGGGGTACCGGTTGCTGGTCAGTTACGTTCACAATTGTGTCCTCCGGACTGCCAACGGTATTGCGGACTCATCGTATCCAAGTAGGGGTGTGCCCGGATCAGTCGAGGTCGAGTTGTTTGGCGAAGTCGGCGGCCAGTGCCCGCAGGAAGTCCAGGGTCTGCGCCTTCTCCAGTGCCGGGCCGCGAAGCTGGTCCCATGCCTCGACGAATTTCTTGAACTGTGACTCGTTCTCGATCTTCTGCCCGCCCGCGACGTGCTCGACGAACACGCAGTTGGGCGTGCCGTCGGTGAACCGCATGATGGTGAAATCGTTGGGCACGTAAGGCAGTCGCGCGTCGAACGGCAGGATGTGGATGGACACGTCCTGGTGTGACTCCATCAACTGGATCAGGTACTGCACCTGGTCCAGCGCGACACCCGGGTTCGGCCCGCCCGGCATCCGCCGGAACGCCGCCTCGCCGAGCACGAACCGGTGGCTGGGTGGCGGATTCAGTTCGAAGACATGCTTGCGGTCGCGCCGGTTGCGCACCAGTTCGGTGACGTTGGTGTTTCCCGCCGCCTTGAACTGGGTCAGCATGTAGTGCTCGGACTGGAGCGCGCCGCTGAAGCGTTCGCCGTGCCAGCCGAAGATCTCCGACGCGGCCTGCTCCAGATTGGTGAACGTGCGGAACCACGTCGGCACGGCCGCGCGGTAGCCGGACCATTCGCCGCGCCGGTCACCGGTCGCCGCGAGCTCCCGCATCAGTTCGGCGGACACGGCGCCGACGCTGAACGCGCCGAGCATGATCTCCAGGTCGACCTGCTTGACCGAGACGGTGCCGTCCTCGATCTTGTTCACCTTGCCCTGCTTGCAGCCGAGCAACTCGGCGACTTCGACCTGGGTGAGGCCTGCGGCGATCCGGGCCGCCCTGATCTCGTTGCCAAGTCGAATGCGCAGTGACGTGGCCGTGCCGGGCACCGGTTCTCCCGTCTCACTCACCGATTTGCGTGGAGTGAAAGACAGTAGACCATGTTGTGGCCGCTCAGGCGTGGTACCGGCCGGTGACGGTGCCGGCCAGGAATGCCTGCCAGCCGGACGCGCGGAATACCAGCGCGGGTCCGGTTGCCGGCTTGCTGTCCCGGATGCCGATGATGCCGGCCGCGTCCCGGGCCGCGAGGTTCACCTCGACACAGTTGCCGCCGTCGGGTCCGCAGGCCGATCGCCATCCGTCAACCGGCAATGCGCTGGGGACTCGCACGAAAGGGCTGGTGGAACGTTGGCCGGTCATCATGTCTCCTCGTTGTGCGATGCATGATGTCATGGCGTCGTTCGGCGCCGGGATTAATCGTGCTCTAGGATTAATCGCAGCGCAACCGAGGAGGTACCCGGAGTGAGCGTGGCGCGCCAGGTAGCCGTGCACCGGCTCGACGACGACGTGCCGCTCGCGGTGGCCGGCACAGTGCACGGCCGGGCGGTCGAGGTGCTGGTGGCCGACCTGGCCGAGGTGTTGGCGCACATCGGTGGGTGGACGGAGCAGGACCCGGGTGCGGTCGGCTGTTGGGGGCTGCGCGCGGATTATTCCGGTTCGTTAACACTCCTGTTGCGGCGCAGGGCAGGCGCGATCGCCGAGCGGCTGCGCACGGTTCACCTGGTGCGGCTGGCGCCCGGCGAGCCGCACGGTGCCACGCTGGCCGCGTTGTGCGGGGAGCGGCTGACCGTGCTCGGCGTCGACGTGTTGCCGGTCGGCGCGGGCATGCCGTGTGACGGCTGTCTCGTCGGGAGTCTGGTTGCCGACCGGTCGGAGACCGATCGGGTTGTCACTGCCCGCGTTGACGCGCCGGCCGTGTGCTGGGCCGCAGCTGATATCTGACGGTCTCGGGCGAACTTGATCGGCAGATCGGGTGGCATTTCCCATCACCCGATCGGGCTCATATCACTCAATGTGTATAGATGGTCGAGATAGTCACGCGATCGAGTGAATCTGGCCCGCTACTCGCGCGATGAATGTGCCCGGCGACCCGGCGAATGCCCATTGACGAGGGACTTTGCCACTCGACGCGAGAACGCGACCGATCGGAGCCCGCGACAACTGCGCCTGGCGTAATGCGTGTCCGTTCGGGCAAACTGGCACCCGGCAACATAAAGGACTCCCCGGCTGGTGTGTGGACGCGGGCGAACCGCATTCCACCACACCAGCGGGAAGCTCTTCCCCGACTCGCCTGTTCGTGCAGGAGGCCGGGTTCTGCTGTTACTCATATGTAGGCGTCAGAGATGAGTATCAACGTGACCAGTGTAGAACCAGCTCAGCGGATTAATCCAGGCCGGATTGGATCAGCTGGCAGGCTTGATCAAACATCGGCTGCTCAGGGGCATGGTCCGGTTCGCCGACTCACCCGATTGGATGCCGATTATTACGCCACTATCCAGTGCGGGCCCACCCGTGGTGGGTCGCCCGGCCGCCTGTCCCGGCACGCGCCCGCGTCGCCCGGCGCGCGTTCGGATCGGGCCTGGCTGCGCATGGTCGAGCGCGCGGTCGGCGGCTGGGCGCCGACGCTGCGGCAGTCCGTGGCCCTGGTGGCGTTGTTCCTCGTCGCCGCGGTCACCGTGGTGGTCACTCTCGGCCTGGTCGGCGTGCTGTTGGTCACCGGGCTCGGCATCGTGCTCACGTGGTTGCAGCGGGCCGGACGCGGCTGAACCGTCCTCACTCGTTCGAGTGAACCTCGCGACACAGCGCGCGAATCGTCTCGGCGTGGTCCGGATATTCGGCAGCCAACTCGGCGGCCGAGCCGAACTCGACGATGTCGTCGGTGTAGGGCGGCACCACCACGGTGCCCACCAGGCTCCAGGCGCCCAGGGTCTCCGACGCCTGCCAGACCCCGGCCGGCACCACTATCTGCGGCCGCTGACCTGCGGCGAGATCGGTGCCCAGCACCGGTCGTGCCACTCGGCCGTCCGGGTACAGCAGTAGCAGGCGGACCGGCGCGCCCGCGTGGAAGGCGTAGATCTCCAGGTGCGCCAATCGATGCAGCGCGGAGAACTCGGGCGCGGCCAGTAGGTAGTAGATCGCGGTGCAGTGGTCGTCGCGCCAGGTCTGCGCCCAGCGGCCACCCTCCACGGGCAGCGGCCGCAGCCCGAGCGCCGCGATGACGGGGTCCGTCACGGGTTGCTCGGCTCGGTGGTCAGCGCGCCCATGATCGGCTCGCCGTAGCTCACCAGTGCGCCCTTGCCACGGCGTTTGGCCGCGTACATCGCTTCGTCCGCCCTGCGGAGCAGTTCGTCCGGGGTGAGGTCGGGGTCGAACGCGGACAGGCTGACGGTGCCGATGCTGGCGCTGATGCACAGGTCCCGACCGCGCACCACCTGCGGCGCGCACAGCGTGTCGAGCAGCTGCTGGCTGATCCGGCGCGCGCCGTCGCCCCGGGTTTCGCCGTCGCTGTCGAGCAGCACGCTGAACTCGTCGCCACCGAGGCGGGCCACCAGGTCGTCGTCGCGCACGTTGACCAGCAGTCGTTCGGCCACCGTTCGCAGCACGGCGTCGCCCGCGGCGTGGCCGAAGCTGTCGTTGACCGTCTTGAAGCCGTCGATGTCCACGAACAGCAGTATCAACGGCCGGTGGCCGCGATCGCGCACGGCGACCGCCTCGGTGAGCCGGGCGAGGAACAACGCGCGGTTGGCCAGCCCGGTGAGCGGATCGTGGAACGCCTGGTACTCCAGTTGTCGCTGGCTTTCCGTGACCTGCCTGAGCAGGCGAGTGTTGTCCATGAGGGTGACCAACTGACGCACGGTCACCAGCCCGAGAATGGCCAGCCCGACGTTGACCACCGGCGGCGCCAATGGCTGCCCGGTCGCCGTGCTGAACGCCACGAACAAGCAGGCGACCGCGAGCGGCAGATAGGGCACCACCAACGTGAGATAGTCGCCCACCCACAGTCGCCCCGGCCGCTTGTCCTGCCCGGTGCGAAACGGCGCGACCGCCGCCAACCCGAAGAACACCGGACAGACCACAAACCCGATGTCCGCGACCGGAGGAATGCGACCGACCCCGGCGCCGACGAAATAGGCGAACACCCACCCCGATGTCGCCTGTGCCACGGACGCCACCACAAGCAACAGGACCGGCAGTTGACGAACGAGTTGGTGCGTACGGGCAAGAACCGCGATCACGGTCAGCAGTACCAGATAGGCAACCGGATGCGCCGCCGCGGCCGCGATGGCCGACCAGGTCCGCGGCCAGGTGCCGAAAACGGACTGGAGGGCGGGCACCAGAACAAGCACGAACAACGAGCCGCAAATAATGAGGGCGTCCAGCACGAGCAACGACCGGCCACGCCGGTTCGGCTGCTGGAGGCCGGGTCCGTCGTGGACCAGATTGAGGACGCCGAACATCGCCAGCATCGGCACCATGATGAAGCTGACCGGCGCGAGGATGGTCATCGGCAACGCGATGCCGACGATCAACTGCCCCCAGATCCAGGCGACCAGGCCGACGGTCAGGGTGGCCATCGCGGCGGCCATCCACAACCGCCACCGCAACTGCGCGCCACCGGCCCGCCGCGCGGTCCAGAGAAACCCGCCCAACGCCATCAAACTGGCGCCAAGCTGAAACCATTTGTCAACAGCTACCGCAAAAGTCCAGTCGGATGCACCAACCAACATGGTCGCCAGCGCGGCAGCCAGCAACAGACCGGCAGCACCGGCCACGACGGCAAACTGTCGAGGCGACATACTCCACATGAAATGATTGGCAGACCCAGCAGGACCACGAAAGTCTAACGGCAGGGCCACACCCTGTCGACGACCCACCGAACAACACCCCACAATCACATGCTTGAACAGACCCGCGATGCCGCCGGAGGGCGGCCGCGTCGAACACAGATTTATACAGGTCCGGTCGCATCCTGTTCCACGATGGTGCCGACACATTCAGTTGTCCACGGCCGATGCGCCGCCCGCGAGTCGGCGCCGCTGGTCAGGTGTGATTGGGCATTTGTGCGGTGTCTCGAAAAATATCCTTCCGCATGTTGTTTCCTGGATGCCGGCAGTTGGCTGGGGCCCGTGTCCGACTCCGCTGACCGCACGGGAGAAGACGCGTCGCAGGCCAACCGAGCCCACCATGGCGGGTGGACCGGTGACGTCCGTCCGCCGGTCGGCCGGGGAGGAGACGACCGATGTTGGTGTGCGTGACCGGTGGTACCGGGTTCGTCGGCGCACACTCGGTCGCGGCGCTGACCCGGATCGGCCACAAGGTCCGGATCCTGGCGCGCACCGAGGCCGGCGTCGAGCGGGCGCTCGCGCCGCTCGGTGTGGACTCCGCCGCCGTGGACGTCGTCGTCGGCGATGTCACCGACGAGGTTGCCGTGGCCCGCGCGATGGTCGGCGTGGGTGGCGTGCTGCATGCGGCGGCCGTCTACTCCTTCGACAGCCGTCGGACGGACGAACTGCGCGCGACCAACGTGCGCGGCACCGAACTGGTACTCGCCGCGGCCCTGCGGGTCGGCGCGGACCCGATCGTGCACGTGTCCAGCTTCGGCGCGCTGCTGCCGGCCCGCGGCCGGATCGTCCGGGCGGACTCGCCGGTCGGCCGGGCGCGGCAGGCCTACCTGGCCAGCAAGGCGGCGGCCGAAGTGATCGCCCGCCGGCACCAGGTCCGGGACGCGCCGGTGGTGATCACGTATCCGCCCGCCCTGCTCGGGCCGCACGATCCGCACCTGGGCGACCAGAACGCGAGGCTGCGCGACACGTTGCGCGGGCTGATGCCGATCTGGCCGCTGGGCGGCTTCCCGGTCGGCGACGTGCGGGACACCGCCAACCTGCACGCCGGCCTGTTCACCGAGCCGGAACTGACCAGGGACCGCTACTTCGGCCCCGGCCGCTACGTGACCACCCGCCGGCACGTGCGTGCGCTGCGGGCCGCCACCGGGCGGGCCCTGCCGGCGGTCTTTCTGCCGGCCGCGACGCTGCTGCCGGTCGGCCTGCTGGCCGGTGCCCTGCAACGGGTGTGGCCGTGGCACGTCCCGGCCGAGTACGGCGCCATCTACACGGCCGCCTGCGCGACGAGGGTCGTCGACTACGACAGCACGCTCGGGTACGCACCCCGGCCGCTCGCCGACACCGTGGCCGACACGATCCGGTGGCTGTACGACGAGGGTCGGCTGACCACCCGCCAGGCCGGCATCCTCGGCCGGACTTTCCAGCCGCCCGCCGTGCCGGCACCGCGCGGCCGGCAGCGCCCGGCCGCCTAGCGCGCACCGGATATGCTGCCCGCCTTGTGCGGTGGGACAACTGGGAATCGGTACGCGCGGGTCGTGTTCTGTTCGAGGACGCGGCCGCTCTGGTGCTGAACAAGCCGGCCGGGATCTCGGTCACCGGCGAACGGCACGAGACCGACCTGGTCCGGTTGGCCGCCGAGCGGGGCGAGACGCTGTACCCCGCGCATCGCATCGACAAGGTGACTTCCGGTGCGATCCTGTTCGCCCGACAACTGCGCTACCACGGTGATCTGACCCGCCAGTTCGGTCGGCGGACGGTGGACAAGGCCTATCTGGCCGTCACTCGGAGCGGTGGCCTGCCGGACTGGGGCGTCATCGAGCTGCCACTGAGCGTCGGCCGCAAGAACAGGGTGCGGATCGCCGCAGAGCGGGCCGCCATCGTGACCGACGGGCGGCACTGGTCGGTGCCCGCGGCCAGCGTGTTCACCCAGGTGTCGACCTATCCGTCGGTGACGGCGTTCGCGACCGTGTGGACGGACGACGTGCACACGCTTCTCGTCGCCCGGCCGATTACCGGTCGGCGCCACCAGATTCGCGTGCATCTGGCCTGGATCGGCCACGAGTTGGCCGGTGATCCGTTGTTCGGGCGAATCGACACGGACCGCCGTACCCTCCTGCACGCGTGGCGGTTGGCGTTCGACGCGGCATGGCTGGACGGTCGGCGAATGGCGCTCCACGCGCCGCCCGGCGAGGACTTCTGGGCACCGTTGGGTCCGCGGCCACTGCCGGAGGTCCTGCTGTACCAGGCTGATCAGCGGCTGACCGAACTGCGCGAGCGGACCGCGGGACTGCGCCCGGCCGACGACGGCGCACCGAGCGAAGAGTAACCGCTAGTCCATTGTGGATATCGGCTCGCCGGGAAACACCGAGCCGGCGAGCCAGCCGAGCCCTTCCCGGTAGAGCTGCTCGACGGCGGGGCCGGTGCGGCCGGGCAGCCCGGTGGCCACCCGGTAGCCGAGTTTCTGCTGTAGGTAGGCCAGGTGCCGGTAGCCCTCGGGGTAGCGGGCCAGCAGGCTCGGGTCCAGGTCGATGTGGCCGCCGGGCGGCACCGGGTCCATCCGGTCCTGCTCGTAGATCGGCTGTCGGCGCACCAGGCCCCACCGGCCGTCGCGGCGGGCGAGGAAGTCGTAGAACCGTCCGGTGCAGGTCACGTCCACCGTGATGCCGTCGAGCGGGGCGCGTTGCAGGATCTGCATCTTCGTCTGGGCGATCGCGCGGTCACCGGCCACGTCGCTGGTGTGGGCGCCGAGCAGGTGTTGGATCTGCGACCCTGACGCGCAGCCTGCCTTGCTGGCCTCGATGAACGCCTCGGCAGGCCCCTGGAACCAGGTCGCCGACATCCAGCCGTCCGGGTGCCAGACCGACGCGAACCGCCGCCAGTCGCCGGAATCCCGGTACAGCACCCAGTTGTCCACCACTTCGCGGACGGCCGCCCGGTCCATGTCGACTTCCGCCTGGCTGTAGATGTCCGTCACGGTCACCTCTCCCTCGGGCCTGCGAGTTTGGGCCGCCGAAGCCGCGTTGTCTAGCCCGGTTTTCCGCCCGGCGGAACATTGAGCTGGGCGAGCTGCCTGGTCACGCCGTGCGCGGCGGTCCGGACCGCCGCGGTCAACGCCCGCACGTTCGTCGTGGACCGCACCACGAGAGCCAGCGACGCGACGAGGTCGCCGGTGACACCGAAGATCGGCGCGGCAACGGACGATGCGCCGATCGTCATCTCCTCCAGCGAGAACGCGATCCGGGTCTCCCGCACCTGCCGCAGCGTCTCGGCCAGCACACCGGGCAGCGTGATGGTGTGCGGCGTGTAGCGGGTGAGCCCGGCGACCAGCACGTCGGTGAACAGATCCACACCCGAGAACGCGAGGATGATCTTGCCGACGCCGGTCGAGTGCGCCGGCAGCCAGCCCGCGACCCTGGTCACGTTGTCCACCGAGTGCCGACCGGAGATCTTGTCGAGGCACAGGACCCGGCTGCCGTCCCGGACCGCGATCTGCACGTTCTCGTGGGTCGCCTCGTAGAGGTCACCCATGAACGGCAACGCGATCGACCGCAGGTCGCGGTGTGCCGGGGCGAGCGCGCCGGTGTGCCAGAGACGCAGTCCGACCTGGTAGCGGCCGTCGGGCCGACGTTCCAACGCGCCCCATTCGACCAGTTCGCTCGCGAGCCGGTGGGTCGTGGTGACCGGGAGACCGCTGGCCTTGGCCAGTTCGGTCAGGCCGAGCACCGGATCCGCCGACGAGAACGCGGCGAACAGCGCCAGTACGCGGCTCGCGGTGGTGCGGCCGGCCTCGCGGGTGTTACCGCCCATTCCGGACTCCTTCCGCCGGCCGGAATGGTAACCCCGTCGGGGTAGCCCCCGAAGTACGACATCGCAGAGCCCGCCGGCAGACCTCGCCCGACCACGGAGCCTGTCGGTCTCGCTGTGCCGTCAGTCGTCCTGCAGAACCGACAGGATGTTGCCGGCCGGATCCTTGAACCACGCGATGAGGGGGCCGCCCCGGCGGTTGATGCCCTTCGGGTCGAGGCCGTCGTAGTGCTCGAAGCTGACGCCGCGGGCGACGAGTTCATCCATTGTGGACTCGATGTCGGCCACCGGGAAGTTCAGGATCGTGAACGTGGCCGGTTCGTGGTCGGGCTTCGGGTAGATCAGCGTGTTCCGGTCGCCCGGCGTGTGCAGCGTGAGCATGCCGTACTCCTCGGTCACGCGCAGGCCCAGCGTCTCGCCGTAGAACTGTTTGGCCTTCGGGATGTCGTCCACCGAGAACCCGCTGAACGCCCTGCTGTGCTCCAACATGATGCGTTTTCCCTCCGTGCGGTGACGTGCTCAGCCTACGGACATGTGCAGCAGCGACCACTGGTGTCCGTCGAGGTCGCGGAACCCTCGCATGTACATGAAACCTTGGTCGTCGCCACCGAGATCCTCGCCCCCGGCGGCGACGGCCCTGCCGACGAGGTCGTCCACCTCGGACCGGCGCTCGACCGAAACGCCGACGATCACCTCGCGGCTGGCCGCGGTGTCCGTGACGTCACTGTGGGTGTAGGCGCGGAACGTCGCGTGCTGGTGCAGCATGACCGAACATGTGTCGCTGACGATCAGCCGCGCGGTGTCCGGACCGGACACGTTCCGGTCCGGCCGGAAGCCGAGCGTGCCGAAGAAGTCGATCGCCTTGGTGAGGTCGTGCACGGGCAGGTTGACGAATATGGTCCTGGACATCGCCTGGGTACCGTCCTTGCGGTTCCGGCACCCCCGGTGGGTGCCTTCATCGGGGACGTAGTTGCCGGACGACCGATCTCGACATGCCGGCGGAGGAGATCTTGGTGAAGTACGTGATCCTGCTCTACACCAACCCGGCGTCCCGGGACCTCTGGGCGGGGATGTCCGACGCGGATCGCGTCGCCGGTCTCGGCGTCTACGCCCAGTTGAACGCGGATCTGGTCGCGTCGGGGGAGTACGTCGACTCCCAGTCGCTCGACGACCCGACCGAGACGAGGACCGTGCTCGTCCGCGACGGCGTCGCGATGGCGACGGACGGGCCCTTCGCCGAGGTCAAGGAGCACCTCGCCGGCTTCTACGTGGTCGACGTCGCGAGCCTGGACCGTGCCGTCGAGATCGTGGCGCGGATACCGGAGGCGGCGCACGGTGTGGTCGAGGTCCGGCCGGTGCGCGACCTCGCCGGCTACCTGTGACCGGGTTCGACGGCCTGCTGCGGGAACTGGCCCCGCAGGTGCTCACCGCGATCGTCCGGCACCACGGCGGGTTCGACACGTGCGAGGACGCCGTGCAGGAGGCGCTGCTGGCGGCGAGCGTCCAGTGGCCTGCCGAGGGCGTGCCGGACAACCCGAAGGCATGGCTGATCACGGTCGCGTCCCGTCGGCGGACCGAGATGTGGCGCGGCGACTCGGCCCGCAGGCGGCGCGAGGAGACGGTTGTCGCGCAGGCGCCACCGGACCCGGAGCCGATCCCGGGTGTCGACGACACGCTGACCCTGCTGTTGCTGTGCTGCCACCCGTCGCTCACGCCCGCGTCGCAGGTGGCGCTGACGCTGCGTGCGGTCGGCGGCCTGACCACGGCCGAGATCGCGCGGGCGTTCCTGGTGCCGGAGGCCACCGTGGCGCAGCGCATCAGCAGGGCGAAACAGCGGATCAGGGCCAGTGGGGCCCGGTTCCGCCTGCCGCCGGCTGCCGAGCGGTCGGCCCGGATGGTCGCCGTGCTGCACGTGCTGTACCTGATCTTCAACGAGGGCTACACGGCGAGTTCCGGCGCCGAGCTGCACCGCGTCGAGCTGACCGCCGAGGCGATCCGCCTGACCGGACAGGTGCGCGACACCCGGCCCCACGACGGCGAGGTCGCCGGCCTGCTCGCCCTGATGCTGCTCACCGACGCCCGCCGCCCGGCCCGGACCGGCGCGGACGGCGCCATCGTCCCGCTCGCGGCACAGGACCGTTCGCGGTGGGACGCCGACGGTATCGCCGAGGGCACCGCGTTGATCACGGCGACGCTCGCCACCGCGCCGCCCGGCCCCTACCAGCTCCAGGCCGCGATCGCCGCGGTGCACGACGAGGCGTTGCGCGCCGAGGACACCGACTGGCGCCAGATCCTGGTGCTCTACGACCTGCTGCACCAGCTCGCGCCCGGCCCGATGGTCACGCTGAACCGCATCGTGGCCGCCGCGATGGTGCACGGCTCCCGGTCGGCGCTGGACCAACTCGCCGCGGCCGAGACCGATCCCGCGCTGGCCGGCCACCATCGGGTGGACGCCGTGCGCGCGCACCTGCTCGACATGGCAGGCGACCACGAAGCCGCCCGTGGCCACTACCGCGCCGCCGCCCGCCGCACGCTGAGCCTGCCCGAACGGCGCTATCTGGAGTCGAAGGCGGCCGATCGCCCGTCGTCGATCGTGGCGGAACACCGCAGGTAGTCGGGCCATGGGGGCCGCTGTGCCGGCGATCGGCCTAACGGCCACATACCCCCATTTGGGTGGGATCGTGGCGATACCCGTAACTCTCTGAGATTGTTAGGCGACTGGTCCCACGCAGGTATCGCACGTGCCCTCGACCGCCTTACTCCGAACGAGTTAACACTTGAGCCACTGCATAACACTGTGCGTTCGATGTCGTCCCGCCCAGGCGACCGGTCGGCAACGATCGGATGGACTCATTTCGAGAAGTGAGACGCTCTCATGACGGCTTCCACCGCGGGTTACCGTCCCGTCCAGCGCCGCAACGGTCTCGGCCGGTCCGCCCTCGTGCTCGGCGTGGTCGGCATCGTGCTCGGCGTGTTCGCCGGGGCCACCTGGTTCGTGGTCGTCCCGCTCGGCCTGCTCACGCTGATCGTCGGCGTGTTCGGGGTCAGCCAGCAGCGCTACTACGCGGGCTCGGACTCGACCGCCGCGATCATCGGCACGGTCGCCGGCGCGATCACGCTCGCGCTGGGCGTCTGGGGGACCGGGACCTTCCTCGACAGCCTGCACCAGGCCGTCGGCGCCACGTTCACCGATGAGCCCGCAGCGGCCGGGCCGGCCGCGATCCCAGGCGGCCCGATCGCCACCTGGGGCCAGCCGCGCGAGCTCAGCACGAGCGTGGTCGTCGCGGTCAGCGCGCCGGTGGCGTTCACCCCGTCGGCGGCCAACGGCGCCGCCCGTTCGGTCGTGCTCACCGTGACCGTCACGAACTACGGCGGCACGCTCTTCCACCCGAATGCCACGGTCCTCGCCCCGACGGCCACCTTCGACGGCAGGCCGCTGAGCCAGATCGCGGTGCCCGGCAGCACGACCGCGACCCCGCCGTCGTCCGCGCCGATCCAGCCCGGCCGGTCTGTCGGCTACCGCGTGGCGTATGCGCTGCCGCGGCCGACGGGCGAACTGCGCCTGGCGTTCCAGCCGTCCCACGATGCGGCCCCGGCGGTGATCGGCGGTTCGACGTGAGCGAGCTTGCGAGCGAACCATGGGCAGAGCGCGTTTCGCGAACGCGGCCGACGAGCGTCAGCGAGGAGGTGGCGTGAGCGGCAGAATGACGCTGTGACAATGGAACTGGCGCCGGTGGCCGATGGCGTACACGCGTGGCTTCAGCCGGACGGTTCGTGGTGGCTCAACAACGCGGGGGTGATCGTGGGCGCCGAGGACGTGGTGCTGATCGACACGTGCGCCACCCGCAGGCGAACCGAGACCCTCCTGGCCGTCGTGGACGAGGTGGCCGATGGCCGGCCGATCCGGCTGGCGGTCAACACCCACATGCACGGCGATCACACGTACGGCAACGTACTTCTGCCGGCTTCGACGGTGATCGTGGCGCACGAGCGAACTCGCGAGGCCCTGCTGGCCGACTTCATCCTGAACGCCACGCCGCCGATCTGGTCGCCGACACCGGACTTCGGCGTGACGACCATCCGGCTGCCGACGGTCGTCGTCCGCGACCGGGCCACCCTCTTCGCAGGCGATCGACGGATCGAGTTGCGCCACCCCGGCTACCCGGCCCACACGGAGGGCGACCTGGTCGCCTGGCTGCCCGACGAGCGGGTGCTGTTCGCGGGCGACCTGTTGTTCCATCGGGTGACCCCACTGGTTCTGATGGGGTCGTTGGACGGTGCGCTGCGCTCGCTGGACTGGCTGGCCGGGTTCACGGCCGACACGATCGTGCCCGGCCACGGTACGTTGATCTCGTCGGCATCGTTGCCGGATGTGTTGGCCACCCACGAGCGCTACTACCGGTTCGTCGCCGACACGGCTCGACGTGGTCGGGCCGCGGGCCGGTCACCGCTGGCCGTGGCGACGGAAGCCGACCTTGGCGAGTTCGCGGCCTGGCCGGATGCCGAACGGTTGGTGCTCAACCTGCACCGCGCCTACGCGGACCTGACGGCGACGCAGGTCGATCTGCTGGTGGCCTTCAGCGACGCGGTCACCTGGCGTGGCGGTCCACTGCACAGTGCCGTCTGAGGGCCGCCCGAGTGGGCCGGCCACGGTCTGAGTGTGCTCCCGAGGGGGGAGCACACTCAGACCGTGGCCAGCACGTCAGTGGCTGGGGAAGACCACCCCGGCCGCGCTTCCGCCGCGCCGCACCGGTTCCCCGGCCGCCAGCACGTTCCCGTGCCCGAGGAACTGCAACCCGGTCGCCGCGCCGATGTCCGGCGGAATGATGATCGTCGGATCGAGCGGCGACTTGTTGTTGATCGCGAACGTCTGCCCCAGCGCCTGCAACCCGGGCGTGGTGGCGGCGGCGATGAACGACGGCTCGGCCTGACTGGTGGCGGAGTTGCGTTGCGACGCCCGTGGCGCGGCGATCGCGTCCGGCAGGCTCATGCCGAAGTCGATCCGGTTCACCAGGATCTGCAGCACCGTCGTGATGATGCTGGCGCCGCCCGGCGAGCCGATCGCCAGCCACGGCCTGCCGTGCAGCAGCACGATCGTCGGCGACATGCTCGACCGGGGCCGCTTGCCCGCGGCCGGCAGGTTCGGGTCGGGCACGCCCGGCTGTAGCGGCGTGAAGTTGAAGTCGGTCAGCTCGTTGTTGAGTATGAAGCCGTGGTGTGGCACCACGATCGCGCTGCCGCCGAGTTCCTCGATCGTGTTCGTGTACGAGACGACGTTGCCCCATCGGTCGCTCACCACGAAGTGGTTCGTGTTGGTGCCCTCGTCCGGCTGGCGCGCGGTGGTCGGCTGGGTCGGGGTGCAGTTGCCGGCGCCCGCGAACGGGTCACCCGGCGCGACCGGGCTGGTGCCCGCGTGGGCCGGATCGATCAGGCAGGCGCGCTGCTGGCCGAATTGCTGGGACAGCAACTGCTGCTCCGGCACGTTGACGAACCGCGGGTCGCCGATGTAGCGATTGCGGTCGGCGAACGCCAGCCGGGTGGCCTCCAGGTAGTGCTGCAACGCCTGGACCCTGGTCTCCTGCCCCAGGTTGAAGTTGCTCAGGATGTTGAGCGACTCGCCGACCGTGGTGCCACCGCTGGAGGAGGGCGCCATGCCGTAGACGTCGTAGCCCCGGTAGTTCACGTGCGTGGGGGCCTGGAACGGCGCGCGGTAGGCCGCCAGATCGGACAGCTGCATCAGGCCGGGTCGCGGGACCAGCGTGGCGCCGGGAGCCAGCGGCAGGTTGTGCACGGTCCGCACGATGTCGGCGCCGATCGAACCGCCGTACAGCGCGCGCACGCCCTGTCGGCCGATCTGCCGGTAGGTGGCGGCCAGGTCCGGATTGCGCAACACGGAACCGACCTCGGGCAGTTGGCCGTTCGGCAGGAACAGCGCGGCGGTCGAGCTGAACTGGTCGAACCGGAACGCGTTCTCCCTGGTCTGTTCGCGCAGCGTCGCGTTGACGACGAACCCGTGGTCGGCGACCTGCTCGGCCGGCCGCAGGTCGGCGGCGAGACCGAACCGGCCGAACCGGTCGAGCACCTGCTGCCAGGTCATCAGGTCGCCGGGCACGCCGACGGACAGCCCGCTGGTCACCGCGGTCGGGAAGGCGAGCGGCTTGCCGGTCGTGGGGTCGATGAACAGGTTGCCGTCGGCAGCGGCGGGCGTGGTCTCCCGGCCGTCGATCGTGGTCACCTGTCTCGTGCGGGCGTCGTAGTAGACGAGGTAACCGCCACCGCCGAGACCGGCCACGTACGGGTCGGTGACACCGAGCGTGGACGCCACCGCGACCGCGGCGTCGGCTGCCGTGCCGCCGGCCCGTAGCACGGCCAGCCCCGCCGCGGTGGACTCGGCCGTGTCCGACACCACCGCCCCGCCGCTGCCGATGGCCACGGCCTGTTTCGGTGGTGGCGTCGCCGTCGGTCGGGCGGTTGCCGGGACGGCCGGTAACACCAGGCCTGCCGTGACTAGGGCGATGATCGCGGCGCGGGTGCGCATACGTAGCTCCCCTTCCGGTCGGTACACAGGCCTCTGGTTTTACTCCGATCTCACCGGCTTGTGTGGTGAACGGCCACCTGTTCCGTGGCCGCCGGCAGGTCGCGCCGGTGCGGCAACGGGCCGGTGAGCAGCAACAACGCCGCCAGCACCGAGCTTGCGCACATGACAAGAACGGCCGACCGGACGCCGAGCGCATCGGCCAGACCGCCGGCCACCAGTGCGCCGATCGGAATGACCCCCAGGTTGAGCAGCTGGGCACTCGCGCTGACCCGCCCGAACAGTTCCGGCGGGCAGTATGCCTGTCGGAACCCGCCGACGATCACGTTGCTCACCGTCGCGCCCGCGGTCAGCATGAACCCGCCGACGATCACGAACGCCACACCGGCACCGCGCGTGGTGAACGGGATGAGCAGGCTGAACGGCGCTGTCCCCAGTTCGCACACCAGGATGGCCCGCGCGCTGCCCAACCGTCGCGACACGGCGGGCGCCACCAGCGCGCCGACCACCCCGCCGACACCGGCCGCCGCCAGGATCGCGCCGACCTCGCCCGGCCCGACCCCGACATCGCGGACGAGGAACACGACGAGGATGGCCTGCATCCCGTCCAGGGTGAAGTTGGCGGCGGCACCGAAGACGGCGAACTGCCGCAGGTAGGGGTCGTGCGCCAGGAACCGCACGCCGTCCGCGATCTCGGCGCGCAGCGTGGTGGTGCGCGTCGTGTCGGGTGACCGCCGCTCCCGGGTACGGATCGCCAGCAGGCAGGCCAGCGACACCAGGCAGCTCACCGCGTCCGCGAGCAGCCCGATGACGATGCCGAACGCCTGCGCCAGCAGGCCACCGAGCCCCGGCCCCACCACCTGCGCCGCCGATGCGCTGCCCTGGAGCTTCGCGTTGCCCTCGACCAGGTCGGCCGGCGCGACCAGGCTCGGCAGGTAGGCCCGGTAGGCGGTGGTGAAGAAGACCGAGGCGGCCCCGGACAACAGCGCCACCGCGAACAGGTGGCCGAACGTGAGCACGCCGAGCCACGCGGCCACCGGCACGCTGGCCAGCGACACCAGCCAGACGAGATCGCAGGCGACCATGACCGGTCTGCGCGGCCACCGATCGATCAGCGCGCCGACCGGCAGCGCCAACGGCAGCCAGGGCAGCCAGACCGCCGCGGCCAGCGAGGCGACCAGGAAGGCACCGGCGTGCAGCACGGTCACCGCGACCAGTGGAATGGCCACAGTGGACACTGCGGCGCCAAGGCCGTTGGTTGTCTCGCCGAGCCAGAGCAGCCGGAAGTCCCGCTCTCGCAACAGCCCGCCGAGCGGTCGCCGGGCCATCAGGTTGTCGGCCCGCGATGCGGGAAGGCCTGGATCTGCACGATGACGTGCTCGTCGCCGTCCCTCGGCTCGCTGTCCGGGGAATGGTTCTCCCGGTAGCGGGCCACCACGGCGCGCAGTTCGTCGTTCAGGTCGCGTAGTTCGGTCGGGCGCAGGCGCAGGCGCCAGTCCTGCGCGGCGGCCGCCTCGTACCAGGTCCGGTCCCAGTCCTGCGCCAGGAAGCCGGCCAGGCGGTGGTGGAGCTGGTTGAGCGACTCGTGCAGGTAGACCGACACCGGACCGCGCATCGACGGGTCGTCGACGAAGTCGACCACCTCGACGTTCGTCGGCCGGACTCGCCACCAGCGTTCGCGTCCGGTGCCTCGGGCCGGGTCGTCCTCGATCAGGTCGTGTTCGGCGAGTTGCCGCAGGTGCCAGCTGGTGGTGCCGGTGCTCTCGCCCACCCGTGCGGCCAGGCCGGTCGCGGTGGCCGGGCCGTCCAGCCACAGCAACTCCATCAACCGCAACCGCAGTGGGTGCGCCAGGCCCCGCAGGCTGCGCGCGTCCATGCGTTTCGGGCGGTCCGGATTCCCCTCGTCCATGAGGCCAACGTACCTTGCCAAGAAGTCTCTGCAAAGAGTCCTTCGCAGTCGTCTGATGCTGGCGAAACCGGGGTGTCGCGGAGTTGGATGGCAGGTACCCGCTGATCGCGACCACTGGAGCACCTGATGGCAGAGCTGCCGAACGACATCGTCTCCCTCGTCGAGCACTGGCAGCGGGTCATGCCCGACCGGGAGGCCGTCCGCTGCGGTGACCAGTCCTGGACGTGGGCGCAGTTCGCGGACCGGATCCGACGCAACGCCGCCGGTCAGCTCGCCGCCGGACTGCGGCCCGGCGACCGGGTCGCCTACCTGGACAAGAACAACCCGGCCTGCCTGGAGACCACGCTGGCCTGCGCGCTGGTCGGCACCGCCAACGCGGTGGTCAACTTCCGGCTGGCCGCGGGCGAGATCAGCTACATCATCAACGACGCGCAGGCGCAGGTCGTGTTCGTGGGCACCGAGTTCCTGCCGCTGCTGGCCAAGATCCGCGACGAGCTGCCCACCGTCCGGCAGGTGATCGTGGTGGGCGGCGAGCAGGACGAGTACGAGGACTGGCTGGCCGCGCACGAGCCGCTGGCCGATGCCGCGAAGTTCCCGGACGACCAGTGCTTCCTGCAGCTCTACACGTCGGGCACCACCGGTTTTCCCAAGGGCGCCATGCTCACCAACCGGGGCCTGACCGCGCACGCGATCGCCACGGCCAGGATGACCGAAGTCGGGCCGGACAGCGTGGCGATGGTCGCGATGCCGCTGTTCCACGTCGGCGGCTCCGCGTGGTGCCTGGTGGCGATGTTCAACGGCGCCAGGGCCGTCGTGGTCCGGGAGATCAATCCGGTCGCGCTGCTCGACGAGCTCGTCGAGCAGCGGGTGTCGCACGCGTTCCTGGTGCCCGCCGTGTTCGGCTTCCTGGTGCAGGTGCCCGACGTGGCCGAGCGGGACTACAGCCACATCCGGGCGCTGCTCTACGGCGCGTCGCCGATGCCGTTGCCGTTGCTGCGCCGCAGCATGGCCGCGTTCGACGTCGACTTCTTCCAGGTCTACGGCATGACGGAGGCATCGGGCGCGGTCACCTTCCTGGGCGCTGAGGACCACCGTGACCTGGCCAACGAACACCGGATGACGTCGGCCGGCAAGGCGGTCGACGGCGTCGAGCTGGCCATCGTGGACCCGGTCAGCGGCGAGCACGTCGGCCCGGACGAGCCCGGCGAGGTCTGGGTCCGCACGGCGCAGCTGATGGCAGGCTACTGGCACCGGCCGGAGGCGGACGCCGCCGCGTTCGCACCCGATGGCTGGCTGCGCAGCGGCGACGTCGGCCACCTCGACGCCGACGGCTACCTCTACATCGCCGACCGGATCAAGGACATGATCATCAGTGGCGGCGAGAACATCTACCCGGCCGAGATCGAGCGCGTCCTGGCCGAGTACCCGGACGTGGCCGACGTCGCGGTGATCGGCGTGCCGAGCGAGAAGTGGGGCGAGGTCGGCAAGGCCATGGTGGTTCCGGTGCCGGGCAAGGAGATCGACGTCGATGCGTTGCTGGCGTACTGCCGCGAACATCTGGCCGGCTTCAAGTGCCCGGCGTCGGTGACGATCGTGTCCGAGCTGCCGCGCAACGCGACCGGCAAGGTCCTCAAGCGCCAACTGCGGGAGCCGTTCTGGGCCGGCCGGGAACGAGCTGTCTGAGGCATGGCCGGAACCGGGCGGCTCGGTTACAGTGGGCTTCACGGCAACTTAACGTGTTGGATCGTGTGCGTTCCGTATCGGGTTTGGTGAAATCTCCCACAGACCCGCACGAAACCGCACGCGCGGGCTACGATGCATGGATGACCATCGCGCTGGAGCAGGTGCTGGCCGAGGCCGGGTTGCGGATCGACACGGACCACTTCCTGTCCCTGATTCAGGACGCGGCTCGCCGCCTGACTCCACCGCACCCGGATCCGGCCGGCTACTTCACCACGGGCCAGCGGGACACGCTGCTCGCCGTGGGGCTGGACCTGAGCCCACTGCGCCCGGACGAGCCGGACGCCAGGGCGCGCGCGGTCGCCGACCAGGCCGTGCTGCACGACTCGGCGCTCACCGTCAGCGAGGCGGCCCGCACGGTCGGCGTGGTCACCAGCCGGATCCGGCATCGCCTGGCCGCCAAGCGGCTGATGGGCTGGAAGGACCGCGGCGGCTGGCGGCTGCCCGCGTGGCAGTTCACCGAGCACGGCGTGCTGCCCGGCCTCGAACGCGTGCTGGCTGCCCTGCCGGACGACCAGCCCGCGCTGGTGATCGCCGCGTTCATGACCACGCCGCAGGAGGACCTGATGGCATCGTCGCGCGCGATCAGCCCGTGCGAGTGGCTGCTGTCCGGCGGCGACCCGCAGCGCGTCGCCCGGCTGGCCTCGATGCTCGGCACCCCCGCCTGACCTGATCTCCTAGGAGACGACTGGACCCGCATGGCCCGGCTACCCCAGCCGCCCGACCCTGCCGTCCTTGCCGGCCTGCTGCGCCCGGACGAGGACATCGTGGCGATAGACCCGACGACCCCGCTCGTCCGCGTCTTCACCGCCGCGGGCCGGCATCCGCAGCAGTGGGACACGTTCCGCCGCACCGGCCCGCTGCCACACGCGCGGTTCGACCCGCACCAGCCCGGCCCGCGCGGCCGCCCGACCGACAGCCCGGCGGGCGTGCTCTACTTCGGACTGACGGCGCAGACCGGTGTGGCCGAGGTGTTCCAGGACACATCCATTGTGGACAGAGTGACCCGGCACCCGTTCATCGTGGTGTTCCGGCCGACCCGCGCCCTGCGCCTGCTCGACCTGGCCGGCCTCTGGCCGACGCGAGCAGGCGCGTCCCAGGAGATCAGCAGCGGCGCACGCGAGCGCACCCAGGAGTGGGCACGGGCGATCCGCGTCGCACACCCCGGCCTGGACGGCCTGTGGTACCGGTCCTCAATGGACTCCGGCGACCCGGCGGTGTGCCTGTGGGATCCGCCTGCGGGCAACGCCATGCCCGCCGCGCCGGACGCCCTGGTCCCACTCGACCACCCGGGCCTTGACGTGCCGCTGGCCCGGATCTGCGAGGCGCTGAACTACACCCTGTTGGGCTGAGACAGTAGGTTGAGGTCAGTTGGTCTTGAGGTGGCGGGACCACCAGTCGAGGACCGCGTGGAAGCGTTGGACGCGGTGGCGTGGCTTGCCGGAGCGGGTGAGCTCGTGGCCCTCGCCGGGGAACACCAGTAGTTCGGCGTCCGCGCCTGCGCGCCGCAGGGCCACGAACATGCGCTGCGCCTGCTCGAACGGGCAGCGCAGGTCGTTCTCGGAATGGACCACGGCGAACGGGATGCGGACCTGGTCGGCGTACGTGAGCGGGCTGACGCGGCGCTGTTCTGCCGGGTCCGACCCGACGTAGCGGTCGGTGAAGAACCAGCCGATGTCCGAGCTGCCGGTGAACGAGTCCCACGCGTTCACCGCGCGTTCCGACCACGCCGCCTGGAATCGGTTGCCGTGGTGGGCGGCCAGCCAACTGGTCATGAAACCGCCGTAGGACCCGCCCATCACGCCGACCCGCTCCGCGTCGCACTCCGGTCGGGCCAGTGCCGTGTCCAGCACCGCCAGGATGTCGTCGACGTCCACAGTGGTCATCGCGTGCACGATCGCCTGGCCGTGCGCCTGGCCGTAGCCTGCCGAGCCACGCGGATTGGGCAGCACGACCGCGTAACCGGCCGCCGCGTACACCTGTGCCTCGTCGTAGAAACCCCACCCGTGGTACATGAACGGGCCGCCGTGGACGCACAGCAGCACCGGGTGCGGGCCGGGGCCCTCCGGCAGCATCAGCCAGCCGTGCACCGGGTAGCCGTCGGGCGCGGTGCCGTCCAACTCCGCCAGTGGCCGCAGGCCGGCCGCGCGCAGCGGTGCCGCGAGGTCGGTCAGTACGGTGGTCGCGCCGCCCTCGATCAGCACCACGTCGCCCGGACTGTCCGGAGTGGACACGACGGCCACGATGCGCCCGCCGTCGGCCGTGAACGACTTCACCGCACCGTGCTGGCCGGCCAGCACGGGCAGTTCGGCCAGGGTCACGCCGGACGCGTCGATCGGTATGCGGCGCAGTTCGATCGCGCCCCGGTTCCGGATCACGGTCAACACTCCGTCGTCGGTCGCGATCGGTGGGCCCGCCATCCCGTCGCAGTCGACCGTCTCGATGTCGGTCAGCCTGCGGGGTGGGCCCGCTTCGCCCGCCGTGAACGACACGGCCCACAGGCCGGCGTTCTCCGCCTCCGCGTCGCCCGGCCCGTTGTGTTCGGTCCCGAAGAACAGCACGGTGCCGTCGTCGGCGACCGCCGGCAGCGCCGTCCACCCGCTCAACTGCGCCAACAGCACCGGCGCACCACCCGTGGCCGGCACGGCGTAGACATCGCTGTGCAGGGTCTCCTCGGCGCCGAGATCCCGTGGCGCGGTCACCACCACGTGCTGGGCATCGTGCGTCCACACCGGGTCGCCGACGTCGCAGCGGCCGTCGGTCAGCTCGACCGGCTCCGGCAACTCCGCCTCCGGTTCGAACGCGTCGCCGACGTCCAGCACGTACAGCCGGCTGTGCCGGTCCGCCAGGTAGCCGACGTCGTCGAGGCGGTAGTCCATCCTGGTCAGCCTGCGTGGTGCCTCGGCGTCCGGCTCCGGCGCGCCCGGCCACTCGTCGGTCGACGTGCCGTAGCGGCCCGGCTCGGCCACCCTGGTCGTGAACGCGATCCGGCGCGAGTCCGGCGCCCAGACCGGTCCGGAAACGCCCGCGTGCAGCGTTGTCACACAGCGCGCGTCACCGCCGTCGCTGGGCATCACGTGCAACTGCGGCCGCGCCGGCCGGTCCTCGCCGCCCGCCTTGCGCAGGAACGCCAGCCAGCGGCCGTCCGGCGACAGCCGTGGGCTGCTGTCCTTCGCACCCCACGTCCACGGCCGTGCCGCGCCGTCGGCGAGCGAAATCCGTTGCAGCGCGGAGTGGTACTCGTTGGCCTCGGCATCGGGGCGGGCGACGGCGACCACCAGGAGGTCGCCGTGCAGGGTGGGGCTACTCGGCTGGCGCAGCAGCGCGAGATCGTCTGGGCGCATGCCGAACACGCTACCGCCCATCCGTTAGCACCGCGTACGAATTGTCGGCAAGTTGGTCACGTTCGGGACTCGGGCTGACGGCGCATCCGGATCAGGCTCGCGACCACCGTGACGACCAGCACGCCGACCACGACGATCAGCGACAGGCCCGGCCCCGGCACCGGCACCGGCACCGACTGCCGCCCGGCCTCGAACGGCTGCCAGTCCTCCCGCACCGTCTCCAGGATCAGCTTCACGGCGATGAACAGCAGCAGGACCGACAGGCCGAACCGCAGATAGACCAAGCGGCGCAACAGATCCCCGAGCAGGAAGTACAACTGCCGCAGGCCCATCAACGCGAACGCGTTCACCGCGAACACCAGGAACGGCTGACGGGTCAGACCGAACACCGCGGGAATCGAGTCCAGCGCGAACAACAGGTCCGTGGTGCCGATCGCGATGATCACCACCAGCATCGGCGTTGCCATGCGCCGTCCGCGGATCCGCACGAACGACCGGGACTCGTGGTACTTCCGCGTCACCGGCACGATTCGGCGCAACAGTCGCAACACCACGTTCTCCACGTACTCGGTCTCCTCGTCGCCGGGCGATGAGCGGACCACGCGGTAGGCCGTGTAGATGAGGAACGCGCCGAACACGTAGAACACCGCGATGAACCGGCTGATCAGCGCAGCGCCCGCCAGGATGAGCGCGCCACGCAGCACCAGCGCGATGAGGATGCCGACCAGCAGCACGCGGTGCTGGTGGATGACGGGCACCGCGAACGCGGTCATGATCACCAGGAATACGAACAGGTTGTCCACCGACAGCGAGTACTCGGTGATGTAGCCGGAGAAGAACTCGCCTGCGAACCGACCACCCGCGAACACCCACACCAGCAGGCCGAACACCAGGGCGCCGCTGACGTAGCCGACGACCCAGCGAGCCGCCTCGGCCATCGTCACCCGGTGCGGGTCCCGGTCGACCAGGAACAGGTCGAGCCCGAAGACGGCCAGCAGTCCGGCGATCGTCGCCAACCACAGCCACACCGGGACATTCACGTCAGCCGACCTCCGGATCCGGGCACCCGCCACCATCCGGAGGTCTCTCCCGCCAGCGAACCACTGGCCGACGGCACCGGGAGCGTCGCTGCTCCGTGTTGACGACACCGCCGCGAAGGAATACTCCGTTACCTGAAGCGAGCAACTGTGAGTCCACTCACGTCAGGTAGCCGACACCTTGCGGCGCCAACGTTGGCCCACTCCAGGAGGATGGGTCTTCCCGTGGCAGTACCCGGCGCCTGCCAGTGCAGGTCTTAGGTGGGTTTCCAGCGGGCTTGTTCAACGTCCCGACGCAACTCGCCGAGGACACTGCCGAAGCAGGAAAACAAGCTCTCGGTCGGCCAGATTTGGTTTTCACCTGGCCGACCGAGAACCTTCGCCGTCGGTCATAGCACATACGTTCGAGTACGCATCGTCACAGTCGCTCACGCACTTCCCTGAACAGTTGCGAGCCTCCACAGCCGGCAACCATTCTCGTTCATCGGCTCCGCCGGGTTCGCGTCGGGTGGCCCCTGAGGGTTTCTCAGTCAGCGCCGATTACTGTCGGCTTTGTGCCGAGATCTCGCCGTTTCCGGGTCCGATGGCTGCTCGTCGGCCTGGTCGTCGTGCTGGCCGCGGTGGGTGCGGTGGTCGGGATCAACACTGCCACCCGGCCGGCGGCGGTGCGTTCGCAGAGCCTGTTCATCCCGGTCGTGGACGGCCCGGCGCACGACCAGCGGGTCCAGTTGGACGCCACGGCATACTTCCCGGCACGCACGCCCGCCCCGGCCGTGCTGATCACGCCGGGCTTCGGCCAGACCAAGTCGGCGGTGGACAGCCAGGCGCAGGACCTGGCGCGCCAGGGTTTCGTGGTGCTCGCCTACACGCCGCGCGGTTTCGGCCGCAGCACCGGGCTGATCGGGCTGAACTCGCCGGACTACGAGATCGCCGACGGCCGGCAACTCATCGACTGGCTGGCCGCGCGCCCCGAGGTGACCAAGGACGGCCCGAACGACCCGCGCGTCGGCGTGACCGGCGGCTCCTACGGCGGCGCGTTCTCCCTGATGCTGGCCGGATCCGATCGCCGGGTGGACGCGATCGCCCCGGTGATCACCTACAACGACCTGTC
>DASXXM010000658.1:0-7905 GCA_036503065.1 Pseudonocardiaceae bacterium | reverse complement strand
CGGCATGCGGCAGCGCGTGATGATCGGCATGGCGCTGGCGCTGGAACCCAAGATCGTCATCATGGACGAGCCGACCACCGCGCTGGACGTGGTGATGCAGCGGCAGATCCTGGGCCAGATCATCGGACTGCGGGAGCGCCTCGGCTTCTCGGTGCTGTTCATCACGCACGACCTGTCGCTACTGGTCGAGTTCTCCGACCGGATCGCCATCATGTACGGCGGCCGGATCGTGGAACAGGCTCCCGCCGCCGCGCTGTACCGGGATTCGCTGCACCCCTACAGCGACGGGCTGCTGCACTCGTTCCCCGCACTGCGCGGACCACGGCGCGAGCTGTCCGGCATTCCCGGTTCCCCGCCGGACCTGAAGGCCATGCCCGGCGGCTGCGCGTTCCACCCGCGCTGCCCGCACTCGTTCGAGCCCTGCCCGACGGACGTGCCGGTGCTCGGCGTGCCGGGCATCGCGGGCGAGTCGGAACGCACCGTCGCGTGCTGGCTGCATCCGGTGTCGGCCGGCCGCTGAACTCGGCTACCACCTAATTCCACATTGTCCCATTCTGTACTGTCGACTCCTGGAGAGACGTGGACACAACCGCAGGCACAATCGAAGGCTCACCGGCGGCCGATGCCGGTACCGATCTCATCGACACGCTGCCCGGTTCGTTCCGCTGGGGCGTGGCCACGTCGGCCTACCAGATCGAGGGCGCGGTGGACGAGGACGGGCGCACCCCGTCGATCTGGGACACCTACTGCCGGGTACCGGATGCCGTGCACAAGGGCGAGAACGGCGACGTGGCGTGCGACCACTACCACCGGATGCCCCAGGACGTCGAACTGATCCACTCGCTCGGCGTGGACACCTACCGGTTCTCCGTTGCGTGGCCGCGTGTTCAGCCCCGGGGCGTTGGTCCGGTCAACCCGGCCGGCATCGCGTTCTACGACCGGCTGGTGGACGAACTGCTCGGCAGGGGCATCGACCCGTGGGTCACGCTGTACCACTGGGATCTGCCGCAGGAACTGGAGGACGCGGGCGGCTGGCCGGCCAGGGACACCGCGTACCGGTTCGCCGACTACGCGGCGATCGTGTTCGACCACCTCGGCGACCGGGTGCGGACCTGGACCACGTTGAACGAGCCGTGGTGCTCGGCGATGCTGGGCTACGCGTACGGCAGGCAGGCGCCGGGCCGCGAGGACTTCGGCGCCGGCATCCACGCAGTGCACCACCTGCTGCTGGGCCACGGCCTTGCCGTGGCAAGGCTGCGGTCCGCCGCGCAGACCCCGATCGACGTGGGCATCACGCTGAACATGGGCCACGCCGAGCCGGCGACCGACTCGCCGCGGGACAAGGCAGCCGCGCGGCGGGCGGACGGGCTCGGTGTCCGGATGTACCTGGATCCCCTGGTACGCGGACAGTATCCGGCGGACATGGTCGAGGACCTGGCAGCACAGGGCATCGAGATCCCGGTACGGAACGACGACCTGGCGGTGATCTCGGCGCCGATCGACGTGCTGGGCGTGAACTACTACTCCGCGCACCGCTTCTCCGGCACGGACGAGAACGGCCGCACCGAGGACGAGACCGGGCGCCCGGTGTCCAGGATGGTGCCGCACGGCGTGGCCGTCACCGCGATGGGCTGGGAGATCGTGCCGTACGGCATCACGGAGTTGTTGGTGCGCCTGCACCAGGACTACCCCGGCATCCCCATGGTCATCACGGAGAACGGCGCCGCATTCGACGACGACCCGGACGAAAACGGTTACGTCCAGGACGACGACCGCACGAAGTACCTGGCCGAACACATCAGGGCGGTCGCGGCCGCGATCGGGCGGGGCGCGGATGTGCGCGGCTATTTCGCCTGGTCACTGATGGACAACTTCGAATGGTCCTACGGCTACGACAAGCGCTTCGGCATCGTGCGCGTCGACTACGACACGCAGGTGCGGACGCCGAAGCAGAGCGCGCTGTGGTATCGCGACACGATCCGTCGAGTACGCGGGTAAGTCATCACAAGGTGCGGACCTTGACGCAAAGCCCGGTCGCCGGCGATATCGGCGGCCGGGCCGCGCCGGCTCGGCCGTCGACAATCACCCGGGCAAAGTCGGTGATCACCACCAGTCCCGGCAAACAACCAAGCGCCGAAACCGCGATTCCGCCGCCCCACAGCGCAGACCCCGACCCACAGGCAGACCCCCGCCCAACCTCCGGGGGCTACGGCCCTTTTCCAATCTACCGTTGTCAAGCCCCAAACGGGGGACCTATGGCCAATCTGTGGACAACCCCGCGAACGGTCCACAAACCACCGAACAACTGCCATTCACGCCGCGTCCGTGCTAACCACCGCACGACCGCGTGCCGTCTTGGCGGGGCGGGCGGCGGTGGTGGTCTCCCGTGGGTCGCCGCCCCTGGCCAGCAGGGTGGCCACCGGCAGGGTGGCGGCGCCGAAGGCCACCGCGTCCGGGCCGAGTTGGCACAGTTCGATGGACGTCTGGCCGTAGGCGTGGTGCAGCGCGTGCGCCGCGGCGGCCTCGCGGATGTCCGGCAGGAGCTTGGCGCCCAGCGCGAGGCCGGCCCAGCCGCCGACCACGATCTTCTCGGGGTTGAACAGGTTGATCAGGTTCGCGATCCCGGCACCGAGGTAGCCGGCCGTGTCCTGCAGCACCTTGGCCGCGGTCCGGGACCGGCCGGCCGCCGCGACCAGCGCGTCCAGGCTGGCGTGCTCGTCCGTGCCGCTGACCGCGCGACCGCCGCGGGCCTGGCGGTAGCGGTCCAGGATGCTCTCCGCGCCGACGTAGGCCTCGAGACAGCCGCGCGAGCCGCAGCGGCAGGTGCGGCCGCCGTACGCGATGGTCGTGTGGCCCCACTCCCCCGCGCTGCTGGTGGCGCCGCGGTACGTGCTGCCGTCGGTGATCACGGCGGCGCCGATGCCGGAGCCGATCAGCGCGATCACCGCGTGGCTGCTGCCGCGGCCCGCGCCGAACCACATCTCGGCCTGGCCCTGCGTCTTCGCGCCGTTCTCGAAGTACAGCGGCAGCGTGATGCCGCTGTCGCGCAGCAGCCGGCCGAACGGGACCGCGTCCCAACCGATGGTCTGGGCGTGCACGCGGACGCCGTCGGCGTTGTCGCCCTGCTCGACCGCGCCCGGCACGCCGATGCCGACGCCGATGACGCTGCGCTCGTCCACACCGGTCTTGGCGATCACTTCGCGCAGGCCGGACGCGAGTTGCGCGACCACAGTGGCCGGATCGGGACGCACCGAAGGGAGCTGGTGCTCGACCGTGGCCAATGCGGTCATCGACAGGTCGAACAGCTCCACCTTGACGCCGGTCTCGCCGACGTCGATGCCGACGACGTGACCGTAGTGCGGGTCGACGCGCAGCAGCACCCGCGGCCGGCCACCGTCGGAATCGATCAGGCCGGCCTCCACGATCAGCCGCTCCTCGATCAGCTCCCCGGTGACGTTGCTGACCGTGGCCGCGCTCAGTCCGGTCAGGCTGCTCAGCTCGTGGCGCGACAGCGGGCCGTCGAAGAACAGCTTGGACAGCAGCGCGGACCGGTAGTGCCGCCGCAGGTCACGAACCGTGGTGCGCTTCGCTTCCATCAGATCCCATCCCCACCCAACCACCGTTGCGCCGTCCCGACCGCCGGGACGGCCACGGCGAGCCGCGATTGCCGACATCTTGACTACAGGATGCAGCACGAGTCTAATAGACATCATAATTTAAAGACTGAATTAACTCCTGATCCTCGTCCGGGGCGTGTCGCGGAGGCACGGATCAGGCCACCGAATCGAGAAAGGAGGGCGCCACATCAGGTGAATCCGCCCAACGACCACCGAACGATCACCAACACGGCGGTACCGTCACGAACAGCTGGCCCGGCCCAGCCCACCGGGCCTTGACCACATCGTGACCGGGAAGTGGCAGCGGTCGCCACGGCCCCCGTCGAGCAGAATCGAGATCCGACAGCACACCGATCACGCCGCGACGTCGCGCGTGTACCCCGACCACAGTCGCTCGGGTTGACTCCACCGGAGGCGATCCGGCAGCGAGCGGTCGACGAAGCTCCACCACCGTGGACAATTCTTGGACCACGAGGCACCGATTCAGCCCGGTGCTATCGCCGGTGCCGTCCCCGTTGGTACTGAGGCGACTCCAGCCTGCCGGCGTGCTGTCGGACAGTACGCCAGATGCAACTCAAGTCGCAGCACGAGTGCCGAGGGAGCACCCATGAACGACCTACAGGACCTGGGGACCGATTTCGTCTGGGGGGCCGCGACATCCGCGTACCAGATCGAGGGCGCGGTCAACGAGGACGGCAGGACACCGTCCATCTGGGACAAGTTCTGCCGGGTTCCCGGCGCGATCGACAACGGCGACACCGGTGATGTCGCGTGTGACCATTACCATAGGTGGCGCCAGGACATCGGCCTTATGCGCGATCTGAATCTGGAGGCGTACCGGTTCTCCATAGCGTGGCCCAGGGTCATGCCGGAGGGCACCAGGAACGTCAACCGGGCCGGACTGGACTTCTACGACAAGCTGGTCGACGGCTTGCTGGAAGCCGGCATCCGCCCGTACGCGACGCTCTACCACTGGGACCTGCCGCAGGCGCTGCAGGATCGCGGCGGCTGGCCGTCGCGCGACACGGCGTTCGCCTTCGCCGAGTTCGCCTCGGTGGTGGCCGCCCGGCTGGGTGACCGCGTCGGCGACTGGTTCACGGTCAACGAGCCGCTGTGCTCGGCGTGGATCGGTCACCTGGAAGGCAAGATGGCGCCGGGCATCAAGGACATCGACCAGGCGGTGCCGGCCGCCCACCATCTGTTGCTCGGCCACGGACTGGCCGCGTCGGCACTGCGGAACATCGCCAGCGGCCCGGTGCGGGTGGGCGCGGTGCTGAACCTGAGCCCGTGCGAGCCGGCCAGCCAGGACGAGCGCGACGTGGCCGCGGCCCGACGGGCGGACGGTCACACGAACAGGTGGTGGCTGGACCCGCTGCACGGCCGCGGGTACCCGGCGGACATGATCGAGGTCTACGGCGTTGAACCGCCGATCCGGCCCGGCGACCTGGAAACCATCGCCACCCCGATGGACCATTTCGGCCTGAACTACTACTTCCGCCAGGTGGTGGAGGACGAGCCGGACGGCCCGGCGCCGCGCGCGCGGATGATCAGCGTCCCGGACTGGACGATGACGGCGATGGGCTGGGAGGTCTACGCCGACGGCCTCGAGCAGTTGCTGGTGCGCGTGCACAACGAGTACCAGGTGCCCCGCATCTACGTGACGGAGAACGGCTCCGCATGGCCGGACGAGATCGAGCCGGACGGCCAGGTCCAGGACAAGGAGCGCATCGAGTACCTGGAACAGCACCTGGACGCGTGCGCGCGGGCGGCCAGGACCGGCTCACCCCTGGCCGGCTACTTCGCCTGGTCACTGCTTGACAACTTCGAGTGGGCGTACGGCTACGCGAAGCGGTTCGGCCTGGTGCACGTCGACTACCCGACCCAACGGCGCACGATCAAGGCGAGCGGGTACCGGTACAGCGACATCATCCGCAACTACCGGGACCGGTCCGCCCGGGTCGGCCTGCCCAACGCCGACGCCCAGACGTCGACGATCTGACGGACGTGGGGCGCGCCCGCCGGCGCGCCCCACACCTGGGTCGATCTCAGAACATCACCACCGAACGCAGCACGTCGCCGTGCTGCATCTTGGTGAACGCGGCCTCGACGTCGTCCAGCGCGATCCGCTCGGACACGAACGCGTCCAGGTCCAGCCTGCCCTGCAGATAGAGGTCGACCAGATACGGGAAGTCGCGGTTGGGCAGGCAGTCGCCGTACCAGGACGACTTCAGCGCGCCGCCGCGGGCGAAGAAGTCGATCAGCGGCATCTCGATGGTCATGTCCGGGGTCGGCACGCCGACCAGCACCAGCGTGCCGGCGAGGTCGCGCGCGTAGAAGCCCTCCCGCCAGGTGTCCGGGCGGCCGACGGCCTCGATCACCACGTCGGCGCCGAAGCCGCCGGTGAGTTCCCGCACCGCGTCGACCACGTCCGCGGTGCGCGCGTTCACGGTGTGGGTGGCGCCCAAACCCGTTGCCCAGGCCAGTTTCCGGTCGTCCACGTCCACCGCGATGATCGTGGTCGCGCCCGCCAGCCGGGCGCCGGCAACGGCCGCGTTGCCGACACCGCCGCAGCCGATCACGGCGACGCTGTCACCCCGGGACACCGCACCGGTGTTGACCGCGGCGCCGAGGCCCGCCATCACACCGCAGCCGAGCAGCCCGGCGGCGGCCGGCGACGCGGCCGGGTCGACCTTCGTACATTGTCCACTGTGGACAAGTGTCTTCTCGACGAACGCGCCGATGCCCAGCGCGGGCGCCAACGGCGTGCCGTCCGTCAACGTCATCGGCTGCAACGCGTTGTGCGTGTTGAAGCAGTACCACGGCTTGCCCTTGCGGCACGCGCGACAGATCCCGCACACCGCGCGCCAGTTGAGGATGACGAAGTCGCCGGGCACCACGTCGGTGACGCCGTCGCCGACGGTCTCGACGATGCCGGCCGCCTCGTGCCCGAGCACGAACGGGAAGTCGTCGTTGATGCCGCCGTCGCGGTAGTGCAGATCGGTGTGGCACACCCCGCACGCCTGCACCCGGACGACCGCCTCACCAGGTCCGGGATCGGGCACCACGACGGTCCGCATCTCCACCGGCGCGCCCTTGCCCAGCGCGACCACGCCCCGCACCTGCTCGGCCATTGACATCTCCTCGTTCACGACGTTGTGGTGCGCCCTACTCTGCCATCAGCGGCTCGCCGTTGAACACGCCGAGTGTCTCCTGGTAGAACTCCACGCCGACGCCGTTCGGGTCGCGAATGTAGAGACTGTCCTCGATACCCCGATCCGGGCCGAGATAGCTGATGTCGGCCTCGTCCAGCTTCGTCCTGATCGCGGCGAACTGCTCTGCGCTCACCGACAACGCGAGATGCTGCACGGCACCGATGGTTTCCAGGTAGTCCGGGTGGTCGTGGCCGGGAAAGTCGAAGAACCCCAACAGGTTCCGGTTGCCGATGTCGAAGAAGAAATGGCTGGAACCGGCATAGTCCCGGTTCTCCACCAGCTCCACCAGCGGAAACCCGAGAACCTCCTGATAGAAGCGGATCGTCTCCTCGACGTCCCGGCAGACCAGCGCGATGTGGTGCACGCCGCGCACCGGGGTGGCCGGGCGTTCGTCGATCGGCTTCAGGTATTCGGTCCGCAGCTTCTCCCGACGGTCACGGATGTCCGCCAGTGCGGCGCCCTCCGGTTGCGGCATGGCCGGCTCCTTCCAACTCTGTCCTACTCAGCACCTTGAGCAATGCCCCGCGCAATGCACCATAGGCGGCGTCCGCGTCGCCAGGCACGGCGCAACATCGCCACGCGATGTAGCCGTCCGGACGGACCAGCAGGCAGCCGTCCTCGGCCAGTTCGGCGCCCACCAGCCGGGCCCAGTCGCCGTAGGCGTCGCGGGCATCCGGTCCGCCCACCACGACCGTGCGCAGCGGCAGGTCCAGTTCGTTCCGGCACCGGTCCGCCGCGGTCGCCCACGACCCGCCGGACAGGCCCGTGAGCAGCGTGAACGCGCCCATACCCACCAGGTCACGGCTGGCGATCCGACGCTCGGCGCCGTCAACCAGCCACACGTGCGGCAGCGCGGCGCCCGGCCGGGTGCTGGGCTGGTGGTAGAGCTCGGGATCGCCGGCCCACACCTCCGCTGGCGCGCCGTCGGGCAGCACGGCGGACGAGACGTAGCGCTGGTTGAGCTCGACGCCGTGCGCGTTGAACTCGTAGTTCTTGAGCACGATGGCCTCGTTCAGGGCTGCGCGGCGGGCCCTGCCGTCCGGTCCGGGTGCCCGGCAGGCGGCCAGGCCCGCGGT
>DASXXM010000657.1:0-8835 GCA_036503065.1 Pseudonocardiaceae bacterium | reverse complement strand
CCGGTCTTGTTCTTGAACTTGTGGATGCGGATCTTGGGGCCCTTGGTCTGCTCGACCACCTTGCCGGTCACCGACACCTTGCTCAGTGTGTCGGCGTCGGCGGTGACGGCGGCACCGTCGACCACGAGCAGCGCGGGGAAGCTGACCTCGGTACCCGGCTCGCCCTCGAGCTTCTCCACCTGGACGACGTCGCCGACGGCGACCTTGTACTGCTTTCCGCCGGTCTTGACGATCGCGTACATCGGGACGGAAGTCTCCTGCTACTCGACGATGACGGGGGCCACACGCGCCCCGCTGACGGACGAATCACTGATTCGGACCGCGGAGCCGGGCTCTCGCATGACAGAGCCCACCGGGATGGCGGGCCGCTCACCAGGTTACACCGGCGGTCCGGAAGGAGGTAAAACCGGGGTCAGTCTCCTCGCTGCTCGGCGTCGGCGACCGGTGGCCCGGCCGGCCGGGAGGCCGCCCGGCGGCGGGTCGGCCGCGGCGGGTTGGCCACCGCGACGGCGGGTGTCGGCGTCGGCTGGTGACCGTTGGGCGAGGTCTCGACCTTGGGCGACACCTCGACCGGTGCGGTCACATGCTCGACCGGTGCCGGCTCGGCCACGATCGGCGCGAGCTCCTGGGCCGGTTCCTGGGCCGCGGCCGGCTGCTCGGCGCTGACCTTCTCCTGGTCGGACTGGTTGTTCCGGTGCCGGCTGCGCCTGCTGCCGCCGCTGCTCTGTTGGGCACTGCCGTTCGACGTGCCGCCACCGGGCGCGCCGTTCTGCGTCGGCTTCTCGGGGGGCGGCGTGATCGCCACGGGCGCTGCGGCGGGCGGCACGACGGTGCTGTGCATGTGCACCGGCGTCGTGGACACCAGCACACCCCGGCCCCGGCAGTGCTCGCAGGTGACGCTGAACGCCTCGAGCAGGCCGGTGCCGACCCGCTTGCGGGTCATCTGGACGAGGCCCAGCGACGTGACCTCGGCCACCTGGTGGCGGGTGCGGTCCCGGCCGAGGCACTCGGTCAGGCGGCGCAGCACCAGGTCGCGGTTGGACTCCAGCACCATGTCGATGAAGTCGACCACGATGATGCCGCCGATGTCGCGCAGCCGGAGCTGCCGGACGATCTCCTCGGCGGCCTCCAGGTTGTTCCTGGTGACCGTCTCTTCGAGGTTGCCACCCGATCCGGTGAACTTGCCGGTGTTCACATCGATGACGGTCATCGCCTCGGTGCGGTCGATGACCAGGTAGCCGCCCGACGGCAGCCAGACCTTGCGGTCCAGCGCCTTGAGGATCTGCTCGTCGATCCGGTACTCGACGAACACGTCGGTGTTGCCGACGTGCCGCTTCAGCCGGTCGACCAGGTCCGGCGCGACGTGCGACACGTACGCCTCGATGGTGTCCCACGCGTCGCCGCCCTGGACGGTCAGCGCGGAGAAGTCCTCCGTGAACAGGTCGCGGACGACCTTGATCAGCAGGTCGGGCTCCTCGTAGAGCAACTGCGGCGACTTGGCGTTCGGGGCGGCCTTCTCCTGGATGACCTCCCACTGCGCGCGCAGCCGGCGCACGTCGCGGCCCAGCTCCTCTTCGCTGACGCCCTCGGACGCGGTGCGGATGATCACGCCCGCGTCCTCCGGCACGACCCGCTTCAGCACGTCCTTCAGGCGCTTGCGCTCGGTGTCGGGCAGCTTGCGGCTGATGCCGGTGGCGCCGCCGCCCGGCACGTAGACCAGGAAGCGGCCGGGCAGGCTGATCTGCGTGGTCAGCCGGGCGCCCTTGTGGCCGACCGGGTCCTTGGTGACCTGCACGAGCACGCTGTCGCCGGTGGACAGGGCCTGCTCGATCTTGCGGGCCTTGCCTTCCAGGCCGGCCGCGTCCCAGTCCACCTCACCGGCGTAGAGCACGGCGTTGCGGCCCCTGCCGATGTCCACGAACGCGGCTTCCATGCTGGGCAGCACGTTCTGCACGCGACCCAGGTAGACGTTGCCGACCAGCGAGCCCGTGCCGGCGGACGTGACGAAGTGCTCGACGAGCACGCCGTCCTCCAGCACGCCGATCTGCACGCTGTCGCCGCGCTGGTTGACCACCATCTTGCGGTCGACGGCCTCGCGGCGGGCCAGGAACTCCGACTCGGACAGGATCGGCACCCGGCGCCTGCCGGCCTCGCGGCCGTCCCTGCGGCGCTGGCGCTTGGCCTCCAGCCGGGTCGAGCCGCGCACGCTGCGCACCTCGTCCTGGCCGTTGGACTCGTGCTGCCGGTCGGGCTTCTCGTCCCGGCTCTCCCGGACGTGCACCACCGTGTTGGGCGGGTCGTCCTCGCCGTTGGAGTCGCTGTCGCCGGTGCCCTTGCGGCGCCGCCTGCGCCGACGGCGGCGGGTGCCACCGCCCTCGCCGTCCTCGGTGGCCGCCTCGTCCTGGTCGTCCGTTTCGGCGTCCTCGGTCGACTCCGCCTCCGCGGTGCCGTCCTCGTCTGCCTCGCTGCCGTCGGCGTCGGTGCCGTCGTCCGGGCCGCCCTTGCCGCGGCCACGGCCACGACGGCCACGGCGGCGCCTGCGGCGGCTGGCACTGTCCTCGTCATCGCCGTCCGCACCGTCGCCGTCCGGGGTTTCCGTCTCCACCACCGGTGCGACGGCCGGCTCCGGCTCGACCGGTTCGGGCTGCGGTTCCGGCGCCCGTTTCGGCCTCGACCTGGTCGGGGCGGCGGCGGTCGGCGGCAGGAACACCGGCGCCGGCGCGGCGAACACCGGTGTCAGCGCGTCGGCCAACGGTTCGTCGAGCTCGGCCACCGGTTCCGGTTCGCTGAGGTCGACGACCTCGGCCACCGCCGCGGCGGATACCTCGGCCCCGTCGGCCAGCAGCAACTCGGCCACCCGCAGGGCCAGGTCGCGATCGAGGCTGGACTGCGCACTGCGCGCGGGCTCGCCGAGCCCGGCAAGTACGTCCAGCACTTCCCTGCTGCTCCGGTCGAGCAGCTTGCCCAGCGCGTGCACCCGGACTTTCGCCGGCAGTCCGGCCAGCGCCGGATGTGTGGGTGCGCCGGGATTCCCGCCTGCTGTTGCAGCGGGTTGCTTCGTGTTTGGCATACGGCTCCTCCGCCCCCGGGCGCGTCCCCCGGTGCCCGATTCCGATGCCGTGACACCGGGGCACTGTCGAACGCGGCCGCGCAGGGGCCCTTTCTGTCCTGTCACCGTCGCCCGTGGCGACGGGAATCCTTGCCTACGCCGGCTGGGAACCCGATGAATCTCGGGCGTCAGCCGGCAGGTCGGTCGACTACGAACTGGCCGGGCTCCGGCTCCCCGACCCCTGGTTCCGACCGCGGGCCCCGGTCCGGGGCCAACGGGTCGGCCAGGCGGCCTTCATCGTCGAGCCGCCCCTGGGCCATCCGGATCGCTTTCGCGGGTACCGGCAACATCAGGGCGGCGACGACACGGAGCGCGCTCAGCACGTCGTCGGGTCGGACCGCAGGCGTCGCCTGCCGCACGACCACGTCCAGTATCCCACACACTGACGTCGGTTCCGTGCCGTCGTCCATCGAGCGGACCGCGGTCGGCCCGATAACGTCCACAGTGTCCGGTTCAATCTCAATCGAGACTATGCCGGGCCGGACATCCGTGGTGCGCCGCCCGTCCTTGGTCAGCCGCTCCACCTCGACCACGTCGGCCGCCAGCAGCGCCGCCACGGCCGGGCCGAGTCGGTCCGCGCCGACGCCGGGCACCTCGATCCGCCAACGGCTCGCGTCGATCCGCTCCGGCAGTGAACCGCCGGCAGCGACCACGACCTCGAGCACGTCGATCCCGGGCGGCAGGGCCGCGTCCAGGGCCGCGCGCAGGGCCGCCGGGTCGACCGCACGGACCAGCTGGATCTCGACGTACTCGGCCTCGCTCGCGGCACCCGTCGGCGCGGCGCCGACCCAGGACACCCGCGGGTGCGGGCTGAACCCGTGCGAAAAGGCCATCGGCACGCCTGCCCTGCGCAGCGCCCGTTCGAACGCGCGCGCGACATCCCGGTGTGACGTGAAACGCAACTTACCCCGTTTGGCGTAACGCAGCCGCAGTCGCTGGACGGCGGGAGCCGACGGGTTCGGCTCATCGTGGCGGCTCAGTGCTGCTCCTTCAGGTGTGCGGGGTTCCTGTGCGGGACGGTACCGGGTGGCTGAAATGCCTCGACGAACTTGTCTGTCCCGTCGGCGCTGGCTACCGTCCCGCTGGAGTGGACGGCGTGACCCGAGGCTGTCCCACCCACCGATGGAGGTCCGACGTGCCTCTGCTGCGCCGTGCGATGGCGGCAGCGATGGGCACCGCCCTGCTGGCGACGGGCTGCCTGGCGATGAACCCGATGGTGGCGTTCGCCGACCCCGGCCAGGCCGGCTGCGCGCAGGGCGGCCCCACCATGCGCTACCTCGTCGTCTTCGCGGCCGGCACGGCAGGCCAGGACGCGGACGCGCAGATCACCGGGGCATGCGGGACCACCACCGTGTACTACGCGCAGATCGCGGTCGCGGTGGCCACGTCGGCCGATCCCAGTTTCGGCGAGCGGATCGGTCCGGACCGGGTCTACAGCGCGCAGGCGCAGGCGTACTACGGCGGTGACCAGGCACCGACCCCAGCCGGCAGCCACAAGCCGGACGAACTGCCCGGCGACCCGGCCGGCAGCACTCCCGATCCGGGTGCGGTGTCCCGGCGCGACCTGACCGGGCAGCAGTGGGACATGTCCATGATCAGGGCGAACGAGGCGCACCGGATCAACGAGGGCAGCCGGCGAGTGCTGGTCGGCGTGCTCGACTCCGGGATCGACCCGAACCACCCGGACCTGACGAAGGAACTGGACCGCACCGCGTCGGCCGGTTGCGTGACCGGCAAGCCGGACACCGGCGAGGCGGCCTGGGCGCCCACCACGTCGGCGCACGGCACGCACGTCGCCGGCACGATCGCGGCGGCGGACAACGGCACCGGCATCGCGGGCGTCGCGCCCGGCGTGCGAGTCGCGTCGGTGAAGGTCGTCGACGACCAGGGCTACATCTACCCGGAGGCGGCGGTCTGCGGGTTCATGTGGGCGGCACAGCAGCACATGACGATCGCCAACAGCAGCTACTTCGTGGACCCGTGGGTGTTCACGTGCAAGGACAGCCAGGGCCAGAGCGTGATCTACACGGCCGTCGAACGCGCGGTCCAGTACGCGACGGCCCACAACGTGCTGAGCGTCGCGGCGGCCGGGAACGGCGCGGTCGACCTGACCAACGCCGGCCAGGACAGCCGCAGCCCCGACAACGTGGACCCGGGCGACCAGGAACAGCGGCAGCTGGACGTCGGTTGCGTGCAGCTGCCGGCCGGCATCCCTGGTGTGGTCACGGTCTCCGCGGTCGGCGGGCGCGAGGTGAAGGCCGGCTACAGCTCGTACGGCCTCGGCGCGGTGAACGTGACCGCGCCCGGCGGCGATCCCCGGCAGCGCACGTCGTCCGGTCCGCGCTGCGTGTTGTCGACCGTCTCCGGTGGTTACGCCGACTCGTGCGGCACGTCCATGGCCGCACCGCACGTGTCCGGGGTCGCGGCGTTGCTGGCGTCGACGCACCCGAACGCCACGCCCAAGGAGCTCACGCGCCTGCTCGACGCCGAGGCGGACCCCATCGCGTGCCCCGCCGACTACGACCTCAACGGCACCGGCATCCAGGACGCGTACTGCACGGGTGACGACACGTACAACAGCTTCTACGGCCACGGCATGGTGGACGCCCTGGCCGCGGTCAGCAGCGGTACCAGCACCGGCGGCCCCGCCCAGGGCGGCGCGACCGCGGTGTCGGCGACCAGCCCGCCACCGGCCCTGCCGGACAGGTCGGTCGGCGGCACGCCGGCCAACGCGCCGACACCGGCGGTCCAGCACAAGACCGACGCCACCACGGTGCCGGACCCGACGCCCACCCCGCAGGCCGACCCGGTGCCGCAGCCATCGCCCACCCTCACCCCGGCCGGCGGCGCGATGGGCGGCTTCGCACTGCTGGGCATGTGGTGAGCAGGGCCCACTTCTTCGTGCTTGAAGGGAGTTCGCCGTGCTTGTCGCGTTCAGTGTGACGCCGTTGGGTGGCGAGTCCGACAGTGTCGGTGCCGCCGTAGCGGCGGCGGTGCGGGTGGTGCGGGAGTCCGGGCTGCCCAACGAGACCACCGCGATGTTCACCACCATCGAGGGCGAGTGGGACGAGGTGATGGCCGTCGTCAAACAGGCTGTCGACGTCGTCAAGGCCAGTGCGCCCCGGGTGAGCCTGGTGGTGAAGGCGGACATCCGGCCCGGCCACACCGGTCAGCTGGAGGCCAAGGTGGCGCGCCTGGAACGCCACCTGGCCGGCGAGGACGTCAGCTGACCGGGGTGATCGGCAGCAGGGTGCGGCCGGTCGGGCCGATCTGGATGTCCGTGCCCATGGACGGGCAGACGCCGCAGTCGAAACACGGGGTCCAGCGGCAGTCGTCCTGTTCCTGACCGGCCAGCGAGTCCTGCCAGTCGGCCCAGAGCCAGTCCTTGTCCAGGCCCGAGTCCAGGTGGTCCCACGGCAGGACTTCGTGTTCGTCGCGTTCCCGGGTGGTGTACCAGGCCAGGCTGACACCCAGCGGGGTCAGTTCGGTGGCCGCCGCGTCGACCCAGCGCTGGTAGGAGAAGTACTCGCTCCAGCCGTCGAAGCGCCCGCCCGCCGACCAGACCCGTTCGATGACCTTGCCCACCCTGCGGTCGCCCCTGGACAGCAGGCCCTCGATCAGCGACGGTTTGCCGTCGTGGTAACGCATCCCGATGTTGCGGCCGAGCCCCCGGTCGCTGTTGACGGCCTCGCGCAGCTTGCGCAGTCGACTGTCCACTGTGTCCGGATCGCACTGGGCGGCCCACTGGAAGGGCGTGTGCGGCTTGGGTACGAAGCCGCCGATGGAGATCGTGCAGCGGATGTCCTTGCGACCGCTGGCCGACCGGCCGGCCCGGATGACCTCGTGCGCCATGCCGGCGATCTGCAGGACGTCCTCGTCGGTCTCGGTCGGCAGGCCGCACATGAAGTACAGCTTCACCTGGCGCCAGCCGTTGGCGTACGCGGTGCTGACCGTCCTGATGAGATCTTCCTCGGACACCATCTTGTTGATGACACGGCGAATCCGCTCGCTGCCGCCCTCCGGCGCGAACGTGAGACCGGAGCGGCGGCCGTTGCGGGACAGCTCGTTGGCCAGGTCGACGTTGAACGCGTCCACCCTGGTGCTGGGCAGGCTCAGGCCGGTGTGGGTGCCCTCGTAGCGATCCGCGAGGCCCTTGACGACACCGGCGATCTCGGAGTGGTCGGCGCTGGACAGGCTGAGCAGGCCGACCTCCTCGAAGCCACTGGCGTCGAGGCCGCGCTGCACCATCGCGCCGATGCCCTCGATGGACCGCTCGCGCACCGGGCGGGTGATCATGCCGGCCTGGCAGAAGCGGCAGCCCCTGGTGCAGCCGCGGAAGATCTCCACGCTCATCCGTTCGTGCACGCTCTCCGCGAGCGGCACCAACGGGCGCTTCGGGTGCGGCCACGCGTCCAGGTCCATGGTCGTGCGCTTGACGACCCGGTCCGGTACCCGGTCACGGTTGGGCGTGACCGCGGCGATGGCACCGTCGGCGCCGTAGGTCACGTCGTAGAACCGGGGGATGTAGACGCCGCCGGTCTCGGCCAGCCGGGTCAGCAACTCGTCCCGGCCGCCGGGGCGACCGTCGGCCTTCCAGGCACGGATGATCTCGGTGATCTCACCGACCGCCTCCTCGCCGTCGCCGAGAACGGCCGCGTCGATGAAATCGGCGATGGGTTCCGGGTTGAACGCGGCGTGGCCGCCGGCCAGCACGACGGGGTCTTCGATCGTGCGGTCCTGCGCGTGCAGTGGTATTCCGGCGAGGTCGAGCGCGGTGAGCAGGTTGGTGTAGCCGAGTTCTGTGGCGAAGCTCACGCCGAGCACGTCGAACGCGCCGACCGGCCGGTGGCTGTCAACTGTGAACTGGGGAATGTGGTTCGCCCTCATCAGGGCTTCCAGGTCCGGCCACACCGCGTACGTGCGCTCCGCGAGCACCCTGGGCAGCTCGTTGAGCACCTCGTACAAGATCATGACGCCCTGGTTGGGCAGCCCGACCTCGTACGCGTCCGGGTACATCAGGCACCATCGGACATCCGCGTCCGACCAGTCCCGCTGCGTGGCGTTGAGCTCACCGCCGATGTACTGCACCGGTTTGCGCACCAGCGGCAGCAGGGGCTCCAACCTGGGAAAGACGGACTCGACAGGCACGCCGCCCAGGGTAGTCGGTCGGTGCCGGTCGGCAGCGCGAAGCCGGGTTGTCCAGTTCCGGAACCGGGCACGGACCAGGCCCGTCGCCGGTCCACCCCGGTTGAAATTGGTCTAGTCCACCCTCTTGACAGCACAAGTGGTCTAGGCCACATTCGAATCATTAAGTAATGGCACGTAATGGGCCGACTACTCCGGGCTACCAACGGTTGCCCGGCGCAGTCGGAACCACGGGGACGGGCCGCGAGTCGTGGCCGGCAAACGATCGCAGGGGGCTGGACGAGGAGGTCAGGGTGCGACGGTCAACGGCGATGTCCGCGCTCGCGGTCACCGTGGTGGCAGCGGGAGCGATGGTCGCGTTAGCCAACTCGGGCAGCGCGGCGCCCGGCGCAGCGGTGCAGAGTTCCGTGCAGAGCAATGCGCTGTCCGGCAACTGGTACGGCGCGGCGCCGTACGTCATGCCGCTGGACAACACTCCGCCCGACCTGTCGCAGGTGATGGCCGCGACCGGGCAGAAGAGCTTCGAACTCGCCTTCGTGCTCGACGGCGGCGGCTGCACCGCGGCATGGGACGGCACGGCG
>DASXXM010000656.1:0-2062 GCA_036503065.1 Pseudonocardiaceae bacterium | reverse complement strand
GTTGCAGTTCGTGGCACGAACTATATTAGTTCGTGCCACGAACTGCAACCCATCGCTCAGTGTTCGGGTGCGTCCGGTTCCATGAAGACCACCGGCACCTTGTTGTCCAGGACGACGCGGCCGAGCAGACCGGCGATCGTGTCGCGGTCGGCGGCGCCGACTCCCGCCAGCAGCTTCTCGACGCGCCGGCAGGTCTCGTCGTAGAACTCCACCGCGAGCCCGCTGCCCCGCGGCGTGAGGGCGACCCGCACCGCACGCGTGTCCCGTGGATCGGGCTCGCGCCGGACAAGGCCGTTGCGCTCGGTGCGGTCCACCAGGCCGGTGAGGCTCGACTTGGCCAGCCCCAGCATCGCGCCCAGTTCGCCCATGCCGTACGGCCGCGGCATCAGCACACACAGCAACTGGCCCTGCTGCGGAGTGAGACCGTGCTCCCGACCCGACTCGGCGTACACGGCATTCACCAGGAACGCCGACCGCACCAACGCGGCCACAACGCCGATCTGGCCCTGCTTACTCACGCAGCCAGGATAACATCCCGACACCTGACAATTCGTGAGACGAACTATCCCCGAGGGTGATGGAACCTACCGACCGCGGCACCGGTCGTGCGATGCTGGGCCCGCGATGAGGCAGGTGAACGGCAACGACAAGCCGCGGGCGGCGGAGTCGCTCGCGGCGCGGGTGTTGGCGCGGGTGTCCGCGTTGACCGACGTCCTGGTACGCACCATTGAGGACCAGAATCCCGGGTACCGCACCGTCGGGGTGGTGCCGCAGGACGACCTCTGGCGCTCGTGCCACGACAACCTCACCCGGGTGCTGGAGTTGATCGCCGAAGGTGCCGACGGCGTGCCGCCGGAGGCCGACGGGCGCTATGACGCCGCGCGGGCGACCGGGCGGCGGCGGGCCGAGCAGCGGATGCCGCTGGACGACGTGCTGCGCTCGTTCCGGCTGGGCGGCAGGCTGGTGTGGGAGTCGCTGATCGATCAGGCTCATGTGGACAATTCGGTCGACACGGCCGGCCTGCTGGATGTGGCAACCCGGGTCTGGGAGGTCGTCGACACCACATCGGCTCAGGTGGCGGCCGCTTACCACAGCACGGAAAGGAATCTGGTTCGGACGGACGAGCAGCGCAGGGCCGCGCTGTGGGAGGGCCTGTTACAGGGGCGGGCCAAGGATCTGGCATTCGCCTACGAGGCGTCGCGGATCATCGGCATACCGGTGGAAGGCCCGTGTGCGGTGGTGGTGGCCGACATCGGGCCGGCGGGCGCGACGCCGTGGGAACGTCGGCTCGCCGCGGGCCGGATCGGTTCAGCGTGGCAGGTGCGTGCCAACACCATGGTCGGACTGCTGACCCTGCGACAGCCCACAGTGGACCCGGTCCTCCTGCGGGACGTGCTGGACGTGCCGGCCGGCGTGTCCCTGGTGGTCGGTGGGCTGGCTGAAGTGGACGTGGCCTACCGGCAGGCGCTGCTCGCGCGGCGCACGCTGCCGGCCGGTCGCAGCGAGGTCGCCGTGCTGGCCGAGCGGTTGCCGGAAGCCCTGCTGCTCAACGCGCCCGAACTCGCCGACCAGCTGGTGCGGCGCTGGCTCGGCGACCTGCTGGCCGTGCCGGCCGCGGAACGTCGACTGCTGTTGGGAACGCTACAGATCTGGGTGGCCACCGGCGGCTCGATCCGGCACACCGCGGCAGCCGCGTGCTGCCACCGCAACACCGTCATCAACCGGTTGCAGCGGATGCAGGCCATCACCGGCCACGACTTCACCGATCCCGCCTGCCAGGTGGAACTTGCGTTGGCACTGCGTGCGTCCGCCCTGCGCGGCTGACCTGCGAATGTGCGATGTGCACAACGGGACTACCCCAAACGTAGGCACGATGACGATGGTCACTCGGTGTACGTCCTGACACACTCTCCATCACCGGCTGGAGATCGTCGAGAGGACCCACCGTGGCTGAACAGCGCCGTTCACCGAGTCGCCGAAAGTTCCTCGGCTATCTACTCGCCGCGCCGACCCTGGCGGTCGGCGTGCAGCTCGTCGACCCGCAGGCGGCGAACGCGTCGAT
>DASXXM010000655.1:0-6613 GCA_036503065.1 Pseudonocardiaceae bacterium | reverse complement strand
CACACTGCTCAACCCGTACATCGCGGCCGAGCGCGGATATGTGGATTCGGTGATCCCGCCCGCCTACACGCGGGGCTACATCGCCAGGTCCCTGACGATGCTGCGGGACAAGCGCAAGACCCTGCCACCGAAGAAGCACGGGAACATTCCGCTGTAGGGCGTCGGATTCCGGTCGCGGCAAGCGATGTAGGTGTGTGAGAGGCTGGAGGCACGATGAGCGACGGCAAGCCACTGCTGCGTGTTGTGCGGGGGGAACCGGACGACGCGGAACTGGCCGCTCTCACCGCCGTCGTACTGGGTGTCGCGGGGTCCCGGTCGGCGGTCGCCGGCCCGGAGCCGGTGGCTCGGTCGCAGTGGGCCGGCCGAGCGGTCCTGGTCCGCCGGGCCCTGTCGGTCGGTCCTGGCGCGTGGCGGGCGTCCGGTTTGCCCAGCTGATCTGGAGTCCGGTCGCAGCGTTGAATCGAGCCTGACCGCGTTGTCGGGCCTAATGCTCACTCGAGCGCCTCCGACAAGGGCTCCCTATTGGCTGGTTCGCACGTTTTGGGCTTCTGCATCTCGATACGAGCCGATGCAGAAGGACTGGCAAACAAGGAAAAGCAGGCGTGGCAAAGCCAAAGGCATGCCACCCCAAAACAACGGGATAAGCCAAGACGTCGTGGCCAGAAAGACAGACCCCCGCCCAACCTCGGGGGCTACGGCCCTTTTTCACCCTATGCCTGTCAAGCCCCGAATGGGGCATTCAGGGGGCGAGCTGTGGATAACCGGCGAACCTGTGGACAGCTCAGGGCGATCGTCAGAGATGTGTGCCTGGACGGCGCGGCGAGCGTAGTACCCGTTCCACCTCGGACTCCCATGCCGTATATTCCGGGTGGAATATACGGCGCCAGAACGATCCGACAGGAGTGATCGATGCGGAGTGTGAGTAGGGGCACACTGACTGCGATGGCGCTCGCCGTACTCGAGTGTCTGCACGAGTGTCCGCGTCATCCGTACGAGATTCACCAGATCATGCAGGAGCGTGAGGTCTGGCGGATGATCAAGGTGACGCCGGGCTCGCTCTACCACACCATCGAGCGGCTGGCGCGGGACGGACTCATCGAGGTTGTCGAGACCAGTCGGGCGGGACGGCGGCCGGAGCGGACCACCTACCGGATGACCGAAGCCGGTCAGGACGCGTTTGCCGAGCGGCTGCGGGCCATGATCGCCGAGCCGGCCACCGAGTACCCGCAGTATCCGGTGGCTGTCGGCATGGTGCACGAACTCCACCGCGATGACGCGCTGGTTCAGCTTCGCCGCCGCACCATCGCTCTCGAGGCCCAACTGGCCGCCGACCACGTGGTGGAGAAACGGTTGGCGGAGTCCGACGTGCACCCCCTGTACTGGGCCGACGTCGAACTCCGGCGGCGGCAGCGGGAGGCCGAACTGGAGTTCACCCGCGAGTTGATCGACCGGATCGCGACCGGGCGGGTCACCTGGCCGCACGAAAAGCGAAACGAAAAGCGAAACGAAAAACCGGACACAGAACGCCGGCCACCTCGGCTCACCGTGGTGGACAAGGGAAATCAGGAGAACGTCGGATGACGAGACGGCCGGTCAATCCGTGGGCCGCGATGGGTGCGCTGTCCATCGGGTTCTTCATGATCATGTTGGACACCACGATCGTCAACGTGGCGATTCCGGCCATGCTGCGCAGCAGCCTGCACGCCACGTTGAACCAGATCGTCTGGGTCAACAGCGTCTACCTGCTGACCTACGCGGTGCCACTCCTGCTCACCGCCCGTCTCGGCGACCGGCTGGGCCGCAAGCCGATGTTCCTGGCCGGGCTCGCCGTGTTCACCGCCGCTTCCCTGTGGTGCGCGCTGTCGGGCACGCCGGAACTGCTGATCACGGCGCGTGCGGTGCAGGGGCTCGGCGCCGCCTGCATGGGTCCGCAGACCATGGCCTTCATCGCCACGCTGTTTCCGCCTGCCAAGCGTGGTGCGCCGATGGGCATGTGGGGCGCGGTGGCCGGTGTCGCCACGATCACCGGGCCGCTGTTGGGCGGCGTGCTGGTGGACAACTTCGGCTGGCAGTGGATCTTCATGGTGAACGTGCCGATCGGGGTCATCGGCCTTGTGCTGGCCACCGTGCTGGTGCCCGGCGCGCAGCCGCGCAACCGGCACAAGTTCGACGTGCTCGGGACCGTCCTGTTCAGCCTGGGGCTGCTGGCGATCGTGTTCGGGGTCCAGAACGGACAACAGTACGACTGGGGCCGGGTCTGGGGTGCGGTCGAAATCCCGGAGATCATCGGGGTCGGCGTTCTGCTGCTTGTCGCGTTCGTGATCTGGCAGCGGGTCAACCGTGACGAGCCGTTGCTGCCGCTGACCTTGTTCGGCCGCCGGACGTTCTCCGCGGCCAATGTGGCCAATGTCTGCATCGGGTTCGCGCTCACCGGGATGTTCCTGCCGATCGTGATCTATCTGCAGTCGGTGCTCGGGCTGAGTCCGTTGCAGTCCGGATTGGTCACGTTGCCGATGTCGCTCGTGTCCGGGATCGTGGCGCCGTTCGCGGGCAAGCTGTCCGACCGGATGCCCGGCAAGTACGTCTCGATGTTCGGTTTCGCCACGTTGGCCGGCGGCGTGGCGTGGCTGGCCGCGATCGCGGAGGTCGGCGCCAGCCCGTGGCGGTTCGTGCCGGCGCTCGCGTTGGCCGGGCTCGGCATCGGCTGTGTGTTCTCGCCGTTGGCGAACCTGGCCGTCGCCGCGGTCGACCCGCCGATGATGGGCGCGGCGTCCGGGGTGTTCAACACCACACGGCAGGTCGGCGGCGTGCTCGGCAGCGCGGCCATCGGCGTGTTCCTGCAGGCCAGGTTGACCGTGTCCATGCACGCGGCGGCGGTCACGTCGGCGGCGACGCTGCCGGCCGGGCTCCGGTCGCAGTTCGTCGACAGTATGACGAAGGTCACCACCAGCGCGGGCGGTGTCGGTGGCTGCACGTTGTCCCGCCAAATCTGCGCGCTGGGTACGACCACCTTCCAGCACGGCTTCACCGACGCCGCTCGGATCACCCTGATCCTGCCGGCGGCGGTGCTGGTCCTTGGCGCGCTGGCGTGCATCGCGATCGCGCGCCGCCAGACCAGACCCGAATACGGCCGGCCGAGCCAGGCACCGGAGTCGGTGCCCGAATCCGTCTGATTTAACCTGCGGGCCGTGCGCCTCGTCCTCGCCTCCGCGTCCCCCGCCCGGCTGTCCGTGTTGCGGGCGGCCGGTGTCGAACCGCTCGTCCGGGTGTCCGGTGTGGACGAGGACGCGGTCGCGGCCGGGCTGACCGAGCCGAGCCCGGCGGACCTGGTGGCCGCGCTGGCGACGGCCAAGGCCGCCGCCGTGGTGGCGGAAGTGGCACGGGAGCACCCGGACACCGTGGTGGTCGGCTGCGACTCGATGTTGTCGATGACCGGACCGGAGGGCCCGCAGGTCGTCGGCAAGCCGGGTTCGGTCGAGTTGGCGCGGGCACGGTGGTCGGCGATGGCGGGCGGGCGGGGCGACCTGCTGACCGGGCACGCCGTCCTGCTGCTGACCGGCGGCCGGGTCACCGCGAGTGCGACCGGGGTACGGACCACGACGGTGCGGTTCGGCCGGCCGAGCGACCGGGAACTGGCCGCCTATCTGGCCACCGGCGAACCGCTCGCGGTGGCAGGCGCGTTCACCCTGGACGGCCTTGGCGGCTGGTTCGTCGAGGGAGTCGACGGCGACCCGTCCAGCGTGATCGGCATCAGCCTACCGCTGACCAGGCAACTTCTCGCCGAGGTCGGCGTCAGCGTCGTCGACCTGTGGCGCACCGACGGGTCAGCCTGCTGACTGCGGGCAGGCACGCAGGTCGGCGGCGGGCGGCAGGATCGTGCCGTGGCCGGGCAGCAGGCTGATCGCGCTGACCGGCTTGGTGCAGCTCTTGGGGCTGTCCGTGCCGAGCGAGAACAGCTGTACGTACACCAACGGGTTGGGGCATTTGCCGGTCGCGCAGTCGTTCTGCACGGTGATCACCTGCGGCGCGGTGTCCCCGGCCGCCTCCCACAAGGTGAAGTAGCCCGCGCTGGAGTAGAAGAGGCCGGAGCTGGGCCGCGCCCAGTAGCCGCCCCGCTCGACGAACACCTCGCCGAGCGCGCCCGCCTTCTGGTTGTCCTGCGAATACTCGCCGAACACGATGCACGCGGGCACCGGACCGGACAGGCACGACAGCGAACTGTGGGTGAGGACGGCCTCGTCCTGGCTGATGTTGGTCTCGAACATGGCGGTGCCGATGGGGCCGCGAAACTCCACCCGGCCGCTCTGGGTCTGGTCGGCGGACGGGGCGAGGTTGTCGGCGAGCAGCTGCACCGTGCTGTCGCCGGCCGACGCGGTGGACAGCAGTTGGCATGGCCCGTTGCCGCACTGTTCCCGCAGGTCGGCCTGGGTGATACTGGGGCTGTGGCCGGCCGTGGCGTGGTCGTCGACCGGGTGTGGCCGCAGCAGCACCGCGCCGGCCAGGGCCGCCACCAGTACCACTCCGGTCACCGCGAGCGTGACCGTGAGTGTTCCGGAACCGCCCCTGGACACGAGCCCACCTCCCCCTCCGCCGGGCGGGCGCCGACCCGGACGCCCGTACCCTGCATGAAAGAGACGGCCGGGAGCCCGTGAGGTTGCTCTCGGCCCGGGCTGGTGCCGAGGTCCGTAAACTCCCGGGCACGTTCCCCGGCGCGATGTCGGTCAGGTAGGAGGTAGGCGTGCCAGAGCCGACCGTTGTCGGACCGCGGGTGTCGCTGCGCAAGGTGCTGGTCGCGAACCGCGGTGAGATCGCCGTCCGGGTGATCCGCGCCTGCCGGGACGCGGGACTGGCCAGCGTCGCCGTCTACGCGGACCCGGACCGCGACGCGCCGTTCGTGCGGCAGGCCGACGAGGCGTTCGCACTGGACGGCGCGACGCCGGCGGACACCTATCTCGCCGTCGACAAGCTGCTCGACGTGGCGAAGCGGGCCTGCGCCGACTCGGTGCACCCCGGGTACGGCTTCCTGTCCGAGAACGCGGAGTTCGCGCAGGCCGTGATCGACGCGGGTCTCGTCTGGATCGGCCCGGACCCGCAGGCCATCCGTGACCTCGGCGACAAGGTGACGGCCCGGCACATCGCGATGCGCGCGGGCGCGCCGCTGGTGCCCGGCACGTCCGAACCGGTGCCCGGCCCGGCGGAGGTGATCGCGTTCGCCGACGAGTACGGCCTGCCGGTGGCGATCAAGGCCGCGTTCGGCGGCGGTGGTCGTGGCCTGAAGGTGGCCAGGACCCGCGAGGAGATCCCGGAGCTGTTCGAGTCCGCGGTGCGCGAGGCCGTTGCCGCGTTCGGCCGGGGCGAGTGCTTCGTCGAGCGCTACCTCGACCAGCCGCGCCACGTCGAGGCCCAGATCCTGGCGGACAAGCACGGCAACGTGATCGTGGTCGGCACCCGGGACTGCTCGTTGCAGCGGCGGCACCAGAAGCTCGTCGAGGAGGCGCCGGCACCGTTCCTGTCCGACGAGCAGCGCGCCACGATCCACGCGTCCGCCAAGGCAATCTGTGCCGAAGCCCACTACTGCGGCGCCGGCACGGTGGAGTACCTGGTCGGCCGGGACGGCACCATCTCGTTCCTCGAGGTGAACACGCGGCTGCAGGTCGAGCACCCGGTCAGCGAGGAGACCGCCGGGATCGACCTGGTCCGTGAGCAGTTCCGGATCGCGGCCGGGGAACCGTTGCGGTGCACCGAAGATCCGACACCGCGCGGCCACTCGATCGAGTTCCGCATCAACGGCGAGGACGCCGGCCGCAACTTCCTGCCCGCGCCCGGCACGGTGACCAGGTTCGTGGCACCGGCCGGTCCCGGCGTGCGGGTGGACTCCGGTGTCGAGTCGGGCAGTGTGGTCGGCGGCGCGTTCGACTCGTTGCTGGCCAAGGTGATCGTGACCGGTGCGGACCGCACGCAGGCGCTGGAACGGTCCCGGCGGGTGCTGGACGAGATGGTCGTGGACGGCTTGGCGACCGTGCTGCCGTTCCACCGCGCCGTGGTGCGCGACCCCGCGTTCGTCGGCGACGAGCACGGTTTCACGGTGCACACGCGGTGGATCGAGACCGAGTTCGACAACACCATCCCGCCGTTCGACGGCGCCGCCGAAACCGAGGCGGAGCAGCCGAGGCAGACCGTGGTGGTCGAGGTCGGCGGCCGGCGTCTCGAGGTGTCGCTGCCCGGCGACCTGGCCGGCATGGGCGGCGGTAGCCCGTCGGCCGGCGCGAAGGCGACGCCGCGGCGGCGCTCCGGCGGCAGGTCGGCCACGACCGTGTCCGGTGACGCGGTGGCCGCGCCGATGCAGGGCACGATCGTGAAGGTCGCGGTCACCGACGGGCAGCGGGTCGAGGCGGGCGAGTTGGTCGTGGTGCTGGAGGCCATGAAGATGGAGAACCCGGTGACCGCGCACAAGGGCGGCACGGTGTCGGGGCTGGCCGTGTCGCCGGGCGACGCGGTGACCCAGGGCACGGTGTTGTTGGAGATCACCGACTGAACGGCTCACTGACCGACGGCACTGTTCGGATAGGCCGGATGTCACGTCCCGGTCCGGCACGCGGCCCGTACCATCGAG
>DASXXM010000654.1:0-3848 GCA_036503065.1 Pseudonocardiaceae bacterium | reverse complement strand
GAGATCTGACCGCTGTTCACCGCGTAGAACCAGGCGAAGGACTGGTAGGCACTGACGTACCGGCCGCCCTTGCTCCACAGGTTGCGCAGCTCGTTCTGGCCGAACTCGAAGCCGCCGGACGAACTCGCGGTGATGACGCCGATCTCGTACTCGGGCAGTTCGGCCGGCACGATGCCCGCGTCGGCCAGTGCCCAGTCCGTGGCGACCAGCGCCATCTGGGTCATCCGGTCGGTCTGCGGCAGCAGCCTGCTCGGCAGGTGCTCGGCCGCGGCGAATCCGGTGACCTCGCCGGCCAACTGGGACGGGTACTGCGCGGGGTCGAACCGTTGGATGCGGCCGATCCCGCCTCGGCCGATGCGTGTCGCGGCCCAGAACGCCTCGTTGCCGACGCCGTTGGGCGCGATGACACCGAGTCCGGTGACGACCACCCGGCTCGCGTCGCTCATCTGCCGCTCCGGTCCGGCCGGTCCAGCACCATCGCGCTCTGGAACCCGCCGAATCCACTCCCGACGGTGAGCACCGCGTCGGTGACGTGGTCGCGGGCGACCAGCGGCACGTAGTCCAGGTCGCACTCGGGGTCCGGGTGGTGCAGGTTCGCCGTTGGCGGCACCACGTTGTGCGCCATCGCCAGCACGGACGCGGCGATCTCGATCGAGCCGATCGCGCCGAGTGAATGGCCGACCATGGACTTGATCGAGCTGATCGGCGTGCGGCGGGCGTGCGCGCCGAGGCTGCGCTTGAACGCGGCGGTCTCGTGCCGGTCGTTCTGCTTGGTGCCCGAACCGTGCGCGTTGATGTAGTCGATGTCCTCGGGGTCGAGCCGCGCCTCGTCCAGCGCGACCCGGATCGCCTCGGCCATTTCCACGCCGTCCGGACGCAGCCCGGTCATGTGGTAGGCGTTGCTGCGGGTGGCGTAGCCCGCGATCTCCGCGTAGACGTGCGCGCCTCGCCCGAGGGCGGAGTCCAGTTCCTCCAACACGAAGAACGCGGCACCCTCGCCGAGCACGAACCCGTTGCGGGTCGCGTCGAACGGTCGGGACGCCTGCTCAGGGTGGTCGTGCCGGGGCGTTGTCGCCTTGATCGCGTCGAAGCAGGCCATCGTGATCGGGGAGATCGGCGCGTCGGAGGAGCCGGCGACCATCACGTCGGCCGAGCCCTCGCGGATCAGGTCGGCCGCGTAGCCCACCGAGTCGATGCCCGACGTGCACCCGGTGGACACCACGGTGCACGGCCCCTGCGCGCCGACGGCGAGCGCCACCTCGGCAGCGAACGAGCTGGGCACGAGGTAGCCGTAGAGGTGCGGCACCGCGTACCTGTGGTCGACCAGGTCCAGCCGGCCGCCGTCGCTGACGATCCGGTACTCCGCGTCCAGTCCCATGGTCGCGCCGACCGCGCTGCCGACCACGACGCCGACCCGGTAGGGGTCGAGTTCGGCCAGTTCGAGTCCGCTGTCCGCGACCGCGCCGCCCGACGTGACCACGGCGAACTGGGCCGCCCGGTCCAGCCGCCGGACCTCCTGCGGGGACAGTCCGTGGTACTCGGGATCGAAGTCGATCTCCGCGGCCACCCGCGAGCGGAAGCACGCCGGGTCGAAGAACGTGATGGCGCGGGTCGCGGTGCGACCCTCGCTGAGCAGGCTCCAGAAGTTCTTCGTGCCGATGCCGCCCGGCGCGAGCACCTCGATCCCGGTGATCACCACGCGTCTCCCGGTCATGCCGAGGCCTCCCAGTGGTAGAACCGCGCCGCCATCGCGTCGGCAGGCGAACGCCAGGTTTTCGGGTCGTACGCCTCGATGAACGGCTTCAGGTCGGTACTGATCTTGATGAACTCGGGGCCGCTCTTGGCCTCCTCGATCCGTTCCCCGCCCTGGTCGGTGTCGAAGTCCTGGAGGTGGAAGTACAGGCCGCGGTAGTGGAAGAGCTGACGGCGGCGGGTGCCCATCCGGTGCGGCACGTCCGTGGTGTCGAACTCGCCGAACAGCGTGGCAACGTCCTCGGTTGACGCGGGCGCCATTCGAGCCACAATCAACGTGCTGTACATCGGTCTCACTTTCCACTCGGCAACGCGGACATCGTTGGTCACCAGGACGTCGTCCGGCTCGCACAGCCCGATCGGGGCCTTGTCCATGATCCCGACGAACTGTTTCAGGATTCAACTCACGGACCTTCAGGCGTCGGTCAGATCTTCGTCAGATCCGAATACCGGAATGACGAGCGGGTACGCGCACGAGTGGGGCCGGCGGAATTTCCGCCAGCCCCACTCGCCTTTGTCGGACGGAGAAATGTTGCCACCCGGCGCGCCGCCCGTGTCGCTCGTGATCGGATCACGCCGAAATGGCGCTCCGGGCATCGTGTTGCCCGATCTCGGTGCTGTTGCCCGGCGCGCCGGCCCGACCGAGGCCGAGCCGGAATCCCACGCCACGGACGGTGACGATCCACTGGCTGTCACCGAGTTTGCCGCGCAGGCTGCTGACGTGCGTGTCCAGCGTGCGGCGCGACCAGGAGTCCCGCCACAGTTGTTGCATGATCTGCTTGCGTGGCACGACGGTGTCCGGGCTCGACGCGAGTAGGCAGAGCAGGTCGAACTCCTTGCGGGTCATCTCGACCGGCCGCTCGCCGACGGTCACCTCGCGGGAACTGGTGTCGATCCGCAGGTGCCCACGGGAGAGCACCCGCGACGCGGGTGGGTGCGGGTTGGCCCGCCGCATCAGAGCACCCATCCTGGCCATCAGCTCACGGAAGCCGTACGGCTTGGCGATGTAGTCGTCACACCCGGCCTGCAGGCCGAGCACGAGGTCCAACTCACTGTCCCGGTCGGTGACCGCGATGACGGGGATGTCCGACGCGGCCCGCATCGTCCGGCAGACCTGGAGGCCGTCCATGTCGGGCAGTTCGAGATCGAGCAGCACGACATCGGCGTCCAGGTAGGTGTCGAGCGCGTCCTGACCCGTCGCCGCCCTGATGACCTGGTGCCCCTGCCGTTGGAGGCCGCGGGCCACGGCCTCCATGTCACCGACGTCGTGCTCGGCGACGAGTACTCGCCATGAGTGGGATGGGGACAAATCCGGCTCCGTTCACCCTGGTAACGATGCGTCAGAACTCATGCAGGAACGGCCCGGGTCGACGATGACCCCAGCCGAGCAGGCGCGGTCATCCGGCCGACGCCCCCTTGGGTGGCCGGATCTGTTGTTTGCCTGCCAACGCACATTTTCCGGTGCGTGGTGCAACGCGGCGGTGCGTCACCACGATCCGGTTTCTGTCGCTCCCGAGCGTCGCAGACGCGACAGGACACGAACCCGGACACGAACCGGACACGATGCCTGATCTGCCGTTCGGTGCCGGTTCGGGCGCGCGGACAGCCCGTGACACGGCGGGCGCGGCTGATCGTGGTGCAGGCAAAACCGGCCTGGGCCCCGACTCCTCCCGGCACGGCAGTGACTCTCGCGCTGGTGCAACGAGCTCAGCCGGAGCCGTACGCCACCGCGCCGCTCACACCGCGCCGGCGTTGATGCACGCGAGCAGGCTCCGCGCCTGGACGTTGACGTACCGGCCGTGCGCGGTCAACGAGTTGAGCTGGCTCGGCGTGACCCACAGGTAGCCGCGCGGCGGGTCCAGCGGCGCGTCGTCGACGTCGACGATCATGTAGCGCCCCTCCGCGTTGAGGAACCGGCCGCCCTCCTCCGAGTGGATCGCCGCGTAGCCGACCTGGTGCGGGCGGGCGTTGAGCACGACGTCCAGGAACGGCGGCTGGTCGGCCGCTGGCAGGTGCGCCCAGTTCGCCGGGCAGCACTGCACGGTCGGCCCCAGTTCCACGGTGTCCAGGAAGCCTGCCTCCACTCTGGACCGGAC
>DASXXM010000653.1:0-2284 GCA_036503065.1 Pseudonocardiaceae bacterium | reverse complement strand
CCAGCGACGATCCCGGCCGGTCGTACGAATCGTGCCAGGCAGCCCAGTCGTTCACCGGACTGACACTACGATCACCCGACACGAGCGGCAACGACCCGCGCACACGCCATCGACTCGGCGTGAGTGGTGTCCACCTCCAGGTCGTAGACCACACCCCGGTGGACCAGATCCGCCTGTGACACCGCCATCCCGACTACCCGATCACCCCGGGCAACCTCACGGCCCGCGGCCACCGCGCTCGCGCACCGGACACCCACCCACAACACCGGCAACCCGTCCAACGCCCGCTGCCACCGCTGCTGGGACACCGCAGCACCGAGGAAGACCTCATCGACGATGACCCGCGCACCCGCGCGCACCATCGCGGCGACCCCCTCGATCCACGCCGGTTCCAATGTCCGGAACGCCGGCCCGACGGTCACCCCGCCGTCCGCGGCGATGTCGATCCCGGCTGCCGACCTCCCCATTGCCTGCAGCAGGGTGTCGACCCCCAAGGCCAGCCACGGATCGGGCAGGATCGCCTGCAGGCACCGGGTGATCCCGGACTTCCCCGAGCTGGAGCCACCGTTGAGCACGATCACCCGAGTCGTCACCGCAGCTACGATAAAGCGACCACGGCAACGGCCAAAACGGATATTCACAACGATCCAGAGTTGTCCACAGGCCGCACGCAAGCCGCACGGACCCGCCCAAAATCGAGTAAAGTGGATCTCGGGGGGCGCCCCGTGACACAGCACCACAAATCGGGCGAGCGGTGTCTCGTAAACCGGTGAGGTCGGGCTACCGGCTGGCCACCGCCTGTTCGGCCGCGGCGAGCCACTCCCGCCACTGCGCCGCCTGTGCCTCAGCCTGCTCGGCCCGACGTCGGTCGCCGGCCGCGCGCGCCTTGGTCGCCTGTGCCTCGAACTGCTCGACCCGCTGGCGGAACTGCGCGGCCCTGGCCTCGGCCTCCGGGTCGGACCGGCGCCAGTGCGCGTCCGCCGCCGAACGGACCCGGTCCTCGATGGCGCGCAGCTTGCCGTCCAACTCGCGGACCCGCTCGCGCGGCACCTTGCCGACCTGTTCCCACTGGTCCTGGATCCGGTGCAGCGCGGCCCGCGCCGCCTCGAGTCCACCGACAGCGGGGTCGATGGCGTCCGCCTCGGCCAGCAACTCCTCCTTGCGCTTCGCGTTCTGGGTGAACTCGGCGTCCCGCTCGTCGAACACCGTCGACCTGCGCGCGAAGAACGCGTCCTGGGCGGCGCGGAACCGCTGCCACAGCGCGTCATCCGAATCCTTGGGCGCGCGCCCGGCCGCCTTCCAGTCCACCATCAGCTGCTTGTAGCGGTTCGCGGTGGCCACCCAGTCGTCGGACGTGACGAGGCCTTCCGCTTCCTCGACCAGTTCCTGCTTGCGGCCGCGGGCGGCCGCGCGGGTCCGGTCCAGATCCGCGAAGTGCGAGCCACGACGACGGTTGAACGTGTCCCGCGACTTGGCGAAGCGCTTCCATAGCACCTCGTCGGTCTTGCGGTCGACGCCCTTGATCGCCTTCCACTCGTCCAGGATCTCGCGCAGTCGATCGCCGGCCACCTTCCACTGCGTGGCTTCGTCCGCGATCTTCTCGGCCTCCGTCACGAGGGCCTGCTTGCGCGTCACCGCTTCGGCCCTGGCCGCGTCCCTGGCCTGCTTGCCGGCGTGGACCGCCTGCTCCGCCTTGGCGATCACGTAGTCGCACCGCGCGCACAGCGCGACCAGGTCGCCGACGACGGCGGCCTCGGTCAACGACTCGCGCAGGTGTTTCGCGGATGTCAGTGCGTGCTTCGGGTCGCCGTGGCCGGCCGCGAGCCGTGAGAACAGCAACTCGGCCTCGGTCCGCAGGTCGTCGAACCGCCGGGCGAAGTGCGCGAGTCCCTCCGCCGGTTCGCCCGCCTGCCAGGAGCCGACGGCACGCTCACCGTCCGGCACGGTCACGTAGACGGTGCCGTCGGCATCGACCCGGCCCCACCGGTCCGGGTGCGGTTCGGCCGACTGCGGTGCGGGGGCAGCCACCGGTTCGGGTGTCACCGCCGCTTCCGCTGGCACCGCCGCTTCCGCTGTCACGGCTGCGGGGCTCGACGACTGTTCGGGCCGCTCCTGTTCCTCGACGTGCTCCACCACGTGCGGTGCCAACTGCTCCGCCACCTGCGCCGGCGTGTCGGCCGTGTCCTGCTCCGTCATCGCGGCTCCTCCTCTGCCCACCTCAGATGTCCGGGTCACAGTGTCGTCTCCCGGACGCCCCACTCATGGCGGGGCCCGCGCGATCGGG
>DASXXM010000652.1:0-10512 GCA_036503065.1 Pseudonocardiaceae bacterium | reverse complement strand
GGCGGGCTACTGCCCGATATTCCTGCCGTCGCCGCACCACGCCCCGCCGGTATATCCCATGCTGGGACAGAAAGCGGACGACACGGCCGACAATGCGACGCTGTGGGCGCGGGACACCCGACGCTGGAACGACACCTGGAGTGCCGTTCTCAACACGCATCGGGCGTCAGCCGGCCTGGCCCCGGTCACCGACGTGCGGGGCCACCTGTTCACCGAACGGCCCTGGCTGGCCGCCGACCCCACGTTGGCGCCATGGCCGGATCCAACGGCGCCGGACGTCGTCCAGACGGGCGCGTGGATCCTGCCGGACGACCGTCCTCTGTCGACGGAGCTGGCGGCGTTCCTCGACGCCGGTGCGCCACCGGTCTACTTCGGCTTCGGCAGCATCCGGGCACCACAGGAACTCGCCAGGACGATGATCCAGGCGGCAAGGGCGCTCGGACGTCGGGCGATCGTGCTGCGCGGCTGGGCCGATCTGTCCCTTGTGGACAGCGAACCCGACTGCCTTTCCATCGGCGAGGTCAACCAGCAGGCGCTGTTCCGACGGGTCGCCGCCGTCGTGCACCACGGCGGCGCGGGCACCACGACCGCGGCCGCGCGAGCCGGCGCGCCCCAGGTGGTCATCCCACAGCACGTCGACCAACACTACTGGGCCCGACGAGTCCGCGAACTCGGCATCGGCACCGCGCACGCACCCGGCACACCGACCACCGACTCACTGACCGAGGCCCTCCGCAACGCCCTGCGGCCCGCGGTGGCGGCCAAGGCCGAACTCGTCGCCGACACGGTGCGCACCGACGGCGCGGAGGTCGCCGCGCGACTAGTGATCGAAGTCGGACAGACGTGACCCCGGATGGTCGACGGCGAAGCGGAGGAGCTTGTCGAACTCGTCCGTCACGGTGGCTACCGTGGACTCGGTGAACAGTCCGGTGTCGTAGAAGATGCGCAGCGCCATGCCCTCGTCGGCCGGTAGCGCGCAGACCATGAGGTCGTAGGGCATGCCGGGGATCGTCAGCGGGAAGTCCGACACGGTCAGGCCGGCCAGTTTGAGGTCGCCCGCGTCCTGGAAGTCGTTGATCAGGAACAGCACCTGGCAGAGCTGGGCGCGGCTGTGATCGACTGGCACGTCCATCGCGGCGATCAGTTGGCCGAAGGACAGGTCCTGGTGATCGAGGGCGTCCAGCACGGCGTCGCGGGTGCGCATGAGCAGCTCGCCGAACGTCGGGTCACCGGAGATGTCGCACCGCACCATGACCATCCGGTTGAACAGGCCGACCACGTGCTCGAAGATCGGATCGCTCCGCTCGCTGCCGGCGACCGGCAGGCCGATGCAGAAGTCGGCCTGGCCGGTCCAGCGGTGCAGCATCGCCTGCACGGCGGTCAGCAGCACCACATGGCGGCTGCAATGGTGTTTCTGGCCCCAGGTGCTCGCATCGCGGTAGAGGTCGCCGGGTAACGCCTGGCGCACTTCGCCGGTGGGCGCGCCCTTGCGTTCCGGTCGCGGGAAGTCCAGCGGTGGCGCCAACGTCGGCACACCGTCCAGTTGGGTCGTCCAGTAGCGCAGGTCCTCGTCGTAGCGCGCCGGGTCCAGGGTGGCGTACCAGGCCAGGTAGTCGCCGTAGCGGATCTCGATTTCCGGCAGGTCCGGCGTACCGCCCTCGACCAGTGCGTTGTACGCGGCGGCGAGATCGGCCACCACGGTCACCAGTGACATACCGTCCGCGACGATGTGTGCGATCGTCAGCAGCCACACGTGGTCGTCCTCGCCGATGCGCAGCACGGTCGAGACGACGAGCGGGCCGGTGGCGTACTTCAGCCGGACCCGCATGCGGTCGTCCAGCAGCTCACGGGCGCGGGGCTCGCGCTGATCGGCCGGCAGGTCGGTCAGGTCGAGATACTCGGTGTCCAGCCCGGTCGGCGGTGCGAAGTACTGGTATGCCTCGTGGTCTCCGGTGGCGAAGCGCGCCCGCAGGGCCTCGTGCCGATCCACCACCGTGCCGACCGCGGCGCGCCATGCGTCCAGATCCAGTTGGCCGCGCAGCCGGTATACCAGTGACACCAGCGGTGTGCTGGCCCCGGGGTGCCGGTCCTCGACCGTGAGCCAGCGCTTCTGCTGCGGCAGCAACGGCAGCTCGGTCAGGTCCGTCGGTCTACGCGCGACGGACGCGAACCCCTGGCTGCCATGACTTTCGTCCATCATCGTGCCACTCCCCTTGGGACAGTTATTCTCCGGCCATGGAAAGCCGGTCGTGGTACCCGAACTACGTGTTGTGCGCATTGGCGCGTTTCGCCTCGTTCGGGCACCGAACGGCATTGACGCAGCAAAACCGGACACTGAGCTATCTCCAGGCGCGCCGGCTGGTGCTCGACATCGCCGATCGGTTGCGCGCGGCGGGTGTGCGACCCGGCAGCGTGGTGGGTGTCTTCGTGGGCCACCGGATCGAGAGTCCGTTGCTCCAACTCGCGCTGCACCTGGTCGGCGTCCGTTCGGTGTGGATCGACGTCACGGCGAACCCGCACGAGGTCGACCAGTACCTGGGACTGGTGCCGTTGGACGTCCTCGTCTACGACGCGCGCACCGTGGCCGAACCCGGCGCCGCGCTCGGCGGGCGACTCGGGGTACGCATGCTGTGCCTCGGCCCGGATGGCGCGGGACCGGACCTGCTCGAGTCCACAGCGGCCGAACCGACGCCCGTCGCGGCGGACGTCGAACCGGACTCGGTCTTCCAGACCAGCGGTACCACCGGCGTGCCCAAGTCCGTGCACCATCGGCACGGCTTCTACGCGCAACTCGGCGAGCTCGCGGACGACCTGGTCGCCACGGATCAATGGAACATTCGCCATCTGTCACTCACCCGGCTCAGCCACCCGTCCGGCCAGATCTCGACGCTGCTCTACCTGTTCAGCGGCGGCACCCTCGTGTTCATGACGGCGTTCGAACCGGCGGAGTTCATCGCCACGATCGAGCGCGAACGGGTCACCTCGATCTTCATGGCCCCACCGATGTTCTATCAGCTACTCGACCACCCGGCGCTGGCTGACACCGATCTGAGCAGTCTGGCCACGGTCAACATCGGTTGCGCCGCACTGAATCCGGCTCGGCTGCGGCAGGGGATCGACCGGTTCGGACCAATCCTGCGGGTGACCTACGGATTGAGCGAATCGCCGTTCGTCGCCGCGCATCCCGGGGTGGGTGTCGACCCGGACCGGCTGCGGTCCTGCGGCCGGTTGTACGGCGACGTACGGGTCGAGATCCGCGACGAGACCGGAACCCCGGTCGGTATCGACGAAACCGGCGAGCTGTGGGTGTCGAGCAGGCTCAACTTTGCCGGCTACTGGGGACAACCCGACCTGACCGCCGACACCCTGGTCGACGGTTGGGTGCGCACCCGCGACCTCGGCTACCGCGACGCGGACGGCTACTTCTACCTGGTGGGCCGGACACAGGACATGATCCTCGCCGGGATCGGCTCGAAATGCGTGTACCCACGCCCGATCGAGGACGTCCTGGCCACCCACCCGCACGTGCGGATGGCAGCCGTGATCGGCGTACCGAGCGAAGACCACGGCGAGGCGGTACATGCCTTCGTGGTACGCGAACCGAACACGACCGTGAGCGTGGCCGAACTCGCGGCACTGGTCGGCGACCACCTCAACCCGGCCTGGATACCACGCACGATCGACTTCGTCGACAGCCTGCCCACCACTGCCATCGGCAAGGTGAACACGAGGGCCCTGCGCGACCAGTACACCCGAAGCCACCAGCCGGCCGCTGTCGGCACAACTGTTGTTGGCACAGCCGCTCTCAACGCAACAGCTCTTGGCACGGCCGCGCAGTAGCCGACTTCGCGAGAGAGCCGACATCGCGGGGGCCCCCCGATTTCCAGCCTAATCGATCATGGCACCGGGTGCGACCGAGTTGCGGCGGCCTGTGGATAGTTGGCCGGGCTGTGGACAATTCGAGTGCGGCAGGTCGGGTTCGTTGCGGTGGCAACGGTGTGACTGCGCACCGCGCGCAGTGGTCGAGATGATCACGGGTTGTACATCGTCGCGATCAATGCGTGGCAGACTCCGGTTATGGGTGCTGAGACGATCGGTGCGGGAACCTGGACGCTCGGGGATCTGAAGGTCAACCGGCTCGGGTTCGGCGCGATGCGCTTGTCCCAGCGTGGCCCGGCGTTCGCGCCGGAGGCCGTCCCGGGCGACCGTGCCCAGGCGATCAAAGTGCTACGCCGCGCGGTCGAGTTCGGCGTCAACCACATCGACACCGCCGCGTTCTACTTCTCCACATTGCGGTCGGCCAACGAGCTGATCAACACCGCGCTGTCGCCGTACCCGGACGACCTGGTGATCGCCACCAAGGTCGGGCCGGGCCGGGACCCGTCCGGCGAGTGGCTGCCCCTGGCCACCCCGGATCAGCTGCGCGGCCAGGTCGAGGAGAACCTGCGCCAACTCGGCCGCGACTGCCTGGATCTGGTGAACCTGCGCCTGTCCGGGCTGGACTCGATCGCCGACCACTTCGGCGCCTTGGCGCAACTGCGCGACGCCGGCCTGATCCGTCACCTCGGCGTGTCCAACGCCCGCCTGGAGCATCTCGCCCAAGCCCGGGCGATCGCGCCGGTGGTGTGCGTGCAGAATTCCTACGGTCTTGGCCACCGCCCCCAGCAGGACCAGATCCTGCGCGCCTGCGGCGAGCAGGGAGTGGCGTTCGTCCCGTTCTTCGCCATCGCCGCCGCCGGGCGCGAGGCAGGCCCTAGCGGCGCCGAGCACGACGAGGTCCTCGCGATCGCCCGCCTACGCCACGTCAGTCCGGCGCGGATCCGCCTGGCATGGGCGTTGCAGCGTGGACCGCACGTGCTGGTCATCCCCGGCACCGGCAGCCTTGACCACCTCGCCGACAACGTCGCCGCCGCGGCCCTACGGCTCGAGCCCGACGACCTGGCTCGGCTTGAGGCAGTCCACCAAGGTGGGCAGTAGGCCGAGCGACCACGGACGGTGCCAGCATTACGCCGGCCAACTAGCGCAGGGCCGGCGGGCACGCCCGCCGGCCCTGGCTGCTTCGTCAGTACAGCAGTCCCAACGGGATCGCGTTGGCCATTGCCTGCGAGCCGGCGTCGTTGGGGTGGATGCCGTCGCCGGAGTCGAATACCGGGTTCAGTGCGGCCGGGTCGGCGGGATCACGGAGTATCTGGTCGAAGTCGACCACGCCGTCGACCTCGTGGGTGGTGCGTAGGAAGGCGTTGACCGCGGTGCGGTTCGCCTCCTTCTCCGGCGTCCAGATGCCGTCCGCGGTGTCGAAGTTCTTGAACGGGCCGAGCGTGCCGACGACGAAGCGCAGGCCGTGTTCGTGGGCGTCCGAGGCGATTCTGCGGATCGTGGCGATGATGGCGGCAGCCGAGTCGTCGGAGATCCAGATGTCGTTGATGCCCAGGTCGAACAGCACCGTGTGCGGGTGGTTCTGGGCGAACAGGCTGGCCGGCAGCCGGGAGTCGGCGTTGGTGCCCAGTTGCACGAGGCCGGGGAAGCCGCCCGCGCCGGGCTCCGTGCCCTCGTGGTTGAGCCGGTTGCCGGCCAGGCTCTCGTTGAGCACGCCCAGCGCGAGCGGGCCGGTCAGCGTGACGATGCGCTTGGCGAGGTCGTCCGGCCAGTTGGCGTTGGCGTTGAGCGTGTTGCCGCTGCCGTCGGCGAGCGAGTCGCCCAGCACCACGACCGATGCGTTCGGTATGGGCCGCAGTACGTCCACACCGGACAGGAAGTACCAGCAGCACGCCTTGACCGTCGTGAAGGGGGTGCCGGTGGGCGCCGTGGTGAGGTCACCCGGGCCGATATAGGTGTTCTCCCTGGAGATGGCGTGCCAGGTGACCGGGCCGGTCGCGGTGGGCAGGAAGACGGTGACGACCAGGTTCGACAGGCTGTCGACCGTCATGTTCACCGGGTCGCTGAGCAGTTCGTCGCCCTTGAGGATGGTCGTGGCGGTCTGGCCCTGGAAGGTCAGGTCGTGCAGCGTGGTCGGATCGATGTCGGACACACTCGTCGCGCCCGCGGCCTGCTTGGCCACGGTGGCATGCCCGATGGACAGGGCGTTCTGGCCGAACGCGTCGGTCAGCCGGATCCGCACCTGGTTGCCGCCCACCGAGAGGTGCACGATCATCCGAACCGACTGGTTGGCGAACCCGTTGTGCGACGATCCGCTCGCTTCGGCCGCGGTCGTGGCGGCGGCCCAACTGCCGGCCCACGTGGTGGGGAGGCCGTTGGCGGTGCGGGTGCCGGCGGCCGACGAACTGGTGGTCGAGGCCGCTATCGACACGGTGGTCGCCAACAGGATTGCCGCGGCTGCCAACGGCATTTTACTCAGGCGTTTCACGGGGAATGAACCTCCCAAATGGGGCCGGGCCATGGTCGGCGGCCTAATGTATGGCGCACCCTAGTACCCGACTACCGGCCGGTCAATATTGCGGCCATCTCGCAAACACTGATCAGCGCAGAGTCAGAGTCCGAGTACGGAAGGCGTTCGGCTGATCGCACGATAATGCCGCGCGGGTTGTTCGACCAGTTTTCGGGTGGCCAAATCAATCAGCCCGCCGACGCTGTCCACCTCCGCCACCGGACCGCCGTCCGGCCGGCGCAACCGCTGCACGACCTGGAAGGTCTTGCCGCTGCCCCACCTCATCTCGCAGGTCACGTCCACGGCGTCGGGGTAGCGCAGCTCCGCCCGGTAGCGCAGCACGGTCTCCAGGAACACCGGTCCGACACCCCGGCCGGCCAGCGCTTCCTGATCGATCCCGGCGGCGCGCAGGAACTCCCAGCGGGCATGCTCGGCGTAGCTCAAGTATACGGTGCCGTTGACGTGGCCATTGCTGTCGAGCTCGTATGCCCGTACCGAAATCCGCACCGAGAACACATCCGGGTCGCCATTGTGTGTGGTCGGGTGACTCATCGTGTGCTCCCGGTCGCGATAAGCGAGAAAGGTCGTTTCGTCGACGATACAAGCATATCGATCGGCCCGCACCACGGCCGAATTCAGTGCAACCGGGACGGGCCGCCGGAGTACTCCTGCTATAGATGGGCTCGGTTCGCGGGGTGAGGGGTGGCAGACACGCATGGCAGTGCGCGGTAACGGCGGCCGTACCGGATTCGCGGCGTTTTTCGCCGCGGACATGCTGTCCACGCTGGGCACGTTCGTTTCCATGGTCGCGCTGCCCTGGCTGGTGCTGCTGAGCACCGGCAGCGCGGCGAAGATGGGCGTCGTCGCACTCGCCGAACTGGGGATGTTCCTGGCGGCCAGCGTGTTCGCGCCGCCGGTCGCCGATCGGCTCGGGTTGAAGCGGACGTCGGTCGCGGCCGACGCGGGCAGCGCGTTGTCCATGGGGGCGATCGCGCTGACGCCGCATATCGGTTTCCTGCCGCTGGTCGTGCTGGTCGCCGTCACCGGTGGGCTGCGCGGGGTCGGCGACCGGGCGAAGAACGTGTTGCTGGGTCCCGTGGTCAAACTCGCCGGCTTCAGCATGAAACGGGTGATGGGCGCCTACTCCAGCGTGGTCCGCGTCACGCAACTGGTCGGCGCTTCCGTCGGCGGCCTGCTGGTCGTCTGGTTCGGCGCGCCGGGCGCGGTCGCGGTGGATGCCGTGTCCTTCGTGGTGTGCGGCCTCATCATCGCCGTTCTGGTGTGGCCGCTGCCCATCGAGGAGGCGACCGACGAGCCGAAGGGCGGCTACCTGGGGGCGCTGCGGGAAGGTGCCAGGGAGGCGTCCCGCGACCAGGTCGTACTCGGCCTCACCGCGGTGATCTTCGGGCTGAACGTGCTGAACCAGGCGAACAACTCGGTGTTCGTGCCGCTGTGGATCTCCACCGTGCTGCATTCGGCGGCGGCCGGCGGGAGCGTGATGAGCGCCTACGCGATCGGCTCGGTGCTGGGCAGTGTGGTCTTCACCGCCTACGCGAATCGACTGCCGCGCCACGCGACCGTGCTCGCCGGCGCGCTGCTGGGCAGCGTGCCCCGGCCGCTCGTGCTGGGACTGACGCACAACCTGCCGATCGTGCTCGTCGTCACGTTCGTGGCGGGCGCGGCGGGCGCGGCGACGAACCCGACCTGGGGCGCGCTGCTCTACGAGCGGGTGCCGGCCCGCTTCCAGAACCGGGTTTTCGGCCTGCTGACCGCGGTCTGCTCGGCCGGCCTGCCGCTGGGCGGCATTCTCGCCGGTACGCTCGTGGCCGTTTTCGGCCTGAACGGCGGGATCCTGACCACCGCGGCCGTCGGCGGCGTGCTGATCGTGGCGGCACTGCTGTGGTACCGGCGCGCGGCGGCGCAGTCCGATCCGGTGCCGGCGCCGGAACCGGCCACCGCGTAGCCGGTCAGACCTGCTGCCGCTCCTGCCGTTCCCGCAACACCTCGGCCAGCGAGGCGACCGTCGGATTGTCGAAGATCAGCCGCAGGGGAGCGGTGATCCGCATCGACGCGCGCAGTCGAGCCATGACCTGGCCTGCGTTGATGGAGTGGCCGCCGATGGTGAAGAAGTCGTCGTGCACGCCGAGGTCGGGCATTGCCAGCACGTCTCGCCACACGTCCAGCACGATCCGCTCGGTCGGCGTGGTGGCCTCGGCAGGTGCCGCGGCGGCCACCACCGGGTCGGGCAGCGCGGCGATGTCCAGCTTGCCGTTCTCGGTGAACGGCAGGGCGTCCAGCCGGACGAGCGCGCTGGGCACGAGGTGCGGCGGCAGCAATGCCCGCAGCCGATCGCTGATCTCGTCGGTGGACGCGGTGCCCTGCGGGACAACGTAACCGACGAGCATCGGCCCGACAGCGCCGTCACGGACCTGCACGGTGGCCGCGGTCACCAGGCCGGTCTCGTGCAGGCACTTCTCGATCTCGCCCGGTTCGATGCGGAAGCCGCGCAGCTTGACCTGGCGGTCGATCCGGCCAAGGCACTCGATCACGCCGTCCTCGCGGTACCGGCCGAGATCGCCGGTGCGGTAGAGCGTGCCGCCCGGTTTGCCGAACGGGTCCGGCACGAACCGTTCCTCGGTCAGGTCCGGCCTGCCGACGTAACCCTTGGCCACGCCGTCGCCGCCGATGTAGATCTCGCCGACGCGGCCGGGGCCGATCGGCTGGCGGTCCGCGTCGAGCAGGTAGATCGTGGTGTTCGCGATCGGCCTGCCGATCGGGATCAGCGTGTCGGCTGCCGGTGGCGTCGTACCTGGCTGCCAGGAGTGGGTGGTGGCGAACGTGGTCGCCTCGGTCGGGCCGTAGCCGTTCACGAGCTCCGGTCCGTCGTCGGTGTCGTTCAGCAGCGCGGCGATCATCCGTGCGTCGGCCTGCTCGCCGCCGAAGACAAGGCAGCGCAACGACGCGAACGTTTGCGGCGCCTCGGTGGCGAGCTGCTTGGCCAGCGACGTGGTCAGGAACAGCACGTCCACCGCGTTCGTCCGCAGCGCGGCTTCGAGGTCGGCGGCGGACAGCACGTCGTCGCGCTGGATGCCGACCAGCGTCCCGCCGTTGCACAGGGCGCCCCAGATCTCGAACGTGGACCCGTCGAAGGACAGGCTGGCCGCCTGTGCGACCACGTCGCCCGGTCCGAAGTGGACATAGTTCGTGTCGCGCACCAGCCGCACGATGTTCCGGTGGGTCACCGCGACGCCCTTGGGCCGGCCGGTCGATCCCGACGTGTACATGATGTACGCGACATCGGTCGCCGACACAGCGGGGTCGGCGGACGTGACGACCGGCTCGGGTTCGCCGTCGAGCAGGACCAGCGGCACGGTCAGCCGGTCGGCCAGCGCAGCGCGGGTCAGCGCGACGCGGACCTCGGCGTCCTCGCACATCATCGTCAGCCGCGCCGCCGGATAGGCCGGATCGAGCGGCACGTAGGCGCCGCCCGCCTTCAGCGCCGCCAGCACCGCGATCACCCAGTCGTGCGAGAACTCCAGACAGACGGCGACGGCATCGCCCGCCGCGACGCCACGGCCCCGCAGCACGTTCGCCAGCCGGTCGGCCCGCTGGTCGAGTTCGGCGTAGGACAGGTCCTGGCCCGCGCAGCGCACGGCAACGGCCTGCGGCGTCGTCCGCGCCCAGTGCGCCACCAGCTCGACCAGGGTCGCGTCCCGGGGGTAGTCCGTCGCGGTGTCGTTCCAGTCGACGACCACCCGACGCCATTCGTCCGGCCGCAGCAGCGCGATCGCCGCGGGGCTCCCGTCCGGCGCGTCGACGAGGTGCTGGGCCAGCAGCAGGTAATGGTCGAGCAGCCGGCTGATGTCCCCATCTGCGAAGGACTCGGTCCGATACTTCAGGTACCCGGCCATCGAGGCGCCGTCGTCGAACACCTGGATCTCGATGTCCAGCAGCGATTCCGTGCCGGGTCCGCTGCCGAATGAGAAGGTCACGTCGTCGACGACGATCGGCGCGGCGAGCACCGGCGGGGCGGCGAACACGATCTGGAACAGCGGATGGCTGCTGGGCGAGCGGCGGACGCCGAGTTCGTCGATGAGGGTGCCGAACGGCAGGTCGGCGTTGTCATA
>DASXXM010000651.1:0-8863 GCA_036503065.1 Pseudonocardiaceae bacterium | reverse complement strand
TTCCCGTGCTGAGTCCACTGTCCACACCGGAACCGAGCCCGGTGTCAACGGAGCCGAGCCCGGTGCCACCGCTGCCGATACCGGACGTGCCGGTATCGACCCCGGGGTCTATGGGCGGGGCCGTCGGTATCGGCACGGGCGCGATCACCGGAGCCGGCAGTGGATCCGGAGGCGGTATGACTATCGGCGCCGGCACCGAAATTGGATCGATAATCGGAGCCGGCGCTGGAGCCGGCGCCGGTATCACTATCGGTGCCGGGGCCGGCACAGGAGCGGGGTCGATCACCGGAGCCGGCACCGGATCCGGAGCCGGCACTGGTGCCGGTACTGGCGCCGGCGCAGGTGCTGGCGCCGGGGCAGGTGCCGGGTCCGGGGCAGGCGCGGGTTGGGCCGCTGGTTGGCCGGGGTCCACAGGCTGACCTGCCGCGGCAGGCGGAGTGACGCCAGCGGGTGTGTCCGGTGCGACGGCCGGCTGGCCGAAGCCAGGTTGGGCCGCGCTTGGGTCGGTACCGGCCGGTTGACCGGTACCGGGTTGGGCAGGAGCCGGCGCGGCGGGTTGATCAGCGGCCGGTGCCGTTCTGTCCGTTGGCGGGCTGCCTGGTGTCGCGGCACCCCCCGGCGTTGTGGCGTCCGGCGGTGTCACACCAGGCGTTGCGGCGCCCGGCGTTGTGGCGTCAGGCGTTGTGGCGCCCGGGGTTGTCGCATCCGGGGTTGTCGCGGCGGGTGTCTGGGGTGTGCCTGGTGTCGCACCGGCCGGTCCGGTGCTGTCGGGAGTACCAGCGGGTTGGCCGGTATTCGGTTGGGCGGCCGGCGCCGTGGTGCCGTCGGCCGGCGGGCTGGCGCCCGGCTGCTGGTCGGCGTTCGGTTGCGCGGGGGCGGCCGGCGCCGGCTGCTCAGCGCCCGCGGGCGCGCCGGTATTCGGTTGACCGGCTGCAGGTGCGGGTGCGGCCGGCGTGTTGGGTTGGTCGACAGCGGGTGCTGCCGGCGTGTTCGGCTGGTCGGCGGGTGCCGCGGGCGGGGCCGCCGGTTTGTCGGAGCCTGCCGGCTGATCGGCCGGCTTGCCGGTGTCCTTCGGTTTGTCGCCGGTGCCGTTGGTGTCCGCCGGTGGCGTCGGCCATGGCTGTGCCGGCGGGTTCTGGAAGGTCAGGCTCGGGTTGTTGGGGTCGGTCCCGAGCGGCGGCGGGGCCGTTGCCTGCATCTGCAACGGCAGTTGCACCCGCAGGTTCCACTGGTAGGAGAACGTCGGGGTGATGGGAGCGACGTTCTCCGCTCCCTGGACGCCCTGCATGGCCAGCTGGTTGTTCACCGCCTGCTCGATATAGGGCTGCAACACGCTGCCCAGCAGCACCTGCCCTAGCGGGTTCGGGTGGTAGGAGCCTGCGGTGTTCGTCAGGTCGAGGCCGTGCAGCCCTTCCTGACTGGTGAACAACTCGTGGCCCTGCAACGCATCCGACGCGTCGGCGAAGATGAACTGCTGCGTCGGATGCTGGCTGCCCACCGTCATCGATGCCTGCTGGTTCGCCGTGCTCAGGGCGCCGGCCAGCTGGTTGGACATGTCGGCCTCGCCCTGGCTGATCGTGGACCAGCTGAACGGATCCCACCACGTCGGCGTGCCGGGCACCACCGCAGGCATTGCCTTCGGATATCCCAGTGAGACGATCGAGGCATTCGGGCTTGCCAGTGCCGAAATGTCGTTGAGCAGACTGACCTGATTGTTGAGATAGGAGCCGTCATTGAACGGCGCCATGAACTGCGGGAACTGCTGCGCCGACGTCGATTCACGCGACGAGAGCACCGTGGTGATCCAGTCCGTGAACCGCGCGTCGTTGCCGCCGATGCCGACGATTACCACGTCGGCATTCTTTACCGCGTCGATCTGGGCCGGCTGCTCGAACGGCGTACCCGGCCTGGTGACCTGGTAGAGACTGGTCCGGGTGGCACCGGAAACGGGCACGAACGTGATCTGGATGTCGACGCCCGGATTCGCCGCCTGGATCTGGTTGAGTGCCTGCAGCGTCGGCGCGGCGCTCGACTGGTGTGCCGGGTCGACCGCGAACAGTTGCTGGTGTCCGTTGCTGCCGGAAGGCACCACCTTGTACGTCCCCGGGTCGGCGCCCTCGCCACTCGTGAACGAGTCTCCGACGATGGTGACCTTGATCACCGTCTTGGCCATCGTCGGCGCGCCACCGCCCGGTGAAGAGGCGAAGGCGTTGGTCGCGGGGACGAAGAGGATCGCACCCAGGACCACGACGCTCAACAGGCGCCAGAGCAGACCCCGGCCCGATCCGGATGCGGGTGCCTTGACGGGCGGTGGTTCGCCGCCCGGTGGGCCAACCCGCTGGAGCGGCGTCCTGCGACGCCGTCCCAGTCGCGATGGAGATTTCATGCTGGTCACACTCCTGGCCTCCTTCGAAACCTGTGAATGCAGCGCGAGCACGACTCAGCTTTTTGTCGACAACTCCGGTTTCAATTCTGTTAACGTGTGAGCTGGTTCGGCTCGCCAAGTACGTGAGTACTCCACAAACCGTCGGCCCATGACGTAAGAACTGTGTCCATCATTTCGGCTACTCCGTTCGTCCGAACGGAGGCGTCGACCGCTACAGGCCCAGGTGGCGACTGATGACCATCCGCTGGACCTCGCTGGTGCCCTCGCCGATTTCGAGGATCTTCGCGTCCCGGTAGAACCGGCCGACCGGGGTCTCGTTCATGAAGCCGTAGCCGCCGAACACCTGGGTGGCGTCACGGGCGTTGTCCATGGCCGCGTTGGACGCCACCAGCTTGGCGATGGCGGCCTCCTTCTTGAACGGTTCGCCACGCAGCATGGTGGCCGCGGCGTGGTAGTACGCCAGGCGGGCGGTGTGGGTGCGGACCTCCATGTCGGCGATCTTGAACCGGATCGCCTGATACTCGCCGATCTTGTGGCCGAACGCCTCGCGCTCGCGGGCGTAGCGCACACACTCGTCGACGCAGCCCTGCGCCAGACCGGTTGCCAGCGCGGCGATCGCGACCCGGCCTTCGTCCAGAATAGACAGGAACTGGGCATAGCCGCGGCCTCGTTCGCCCAACAGGTTCGCCGCGGGTACCCGGCAGTCGGCGAAGGACAGTTCCCTGGTGTCCGACGCGCTCCAGCCGACCTTCGAGTACTTCTTCGAGACCGTGAAACCGGGAGTGCCGGTCGGCACGATGATCGTGGAGATCTCCTTGCCGCCGTCGGGCTTCGTGCCGGTGACGGCGGCCACCGTCACCAGCGACGTGATGTCCGTGCCGGCGTTGGTGATGAACGCCTTCGTGCCGTTGATCACCCAGTCGTCGCCGTCCAGCCGGGCCGTGGTGGCCACGGCACCGGCGTCGGAGCCGCCGCCGGGCTCCGTCAGGCCGAAGGCGCCAAGGCGCTTGCCCGCACAGAGCGCGGGCAGCCAGCGCTGTTGCTGTGCCGGCGTGCCGAAGCGGTACAACGGCATCGCGCCAAGGGAAACGCCTGCCTCGACCGTGATGGCAACCGACGAGTCGACGCGGGCCAACTCCTCCAGCGCAAGGCACAACGCGAAATAGTCACCGCCCATGCCGCCGTACGTCTCGGCGAACGGGAGTCCGAACAGGCCCATCCGGCCCATGCCGGCGACGATCTCGTACGGGAACTCACCGCGCTCGTAGAACTCCGCGATCACCGGCGCCACCTCGTGCCGGGCGAAGTCCTCGACCGTCTTGCGCAGCGCCTCGTGTTCGTCGTCGAGCCTGTTGTCGATCATCGTCGCTCCTCCGGGTTCTCCGGCGTGACTACAGCCAAGGGTTGGTCCAGCGCGACCTGTTGACCAGCGTGGACGAACAACTCGGAAACCACCCCATCGACCTGTGCGGTAATGGTGTGCTCCATCTTCATTGCCTCTACCACCAGCAACGGTGTGCCGGCTGTTACGTGTGCGCCCTGCGGAACACGCACGGCGAGAACGGTTCCCGGCATCGGACTGGTGAGCGGTCCACCGCGAAACCCGCTCGACGCCACCGCGGCGGCACGTTCGACTTCGGTGAGGGCCCACGTGCGGCCCTCGAAGCCCAGCCACAACACGGCACCGTCGCGGGCGCACCCGTAGCGGCGGGTGGTGCCCTCGTGGGTGACGACCAGGTCGTCGCCGGACCAACGGGCGGCAGCTGAAACCGGGTCGTCGTCGCCGATCGCGACCGTCGCCCGGTCGGCGCGGCCACGCAGGCGGACCCGCACCGGGTCGTGGCCGGGCATCCCGATGGACCAGGACGTCCAGGCCGGCTCGCCGATCCGCCAGCCGCCGGGCATGTCCCACGGGTCGGTGCCGTGTGCCAACGTCAGCGCGCGTTCCAGCACGGCCGCCACCAGCACATCCGTCGGCAGGTCATCGTCGACCAGGTCGGGAAGGGCACGTTCGACCAGGCCGGTGTCCAGTTCGCCGGCAACCACGGCCGGATCGGCCAGCAGGCGGCGCAGGAAGCCGATGTTCGTGGTCACGCCGAGCAGCAGGGTGTCGGCCAGCCCGGCACGCAGGGCACGCAGGGCGTCCGCGCGAGTCGGGCCGTGGGCGATGTATTTGGCCAGCATCGGGTCGTAGTCGCTGGTCACCGCCATGCCGGGCAGCAGGCCGGAGTCCACCCGCAGCCGGTCGGTCGGCTCGCGCAGCGCCAGCACCTTGCCGCCGGTGGGCAGGAAGCCGCGGGCCGGGTCCTCCGCGTAGACACGGACCTCGATGGCGTGGCCGTTCGGCCGGCCGGGGCGCACGGACAGGCGTTCCCCCGCCGCCACCCGGATCTGCTGTTCGACCAGGTCGATGCCGGTGACGAGCTCGGTGACCGGGTGCTCGACCTGTAGCCGGGTGTTCATCTCCATGAAGAAGAACTCGCCGGGCCGATCGGCGGACAGGATGAACTCGACCGTGCCTGCGCCGGTGTAGCCGACGACCTTGGCCGCGTCGACGGCGGCCTGGCCCATTCGCCCGCGGGTGGGCTCGTCCAGGATCGGGGACGGTGCCTCCTCGACGATCTTCTGGTGTCGCCGTTGCAGGCTGCACTCGCGTTCACCCAGGTGTAGGACGGTGCCGTGGCTGTCCGCGAGGATCTGGATCTCGATGTGCCTCGGCCGGGTGACAAACCGTTCCACCAGGAGGGTGTCGTCGCCGAAGGACGCGGCGGCCTCACGGCGGGCGGACGCGATGGCCTCAGCAAGGCCGTCGGCATCATCGACGCGACGCATGCCCTTGCCGCCGCCGCCCGCGGATGGCTTGAGCAGCACGGGAAAGCCGACCTCGATGGCCGCCGCGGTCAACCGGTCGTCGGACATGCCGGGCTCCGTACGGCCGGGGACCACCGGCACACCGGCCGCCTCGACGGCCAGCTTGGCGCGGATCTTGTCCCCCATGGCCTCGATGGCACTCGCGGGCGGCCCGATGAACACCAGCCCGGCCCGCACGCAGGCGTGCGCGAACGCGGCGTTCTCGGACAGGAAGCCGTAACCGGGATGAACCGCCTGCGCGCCGGTCCGCCGGGCCGCCTCGACGATCCGCGCTATCGACAGGTAGCTCTCCGCGGCCCTGGCCGGGCCGATCCGCACGGCGACGTCGGCGGCCAGCACGTGCCGGGCGCCGGCATCCGGGTCGCTGTAGACGGCGACCGAGCGAATGTTCATGCGGCGCAGCGTGTCGATCACCCGTACCGCGATCTCGCCTCTGTTGGCAACGAGAACAGTGTCGAACAACGGTGCCTCACATTCTGAAGACGCCGTAGCCGACCGGCGGCAGCGGCGCGTTGGCCGCCGCGGACAGGGCGAGGCCGAGCACGGTTCTGGTGTCCTTCGGGTCGATCACACCGTCGTCCCACAGCCGGGCGGTCGAGTAGTAGGGGCTGCCCTCCGCCTCGTACTGCTGCCGGATCGGCTGCTTGAACGCCTCCGCATCGTCGGTCGACCACGGCGTGCCTGCCTTGTCGAGTTGCTCGGCACGAAGCGTCGCCACCACCGACGCGGCCTGCTCGCCGCCCATCACGGAGATCCGGGCGTTGGGCCACATCCACAGGAAACGGGGCGAGTACGCGCGGCCGCACATCGAGTAGTTGCCGGCGCCGAACGAGCCGCCGATGATCACCGTGAACTTGGGCACCCGCGCGCACGCCACGGCGGTGACCATCTTGGCGCCGTGCTTGGCGATGCCGCCGGCCTCGTACTCCCGGCCGACCATGAAGCCGGTGATGTTCTGCAGGAACACCAACGGAATCGACCGTTGGTCGCACAGCTCGATGAAGTGCGCGCCCTTCAGGGCCGACTCGCTGAACAGCACACCGTTGTTGGCCACGATGCCGACCGGGTGGCCGTGCAGCCGGGCGAAACCGGTGACCAGCGTCGGGCCGTAGAGCTGCTTGAACTCGGCGAACCGGCTGCCGTCCACGATCCGCGCGATCACCTCGCGCACGTCGTAGGGGGTCCGCGGGTCGGTGGGCACGACGCCGTACAGGTCGTCCGGGTCGACGGCGGGTTCCTCGGTCGGCTGTGTCTCCCACGGCCGGGGCACGCGCGGGCCGAGCGTGGACACGATGGTGCGGACGATGCGCAGCGCGTGCTGGTCGTCGTCGGCCAGGTGGTCGGTCACGCCGGACGTGCGGGAGTGCAGGTCGCCGCCGCCCAGGTCCTCGGCGGACACGACCTCGCCGGTGGCGGCCTGCACCAGCGGCGGACCGCCGAGGAAGATGGTGCCCTGGTTACGGACGATCACGGCCTCGTCGCTCATCGCCGGGATGTAGGCACCGCCCGCCGTGCACGAGCCGAGCACGGCGGCGATCTGCGGGATGCCCTGGCGGGACATGGTCGCCTGGTTGTAGAAGATGCGGCCGAAGTGCTCCCGGTCCGGGAAGACCTCGTCCTGCCGCGGCAGGAACGCGCCACCGGAGTCGACCAGGTACACGCACGGCAGCCGGTTGTGCAGCGCGACCTCCTGGGCGCGCAGGTGCTTCTTGACCGTGATCGGGTAGTACGTGCCGCCCTTGACGGTGGCGTCGTTGGCCACGACGACGCACTCCCGGCCGGCGATCCGGCCGATGCCGGTGATGATGCCGGCGGCCGGCGCCTCGTCGTCGTACATGCCGACGGCCGCGAGCGTGGACAGTTCGAGGAACGGCGAACCGGGGTCCAGCAGGGTGTCGACCCGGTCTCGAGGCAGCAGCTTGCCGCGCGACACGTGCCGTTCCCTGGCCCGCTCGGGGCCGCCGCGGCGGGTGTCGGCCAGCCGGGCGTGCAGTTCGTCGACCAGCGCGGTGTGCGCCTTGACGTTGCGACGGTGGGCATCGCCACCGGTGTCGGCGGCAGTGCCCAGCACGGGTGCGTCCATCGGTCCCCCTCGCCTCGTCAGGTTAGTATGCGTTAACTCCCACGATACCGCCAGCCAGCGCTCCGGGCCACCCGCCGGGCCAGGTCGGCATCTCGTAAGATTATGCGATATAAGCAAGCGCTATCGGGTGAATGCATCGCTTCTCGCGATCTGACATTGTCATTGCTGCAACTGTCAGTTTGATTCGGGAGGACGTATGGGTGCACAGAAGCTCGTGACGGTGATACGGAGCGGCCTGGGTCCGGAGTTGCGGCACATTCGCGATCAGCAGCGTGGGCTGACCCTGGACGATGTCTGCGAGAAGCTCGGGTGGCCGCTGTCCAAGCTGTCCAGAATGGAGACGGGCAAGCAGTGCATTTCCGAGATAGATCTGGGCGCGTTGCTGGCGCTCTACCGGGTGCAGGGCCAGGAGCGGCAGCAACTACGCGCCATGCTGGACCTCACTGAGCTGCCGAATGTACGAATGTGGGTCATACCTCTTGCCCATAGCGCAAAAGCCGGATTCAGCGATTCGTTCTACAAGATGGGTTTCCACGCCGACTCCAGGCCAGTCGTCCACTTGGAGAGCACAGTCTCTGCCGTCTTCCTGGAGGAGCCGGACAAGACCGACTTCTACCGACGTCGTGCCGACAGGCTGGTCCAGGCAGCGTTGAACCCCGCCAAGTCGGCCGAATTCGCTGCCAGGATCAGAAGAGAACACGAACGGACGTGCTGAACGTGTACGTCACCGCGCTCGTGGCGGCTGTCAAGGCGGATCAGATCGTCTGCGCATGATGTGCACCCGATGTCGACCGACACCGGGGCACGGAATCGATTTAGGATGACGGTCAGCGGTCACGCCAGGCCAGTGGTGAGATCGTCATGGCTGCTTCGGCGATGCGACGGGCGGTCTCGGTGGTGAGGCCCTTGAGCGCGGATTCGATCCAGCCCTCGACGCGATGCACGCCGACGTCGCGGTACTCGATGGCCTGCAACAGCATCTCCAGCTTGTCGGCATCGGCCGCGCAGCGCGCTTCGGACGTTTCCCGACTCTCGTACTCGTCCACACCTGTACGCACGAGGTCACGGGACCGTTGTGGCAGGTTCGCGGTCTGGTCCGCGGTGATCTGGCGGGGCTCCGGCTTGGTGAGGTAGCCGGCGACGGTGTGGGGCAGGTCGCCGGTGCGGGTCTCCTGGGTGTCATGCCACAACGCAAGCAACGACGCCCGCGCCGGGTCGGCGCCTTCTTCGGCGGCGATGAGCGCGGCCAACTGCGCGGCCCGCATGGTGTGCTCGGCAACGGACTCGGGGTCGCGGACCCCGGCATGCCACCATCCGGCCCGCCGCATCCGCTTGAGGATGCCCAACTCGTAACCGAATGCGGCGAGCGCGGCGGCGTCGGGTTGTCCGGGCACGGGCTGTCCTCCTACCGGTTGGCGATCCGCAGCGCGTAGCGCAGGCCAGCGACCTGGTCGCGGCCGGTGCGGGTCAGGGCGTCGCTGGAGGCTATCCGGTCCAGAGCGTCGGAGAGCGAGGCTCGGATG
>DASXXM010000650.1:0-11720 GCA_036503065.1 Pseudonocardiaceae bacterium | reverse complement strand
CCGCCCCGGCTTGGGAATCTGGACCCGCCGCAGCACTGCCGGACGATAGCTATGCGTCCGTAGCTGCTCCGCCAGGTCCTGGAGAAAATCTTCCACCCCCGAGGCCGCCACCGCGTCGACGGTCACCCCGTCCACGCCGGGCGCGCCCCGGTTCGTACTCACACTGATCCAGGCCCGCCACAAGACGTCCATGCGGTGAACGTGGCCATACAGGGCATGGAATCGGCGTTCGGGTTCTTGCTTGGCACAGCGGTAAAGCGTCCACTGCAAGGCTCGGACCTTGTCCAGAGGACGCCGCGCCAGGCGGCCGATGTCCTCCCGGCGGGCGGAACTAGCCGAAACGGCACTCACCCGAGTCCCTCCTTGGTCGCGGATCGCGCCGATGAAGCAGGGGCCCTTCGCTCCCGACGGGTTATGTTGTCCCGCCGATCGGCACTACTACGACCCCCTCCGACTGCCTCTGAACAGCCCGCCACTTCCCGGTTGGGCCGGTTATAGGCGAGCCACGCTTCCCACACCGCATGCGCGGGGTCCAGGAGGCTCTCTCCAGTTCCCAGGACACCCTTCCGACCATTCCACGCTCCTTACGCCGGGAGGTTCTTCGGCGACCGCTCCAGGTCCAAGATCGCCTTCCATGGCCTTCGCCGTTCAAGCACAGGCTCGGCTCCTCCTTGGCCCCCGCCATCGCTGACAGGGCTTAAATAACGACGCTGCAAGCTTCACTTCATGTTGCGGACTGGTCGGTCGCACGCCCCCGAGGGGCGCTTGTCACTCCACTTCGACGCCGACCTCTCGATCGACGCCGGGAGTCAGCTACCGGGGACCCTGGTGTCTCCCCGGACCGGACTCACACCGGCTGGCTATCCTGAGCTTGACGCCCGGTTACATCTCTTCCCACCCCTTCTGAAGTGCGACAACGCCCGGACTGCTGGACGTACGCTTGGCGTTTAACTTGCTAGTAGGGCAGCCGCACTTTCGGGTTATGGCTGATCAGGGCGTTCGCCAGACCCGGATGATCATAGAAACAGCCACCTCAAGATCATCATGTTGTGAGGCAAGAAGACCGTGAGGCGGCTGCGGTTGCCAACGTAGAGGGTGACCACGCGGTGTCGAATCTGGCCAGGCTGCACCGGCGGCTCAAACCCTGCTTCGCCCGGGCACAACCGTTCGCGCAAGCCAGGAAGTACATGTCGGGGCTGATCAGCGACCTGCCCCGCAAGAACGGCTGGACGTTGGCCGAGGCAGCCGGGGAGCTCACCCAGACCGGATGCAGCGACTGCTCAACCACGCGGTGTGGGACCACGACCAGGCAATGAACATCGTGCGCGGGTTCGTGGCCGAACACCTGACCGGTCAACCACTGCGCTGGACGAATCCGGACAGGAGAAGACCGGCCAGGACACCGTCGGGGGCCAGCGGCAGTACATGGGCTGCGCCAGCCGGATCGCCAACGGGGTGAACACGGTGTAATGCTCGTACGCCACAACCGGCGGGCATGCCCTGGTCGCCGCCCGGATCTACGTCCCGGCCGATCAACTCGCCGACCCGGCGCGCCGCGCCTCCCGCAGGATCGGTGATGACCCTAGCGTTCCGCACCAAACCCAGCTGACCATCGACATCTGCCGCGACATGCTCACCGATGACACGATGCCGTCCTGGGCTGCGGGCGACGAGGTGTACGGCCGCTCGGGTCAGTTGCGGACGTTCCTTCAAGACAACGGAGTTGGCTATGTGATGCGAGTCGGATGCGCCTTCCATGTCCAGCTCGCGCCCGAGTCCAGCGCCCGCGCCGACGAGGTGGTGGCCCGCTACGTCGGCACCGACGCCTGGCAGATCTGCTCGGTGGCCGGGTCCAAGGGCGAACGCCGCTACGCCTGGGTCTGGATCGCGACCACCAGCCCCAGCATTACCTGCTCATCCGCAAAAAACCTGGTCACCGGTGAACTGGCCTTCCATTACTGCTTCGTGCCCGGGGACAGCCCGTCACGATGATGACGCTGGTGCGGGTGGCCTGTCTGCGCTGGCCGGTCGAGGAGGGGTTCGAGTTCGGCAAAGACTATTTCGGACTCGACAATTCCCAGGTTCGGCTTTACACGAGGTCAAACGCCTGTTCGTGCTGGTCACTCGTTGGTCGCTGCCCGAGGAGCATCATCTGTGCTGGGTCTGGTGGCGTCGGCGTCATCAGACTCGGGCTCGCTGGTTGCACCACCGAGCCCGACTCCGCCGACAGATCGTTACGGCATGACCTGATCAAGGTGCTGCTATCCTACTGGTCGATCAGGTTACGTGAAGCAGTAGTCGAGGTTGCCTTGTCGTGGGCCGTTGGTGGCGGTGGCCCAGGTGGGATTCCCGGACGTGTCGTAGAAGACGAAGTTGCCGTCGTCCTGGACCTGAGCAACGCCCCCCGGTGCTGGGCTCAACGCGCCGACGGTGCATACGATGCCACCGCTGCTGTTCAGGAGTTTTATATAGCCGGACTGCGACCAGTCGAGGTCGGTCACGCCCCTGTTGTTGGTTCCTGACGCCCACAACGGAGTCCGGGGTGAGAGTTGGTAAAGAACGAGATTTCCGTCGCACTGGAATACCAGCTCGATAGTCGACGACGAAGAGGACGTGCTGCAGCCCCAATCAGACTGCTGAAGAATGAAGCTTGCGGCGGTCAGGCCTGGTCCGACGGTTGCAGACGCCGCGGTGCCGGTGAGGCAGAAGATGGCGGCCAGTGCGCCGCCGACGAGTAGAGCGCGGCCGAGAACCTTACGTCTCAGCGTGTTGATGAACGGTCTCAATGCTCATTCCTTCCTCAATGTCCGAGATTGGTGGAGGCAACCGTCAGCTTTTCCGTGCCCGGTACCCGATCGGTACCCGCCGGGTACCCCAGCTCTCTGCCGTGCCCCGTTCAGGCGTGCTTGCTGCGCCGGATCGGGGCGGTCGCCGTGGTGGCGCGGACGATCAGTTCGACCGGGAGCAGGGCCTGGGCGGTGGTGCCGCGGTCCGGGCCATGATCCAGTCGACCACGGCGCGCGCTGCGGTCGCGCCCAGGTCGGCCGACGGCAGCCGGACAGTCGCCCAAGTCAAACGACTGTTCATGCTGGTCACTCGTCGGCTGGTGCGCGAGGACCATCACCTGCACTGGATATGGTGGCGCCGACGCCACAGTGCTCGTGCCCGCTGGTTTCACCACCGGACACGACTCGTCGCGCAGCTCAACAGCATGATCAACTATAAAGTGCGGCTGCCCTACTAGAACCAGTGATCGACCCCGGTTGATCATGGACGAAGCCTTTGGTTGATCATTCCTTCTTGCGACAGACGGAAGATCGACAACCAAGGGCTTCGATGATCAGTGTGCACCACACCGGCGCGACCAGCGCGCTCGGGGACCTGTCCCGGTTCCGCCACGCCTTCTACACCTGCCTGACAGCACGGGCCGACACGCTGTGCAGAATCTTGTTGCCACGCAACAGCTACCCAGAGCAGCCGACGGCCGCATCAGACTCGCGGTCGACGTGACGCCCCTGGCCACGACCAGACGCCAACACCACGCCAAACCGCAGTAAGAACTATTCCTGTGATCCCGGAGCGAAGATCCGGCCAGACGCGGGCAGCCAGCCGCCGGTGAAGGTCAGGCTGGCCGGCTGGCCGGCGGGAAGCGTGGCACCGGCATAAGCCTCCGCCAGCGCCTGGCCGAGGGCCGCGCAGGCGCTGGCGGTGGCGGGCCGCACGTGCGCGAGAACTACGCCAACGACGCCTGGCGTTGCTGCCCGGCGCGCATCGCGGGCGGAGGCATCCCGGGTGACGACGGTCACCTCACCGCACCACAACGGCGCGTCCGTGAGCGCCCTGAGCCGCGCCGGGGCGCCGCCGTCCGGCGCGGGGTCCTGGCCCCACGCATACCAGAACAGCAGTGCGCTGCCGCTATCCGCGACACCTGCGGCGCACTCCAACGCCGACTCTCCGCCCGGACCTGCGGCATCGGGCTCGAACGGGTCAACGTGCACCAGGCCATCGCCACCGCCCTCACCACGGGCCAGGTACGCCGCCACGGCCGCCATGCCATCAGCGCCGGCCACCTCGCAGTGACGCAAGCCGAGCTGGCGGGACCAGGAGCGAAGATCGGCGGCGCTGCCCGGATCCAGGTCGCAGAGCAGGTACGAGCTGCTGTTACCGAGAATTGTCATGGCGAGCAGAGGTGACCCGGGATAGGTGGCCGGGCTGGCACTGGCGCAGGACCCGGCAATGGCGTAGTACCGGGAGCGGGCCAGCTCAGCTGACCGCGGCGCGGCGGCCAGGAAACGCCAGATGCCGAACTCTCGCTGCGGATCGCGATTCAGCAGATAGGCCGCCGAGCCAGCGTGCGTCTCCGCGTACCAGCGGGGAGGTTCCCGTTCCAGTACTTCCGCCAGTACCAGGTGCTTCCAGACGTCGCCGAGGCTCCCGAAATGACTGTTCGCCATCGTCAGTTTGCGTCCCTGTCCGTAAGGTGCCGAGCGCCATTGGGCGTCATGACCTTATCTTGTCGTTAACCGGTTCGGTGGGGTTTGGTGCCCTTCTTGTGGTGCGTGGGGCGCTGGTATGCCGCACCGGTCGCGAGGACGCGTCCGATGTCGAGACGTGGGACGGGTTTCCGGTTCTTCGAGCCGGGCGGTCGTCCAGGACCGGGTCGGGAGGGTTTCGGTGCACCGGCGGATGAGGGGATCTTCGTGCGGATGTTGCGAAATCCACGCCGCACCCGCGCCGGAGTGAGTCGCTCGGGTGCGAGCGGCTTCTCCCATGGCCGGCGCAGGTCGACGGCCATGGGCCGGGCCGGCCGCAGGTGGGTATGCACGATGATGACTAGCCAGGTCCACCGGTCGGCCGCGGCCGGGGCACGGTCCACCCGAGGGTCTGCTTGAACAGCCGAAACGTGTGCTCGATGTCGAAGCGACGCAGGAATGCCTGCCAACAGCGGTCGACATCCGCTGCGGTGGCGTCCACTTTTGACCACCACAGCCACACTGGTTTCGGGTCGCCGCCGCTGGGCAGGGCTTCATCCATGATCAACCGGGGTCACGTACCGACGCGACCAGGTTAAAACGCCAAGCTGAGCGGTGGTTCCGAAATTCGGATGCCGCGCGGGCCGCACGCTGCTAGCGTCCGCGACGGAAGCGGAGTCATCAGCGAGGAGCCGGCATGGGACGAGTGTCGACAGACCCCACCACCTGTCGATCACTCACATCCAAGGACGTCCCGCTTGTCCCGCATGGTCAACCTAGGCATCCTCGCGCACGTCGACGCGGGTAAGACCAGTCTCACCGAACGGCTGCTGTTCGACACCGGCGCGATCACCACGATGGGCGCCGTCGACGACGCCAACACCCAGACCGACACGATGGCCCTGGAACGCCGCCGTGGCATCACCATTCGCTCGGCCGTCGCGACGTTCACCACCGACGACCACGAGATCCACCTCATCGACACGCCAGGTCACCCGGACTTCGTCGCCGAGGTCGAGCGGGCACTCGGCGTGCTCGACGGCGCGGTCCTCGTCGTGTCCGCGGTGGAGGGCGTGCAGGCACAGACCCGTGTCCTGATGCGGACCCTGGCCGCCTGCGGGGTACCGACGGTGGTGTTCGTCAACAAGATCGACCGGGCGGGGGCGCGCGGCCTGGACCTGATGCCGGACCTGCGGCGGTTCCTGAGTCCGGCGCTGATCGCGCTGAGTACGCCGTCCGGACTCGGCACGCCGTCGGCCCGTACGACACCGCGATGGCCGGATTCCGTCGAGTTGGCCGAGGTCCTCTCGCAGCACAGCGATGCCGTCCTGGAGTCCTATCTGTACTCCGAACGAACCGTTGACCTGCAACGCGAGTTGGCCGCGCAGGCGCACGGTGCGCTGGTGCATCCGGTGTTCTTCGGGTCGGCCATCACCGGTGCCGGGATCGACGAGCTGCTTCGCGGGATCACCGCTTTTCTGCCGGCTGCCGACAATGCCGACGCGGAACCGCTGGACGGTACGGTGTTCGCGATCGAGCGGGACGGTTCGGCCGTGGTTCGGTTGTTCGCCGGGACGCTCGGCGCCCGTGATCAGATCACGTTCTCGCGACGGGATTCGGCCGGGACCGTGGTGCGTGCCGCGGGCAAGGCGACGCTGGTTCGGCCACCTCGTGGGCGACCGGACCGCGTGGGGGCCGGCGGGATCGCTTACGTGACCGGGTTGCGGGGTATTCGGATCGGTGATCGGCTCGGGTCGGCCACTGCTCGGCCGGTGCCGCCGCGGTTTCGTCCGCCGACGATGGAGACCGTGGTGACGGCCGGCGACGCGCCGTTGTTGTTCAGTGCGCTGAGTGAACTCGCCGAGCAGGATCCGTTGATCAACGTTCGGCTCGGCGGGCCGGGCGAGCTGACCGTGTCACTGTACGGCGAGGTGCAGCAGGAGGTGATCGCCGCGCGGCTGTCCGAGGAATACGGGGTCGATGCCGAGTTCTCGGTGCCACGTGTCGTTTGTGTCGAGCGGCCCGTCGGGGTGGGCCATGCACTGGAGTTGATCGGAAAGAATCGCTTCGCGGCGACGGTCGGTCTTCGGGTCGAGCCCGGTCCGGTGGACAGCGGGGTGCGGTATCAGTTGGCCGTGGAACGGGGATCGTTGCCTCGCGCCTTCATGACCGCCATTGAGGAAACCGTGTATGCGGCATTGGATACGGGGCCGCAGGGCTGGCGGGTGGTGGACTGTCTGGTCACGTTGACTCATACCGGATATTGGAGTCCGGTCACCGTTGCCGGGGACTTTCGTGGGCTGACTCCGTTGGTGCTGATGGGCGCGCTGCGCGAGGCGGGAACCGTGGTGTGTGAGCCGTGGGATCGGGTGGAGTTCGTGGTGCCGCCCGATTCGGTCAGTCAGGTGCTGGCGGCGGTGGTGCGGTGTGGCGGTCTGCCGGACGAGCCTGTCGTCGGTGGCGTGTTGACGGCCATCGTGCCGTCGGCTCGGGTGCGGCTGTTGGAGCGGCAGTTGCCGAACCTCACGGGTGGCTCGGGCATGGTGACTTCTCGGTTCGAGAAGTGGTCAGGCGGGGACGTGTCGGCGTAGGGCAGCCAGCACCACGGCCCACAGCGGGTGCGACTCGCCGCCCCGTCGCACCGCGGTGAACACGCGTCTGGTCGGTCGCTCCCCCGCCATCGGTCGTACGACCGCGCCGGCCAGGTCGACCCCGCGCAGTGCCGACCTGGGCACCAGACCGACGCCCGCGCCTGCCGCGGCCAGTGCGGCCACGGCTCGGAAGTCGTCGGACAGGGAGTCGACGCGTGGCTGGAAGCCGGCTCGTTCGCACGCCAGCAGGACCACGTCGTGGCACGGGTTGTCCGGCCACGGGATGATCCACGGCTCCGGCGCCAGCGCCGCCAGGCTGATCTCCGTCATGTCCGCCAACGGGTGGCCGGGCGGCAGGACCACGTCGAACGGTTCCGCGTACAGGGGCTCGCGCAGTATCCGTTGGTCGTCCAGCGTCGGTGCGCCGCGGTACTCCACGGCGACCGCCACGTCGACCTTGCGCTCGATCAGCAGCGGCACGCTGGCGTTGCCCTCCGCGTCCCGCACGCGCACCCGCAGCGACGGCGAACCGGTCCGCAACGACGCGATGGCAGGCGCGACGACCTCGGTGATCGCGGTCGCGAACGCCGCGATCGTCACTTCCCCCACGCTGCCCGCCGAGCACGCCGCCAGGTCCGCGGCGGCCCGCTCGAGCTGCGTCGCGATCACGCTCGCGTGCGCGGCCAGCACGTGACCGGCGGCGGTCAGCCGCACCGCGCGGCCCCGCCGCTCCAGCAGCGACTGGCCCGCCTCGGCCTCCAGCACAGCAAGCTGCTGGGACACCGCGGACGGGGTCAGGTACAGGGCCCGCGCGGCCGCGGTCACCGTGCCGTGGTCGGCCAGTGCGCGCAACACACGCAGCCTGCGGGGGTCGATCACGTCCTCAGTCTGACACGACTGTGAAGCTCAGCTACACAGAAGACGTCAGAAAATCTAGATGGACTGTACTATCGGGCCGCAGGAGAGTGTCCGTTCGTGAGGGGTACCGCTATGCAGGCGCTCGTCAAGACCGCGGCGCGACCGGGGCTCGAACTCCTCGACGTGCCCATCCCGGCCGTCGGCGCCGGGCAGGTGCTGATCAGGGTGCTGCGGACCGGGATCTGCGGCACCGACCTGCACATCGACGCGTGGGATTCGTGGGCGGCCGGCGTGATCAAGCCGCCGCTCGTGCTCGGCCACGAGTTCGTCGGCGAGGTTGCCGAGATCGGCGCGGGTGTGGTCGGCGTGCGGCCGGGTGACGTGGTCAGTGGCGAGGGGCACCTGGTGTGCGGCACGTGTCGCAACTGCCGGGCGGGCAGGCGCCACCTGTGCATCCGGACCGTCGGGCTCGGCGTGCACACCGACGGCGCGTTCGCCGAGTTCGTGGTGCTGCCGGAGAGCAACGTGTGGGTGCACCGGCACGAGGTCGACCTGGACGTGGCGGCGATCTTCGACCCGTTCGGCAACGCGGTGCACACCGCGCTGGCGTTTCCGGTGCTCGGCGAGGACGTGCTGGTCACGGGTGCGGGTCCGATCGGCATCATGGCCGCGGCCGTCGCAAGGCACGCGGGCGCGCGGCACGTCGTCATCACCGATGTCAGCCCCTACCGGCTGGAACTGGCCGGGAAGGTGGGCGTGAGCCTGGCGCTGGACGCGCGGACGGAGACCGTCGCGGCGGCGCAGGAACGGCTGGGCATGAAGGAAGGCTTCGACGTCGGCCTCGAGATGTCCGGCCGGCCGGAACCGCTGCGCGACATGATCGCCAACATGACGCACGGCGGCCGGATCGCGGTGCTCGGCCTGCCGTCCGACGACATCACGATCGACATGGCCAGGGTCGTCACGCACATGCTGACCATCAAGGGCATCTACGGGCGCGAGATGTACGACACGTGGTATGCGATGTCCGTGCTGTTGCAGGCCGGTCTGGACATCTCACCGGTGATCACCGACCGGTTCGGCTACGCCCAGCACGCGGCGGCGTTCGCCGCGGCCCGGTCCGGCCAGTGTGGCAAGATCATCATCGACTGGACCCGGGCCATCGTCCACTGAGGAGGACCACGGTGTTCGACCGCATGCGTGCCGACCTGCGCACCACCCTCGCGGACATCAGGGCGGCCGGGTTGTGGAAGGGCGAACGCGTCATCTCCAGCCCACAGGCGGCCGGCATCCGGGTCGGCGACGCGGACGTCGTCAACTTCTGCGCGAACAACTACCTCGGTCTCGCCGACCACCCCGACGTGATCGCCGCCGCGCAGCGCGCGCTGGACGAGTGGGGCTTCGGCATGGCGTCGGTGCGCTTCATCTGCGGCACCCAGGAACCGCACAAGGAACTCGAAGCCCGGCTGTCCGCGTTCCTGGGACAGGAGGACACGATCCTCTACAGCTCGTGCTTCGACGCGAACGGCGGCGTGTTCGAGACGCTGCTGTCCGACGCCGACGCGGTCATCTCCGACGAGCTGAACCACGCCAGCATCATCGACGGCATCCGCCTGTGCAAGGCGCGGCGCTTCCGGTACCGCAACCGTGACATGGCCGACCTGCGGCGGTGCCTCGAAGAGTCGGCGGGCGCCCGCTACCGCCTGATCGTCACCGACGGCGTGTTCTCCATGGACGGCTACTTCGCGCCACTGGACGAGATCTGCGCACTCGCCGAGCGGCACGACGCCATCGTCATGGTCGACGACTCGCACGCGGTCGGCTTCATCGGCGCCACCGGCCGCGGCACCCCGGAACTGCACGGTGTCCTCGACAGGATCGACATCATCACCGGCACACTCGGCAAGGCTCTCGGCGGCGCCAGCGGCGGCTACGTGAGCGCGCGCGCGGAGATCGTGGCCCTGCTGCGCCAGCGCTCCCGGCCCTACCTCTTCTCGAACTCCCTCGCCCCGTCGATCGCGGTGGCGTCGCTGCGAGTGCTGGATCTTCTGTCCACTTCGGACGAAGCGCGGGACCGGCTGCGCCGGAACACCGAACTGTTCCGCGCCGAGATGACGGCCGCCGGCTTCGACATCCTGCCCGGCAGCCATCCGATCACGCCGGTCATGATCGGCGACGCGGCCAGGGCCGACCGGATGGCGCAGGCCCTGCTGGCGCTGGGCATCTACGTCATCGCGTTCTCGTATCCGGTGGTGCCCAAGGACAGGGCCCGCATCCGGGTCCAACTCTCGGCAGCCCATTCCGAGGACGAGGTGCGCCGCGCGGTCGCCGGTTTCGTCAAGGTCCGCGACAGCATCTGACCCGTGTAACCCACCCCCCTATCTGGTGGGTGAGGGCCCCGCACCGGGCGGCGGCCTCCGCACGGAGACGAGCACTATGCCACTGCACCAACGGACGGCCGGCCTCGCGGTCGCGCTGGCGACCGTCGCGGGCCTGGCCGGACTGGCCGCCTGCGGCGGCACGACCCAGGCGGTCGCGCCGGCTGCACCGTCCACAAGCGACTCGATGGCCGCCATGCCGACGGCCACATCCGCTGCCGGTGCGCCGGTTGCCGCGAACACCGTGAGCATCAAGAACTTCGCGTTCGTGCCGGCCACCGTGACGGTCAAGGTCGGCACCACGGTCACGTGGACCAACACCGACCAGGAGGCGCACACGGTGACCGCGAAGAACGGCGCGTTCAACTCATCGCCCCTGAACTCCGGCTCGACGTACCAGTACACGTTCACCAAGCCGGGCACGTACAACTACCTGTGCACCATCCATCCCTTCATGACCGCGACGGTGGTGGTGACCCCATGACCGGCCAGGACCCGCACGGCATGACACGGCGCCAACTGCTGCGGCACACCGCGTGGTTCGGCGCGGCGGTGGTGCTCACCGTCACCGGCGGCGAGGTGCTCAGCCACGTCGCCCAGCAGCCCATCGACACGGCCGCGGCGGTCGCCGACCCGAAGGCGTTGCGCTTCGTGCAGATCAGCGACAGTCACATCGGTTTCACCGGCCCGGCGAACACGATGGTCACCGAGTCGTTCGGCGAGGCGATCGGGCAGGTCAACGCGCTGCCCTACCGCCCGGACTTCGTGATGCACACCGGCGATCTCACCCACCTGTCCATGCCCGGCCAGTTCGACCAGGTCAGGCAGATGCTGGGCGGGCTGCACACCGGACACGTGTTCGCGGTGCCCGGCGAGCACGACGGCATCGGCGACAACGGCAAGCAGTACCGGCAGTTCTTCGGCGCCGGCACCAAGGGCGATGGCTGGTACAGCTTCGACACGCACGGCGTGCACTTCGTCGCGCTCGTCAACACGCTCGGCCTGGAAACGTTGGGGCACCTGGGCAATGACCAGCTCGACTGGCTGCGCAAGGACGTCGCCGGCCTGTCCAACGACACCCCGATCGTGGTGTTCAGCCACATTCCGCTGTTCGCCATGTATCCGAAATGGGGCTGGTCCACCGACGACTCGGTCCAGGCGCTGAGCTACCTGCGCCGGTTCGCGTCGGTGACGTGCCTCAACGGCCACGTGCACCAGCTGTTCACCAAGACCGAGGGCAACGTGACGTTCTTCAGCGCCACCACCACGGCCTATCCGCTGCCCAAGCCGGGCGACGGCCCTGCGCCGAGCCCGGTCACGCTGCCGGCCGGCCAGTTGCATGCCGCGCTGGGCATCCGCGAGGTCGGCTACGTCGGCGGCGGGCAGCGGCTGGCCGTCAAGGACCGGAGGCTGGCATGAGG
>DASXXM010000649.1:0-3892 GCA_036503065.1 Pseudonocardiaceae bacterium | reverse complement strand
TGGACCGAGCGGCTGTCGCGGGCGTCCAGGTGACCGTGCGGCCGTCCGTACGGTCCGGTCACGTGCTGCTGGCCACCCAGCAGTGGCACGAGGTCCAGGTGCTCAAGTTCGTGCACCGGCACTTCGTGCTGGAGCGCCCGGACCTGGCGTTGCACCAGCGGGGCCAGGCGCGGCTGCTGACGTCACTGGTGGAGGAGCTGGAACAGTGGACCGGCGACCGGCAGGAGGCCGCCCGGCTGCCGCGCAGGCTGCACGAGCTGGTCGAGTTGGCGGAGCACCAGTACGGCACGTTGAGCCGCGCCGAGCCGGCGCTGCTAGTCGGTGCCACCGGCGAGGCGCCGACCGGGCCGGATGCCGTGCGTGCGCTGGCCCGTGGACGGGCCGTCGTCGATTTCGTGGCCTCGCTCACGGACAGTCAGGCAGCGGCACTGTTGGACGCGCTGACGGGGCACCGCGGTCAGGTGTGGACGGACGTGTTCCCGTTCTGAGCAGTCGCCGTGTTCTGTCGTAACGGCAGCCGCTCGGTGGCAGGCGACGGGATGACCGGCGGCCAGTCCCACTCGATGCCGAACAGGCCGGGGCCGACACCCAGCGCCACCGCGTGTACCTCGCCGGTCGGGCTGACCGTGAGGTTGCGGCGCCGGGCCATCCGGACGTCCCCGGCCGGTGAGCTGAACTGCTGGCAGCGCAGCGGCAGGTTGTCGGTGTCGAACTGCACTTCCAGCACGTAGTCCCGGACCGGCAGGCGTAGCCGGCGGAAGTAGGAGTCTGCGGTGTTGCCGTGGCTGCTGACCGGGTTGATCACCTCGTAGTCCATGATCAGCGTCTCGCCGGTGGCCAGCGGCCGGTCGAACACCATCTCGGCGACCAGGATGTGTGCCTCGTGGTCGGCGGCGACCCGGCCGAGCCGGCAGTTGCGCAGGCCGACGATCTGCGGCGCGTCCGCGGTGCTGGCCTCCCAGTCGTAGACGAGGATCCAGCGGTCCGCGCCGTCCTGTTCGGCGCGCAGTACCTGGCTGACCCGCACGGCGTGGAGTTGGCGCTGGGCGTTGACCGAGCACCTGTCGTGCTGGCTGATCCGCGCCAGTATGCCGTCGCAGGACGTGTTCACCCTGGTCAGCAGGGTGGACAGGGTCGCGTTGCTGCCCCACAGCACGTCCAGCGGCAGCAGTCGCCCGGTGTGCCGCCGGCGGCCGCGCGGTCGCGGTGGACCCAGCAGTGCGGTCAGCGCGTTCGGTGGCACCCGAAGCACGGCTTCGAGGTGGCGAAGCGCATCAAGTGACTCCGGTCGTTCCGGACGGCGTCGACCGGACTGCCAGTAACTGAGCGTCGCCACACTGATGGTGATGCCGCGCAGTTGCAGGCGGTGCTGAATCCGGTCGAGACTCAGCCCACTGCCCTTGATGGCAGCGCGCAGAGCCTCCGGGAACGGCCCACCGGCCAAAAGTCTGGCCAGTTCAGGCCGAACTGTCACAGGTCGGGCAAGGCCGTAGTCAGGTCGACTGGCAGCGATAGTCATGGTGACTCCCCGTCGTCACGTCGTCACGCGAGAGTTACCCTACTTGGGTGACGCCATTTGTTACACCCCCATTCGGCGCCGGTTGATGCGTCGAACGGAGTAACCGCGGTTGGTGCTACTGCGACCGGCCCGGTGTCAACCGTGACCGAACGGTGGCCGATCCGTGGCTCGGACCGGAGTCCGGGATGGCCCTCGACCAGGCAGTCCTTGCTCGTGGCGGCCACATCGACAGTGACGCACAAGATGATCCAGGTCGCGCTCGGTGATTACGGTACGGCCCGTACCGCGCGGAGGGAAGTATGTCGCTATCCCCCCTGTGCGGGCGGTTGGTTCGTTCGGTCGGCCCGGCGACCGCCACCAGCGGATACTGTGGACCGAGCGGATCGATTACCAGGTCAGCGTGTTGGCGGTGACGGCACTCTTGCCGTTGTGGACGTGCGTTTCGCACCTTTGCGAACCGGGCCCGGTGTCCGACTCGATTGGTGAACCGGCGAGCCGCCTCCGGCGCGCGCATCGGCCGTCGGTCGCACGCGAGTGCACGGAGCCCGAACACCGTGGCCGGTAGCGAGAAATCCGGCTGCGTCGATCCCGTACACTCGGACACGTGGTGATTCGTACGGAATAGGTCGTGAGTGGGCTCGCCGGTTTCGCCTGACTGAAGTCGCTCGACTGATGTCACAGCCGGTGAGCAGCCGCCGCCTGCCCGCCGCCGTCCTGAGGACGGCACCACAGCCTCGGAGCCCACTCGTGATCGTCGCCACCAACCTCGAACTGCGCGCCGGTTCGCGCATTCTGATCGAGGACACCACACTGCGCGTCCAGCCGGGCGACCGGATCGGCCTCGTCGGCCGCAACGGCGCCGGCAAGACCACCACCCTGCGCGCCCTCGCCGGTGACGGACCGCCTTACGGCGGCACCGTCCAGCGCACCGCCGAACTCGGCTACCTGCCACAGGATCCGCGCGAAGGTGATCTTTCGGTCACCGCGAAGGACCGGGTGCTGTCCGCCCGCGGTCTGGACCAGTTGTTGCGGGACATGGAGAAGACCCAGACCGCGATGGCCGAACTCGTCGACGACACCGAACGCGACGCCATGATCCGCCGCTACGGCCGCCTCGAGGAACGGTTCTCCGCCCTCGGCGGCTACGCGGCGGAGAGCGACGCGGCACGGATCTGCGCCAACCTCGGCCTCGACGACCGGGTGCTCGGCCAGCCGCTGCGCACCCTGTCCGGCGGCCAGCGCCGCCGGGTGGAACTGGGCCGCATCCTGTTCGCCGCGTCCGATGCCGGCGCGAGCGGCAAGTCCGCCACCACACTGCTGCTGGACGAGCCGACCAACCACCTCGACGCCGACTCGGTCACCTGGCTGCGTGGCTTTCTCAAATCACACGACGGCGGGCTGGTCGTGATCAGTCACGACGTCGACCTGTTGGCCGCGGTGGTGAACAAGGTCTGGTTCCTCGACGCCACCCGCGCCGAACTGGACTCCTACAACATGACCTGGCAGCGCTACCTGGACGCGCGCGCCGCGGACGAGAAGCGCCGCCGCCGGGAGCGGGCCAACGCGGAGAAGAAGGCCGGCGCGCTGATGGCGCAGGCGGACAAGATGCGCGCCAAGGCCACCAAGGCGGTCGCCGCGCAGAACATGGCCCGCCGCGCGGAGAAGCTGCTGTCCGATTTGGACGAGACCCGCCAGGCGGACAAGGTCGCGAAGATCCGCTTCCCGGACCCCGCCCCCTGCGGCCGCACCCCGCTCACCGCGGAGGGCCTCTCCAAGAGCTACGGATCACTGGAGGTCTTCAGCGGCGTCGACCTCGCGGTCGACCGTGGCTCGAAGGTGGTCGTGCTCGGCTTCAACGGCGCCGGCAAGACCACCCTGCTGCGGCTGCTCGGCGGCCGGGAGCGCCCGGACGCCGGTGAGGTCGTGCCCGGTCACGGCCTGCGGATCGGCTACTACGCCCAGGAACACGAGACCCTGGACCACACGGCGTCGGTCTGGGAGAACATCCGCCACGCCGCGCCGGACGCGGGCGAACAGCAGTTGCGCAACCTGCTGGGCACGTTCCTGTTCAGCGGTGAACAACTCGCCCAGCAGGCCGGCACGCTGTCCGGCGGCGAGAAGACCAGGCTCGCGCTGGCGGGCCTGGTGTCCAGCGCCGCGAACGTGCTGCTGCTCGACGAGCCGACCAACAACCTCGATCCGGCCAGCCGGGCCCAGGTGCTGGACGCGCTGCGGCGCTTCGCCGGTGCCGTCGTACTCGTGACACACGATCCGGGTGCTGTGCAAGCCCTTGAGCCCGAGCGGGTGATCCTGTTGCCGGACGGCTCGGAGGACCTCTGGTCCGACGATTACCTCGAACTGGTCCAGCTCGCG
>DASXXM010000648.1:0-2881 GCA_036503065.1 Pseudonocardiaceae bacterium | reverse complement strand
GACGACGTCCGTTGGCTCGGCGATATCCGTTGCCAGCGTGGCTACCTCGCCCGTTGTCGGGTCGTAGCGGCGGATCGCGCCGTTGTACGTGTCCGCGATGGCGATCGAGCGGTCCGGCAGCACGGCGACGCCCAACGGGTGCTGTAGCAGCGCCTGCTCGGCCGGGCCGTCGCGGTGGCCGAAGTCGAACAGGCCCGCGCCGACCACCGTGGTGACCGCGCCGGACGGCGTCACGCAGCGCAGTGCCGAGGTTTCCGCGTCGGCCAGCCACAACCGGTCGCCGTCGGCGGCGAGGGCCGATGGTTGAGCGAAGAACGACTCGTCGGCGGGGCCGTCGTGCAGCCCTTCCACTGTCGTGCCGGCGAATCGGCGGACGGTGCCGGCGATCGGGTCGAACAGGCTGAGGGTGTGGTTGCCGGCCATCGCGACGACCACACCGCCTGCCGGCAGCCACCATGCCACGTCCCACGGGCTCGACAGGTCGACGTCGGTGGCGGGGCCCTCCGTTGTGCCGTCCCGCCACTGGTGGCCGGTGCCGGCGATCGTCCGCACGTTGCCGTCGCCAAGGGAAACGCCGCGCAGCAGGTGGTTCACGGTGTCCGCGACCACCACGTCGTAGCCGACCCGGTCGGCTACCGGAGCGGGCAGTACGGCCAGGCCGGCCGGCTCGGCGAAGCGGGCGTCGGCCGGGCCGCCATCGGTGTTGCCCCGGGTGCCGGCGCCGATCGTGCGCAGCACTGTTTCGCCGTCGGCGGCCAGTTCGACCAGGGTGTGCCGGGCCGTGTTGGCGACCAGCAGGGTGCCGGTCGGGGTCACCACCGCCTTGCTCGGGAAGCGCAGCACGGTGTCGTGGGCGGGCGGCGGGACGTACGGACCGGTGCCGCGGTGCAGGGTGCCGCGAGCGTCGTGCTCGGCCACGACGTCCGCGATGACCCGGCGCAACGCCTCGCCGTGGCCCTCGCCCGCGGCCACGTGCACCACGTAACCCTCCGGGTCGACGACGACCAGGGTCGGCCACGCCCGCACGGCGTAGGCCTGCCACGTCGTCAACGACGGGTCGTCGAGGACGGGATGGTGGACGTCGTAGCGCTCCACGGCGTCGGCCAGCGCGACCGGGTCGGCCTCGTGTTCGAACTTCGGGGAGTGCACGCCGACGGTGACCAGCACGTCGGCGAACGACGCCTCGAGCGGGCGCAGTTCGTCCAGCACGTGCAGGCAGTTGACGCAGCAGAAGGTCCAGAAGTCCAGCAGCAGTACCTTGCCGCGGAAGTCCCGCAGCGAATAGGAACGGCCGCCGGTGTTCAGCCAGCTCCGGCCGACCAGTTCCGGTGCCCGGACGCGAGGACGCGCGAGGTTCGCCACGAACGGCCCAACGTCATGGGGTGCCGATCATGTTCCCGCCGCGAGAGCGAAGGGCCGGGATGTCCGGATATGGGACGCTCCGCGGTGCTGCCAGGTCGGGGGTCCGGCAGCACCGCGGAGCCACTCTGGTCATCGTGTCCTGATCCGGTCTTGTTACACCGTAGGGAAATGTGACTCAGGTCACCGTATCCAGGAGCGAAGTGTCTGCTCGATGATGTGAATCTATATCGCCAGGACTATAGAGCCCGATAAATCACTCGTCGCGGCCGAGCAGAAAGCGACCGAAGTGCGGGACCGTGAACGCGATCCGACCGCGTTCGGCCGAGTAGACCAGGCCCTTCTTGATCAGGTTGTCCCGGGCCGGGGACAGCGAGGACGGCTTGCGGCCCAGGAAGATGGCCACGTCCGAACTGCCGGCGCCCTCGTCCCGACCCTCGGTCAGTTCGGCCATGGCGCGCAGGTACTCGCGTTCGGCGGGGGTGGCTCGTTCGTAGCGGGAGCCGAAGAAGCCGACCGCCAGTTCCGCCTCGGCCTCCGGGGCCGCCATCGCGACGTCCTCCGCGGTGATCGGGTCGGCCGGGGCCGCGTCCCAGGCCGCCTTGCCGTATGCCTGGATGAAGTACGGATAGCCGCCGGACGCCTCGAACAGGGCGTCCAGAGCCGCGGGCACGATGCCGGCCAGTTCACGGGCGACCGGCGCCAGGACCGCCTGGTTGACCTCGTCGCGGTCCAGCCGGTCGATGCGGACGTAACGGAACAGTCGCTCCGAATAGGACTTGCTGGCGGACAGGACCGCCGGCAGGTGCGGCAGGCCCGCACCGACGACGACCAACGGCGCGCCGGACTGGGACAGCTCGTGGCAGGCCGCGCACAACGCGGACACGTCGTCGGGCAGCAGGTCCTGCATCTCGTCGATCAGCAGCGCGACGCCGGTGCCCACGTCCTGCGCCAGTTCGGCCACGTCGGTGAACAGTTCGACCAGGTCGATCTCGATGTCACCGGAGTCCGCCCGCCCGACCGCGGCCGGCACGTCGATGCCGGGCTGCCAGCGGTCGCGCAGCTTGGCGTTGTCCGGGTTGGACCGCAACGCGAACGCCTTGAGCACGCCCAACACCGTCTCGACCCGGTCCGGCGCACGATGGCGCACGGCCAGGTCACGCACTGCGCGGTGCAGCGCGGCGGACAGCGGGCGGCGCAGTTCGGCGTCCGGGCGTGCCTCGATCTTGCCGGCGCCCCAGCCCCGCCGCACTGCCATCGAGCGCAGTTCGCCCAGCAGTACGGTCTTGCCGACACCGCGCAGGCCGGTGAGCACGAGACTGCGTTCCGGACGGCCGCGGGCGACCCGTTCCAGCACCACGTCGAACGCCTTGACCTCGCGGTCCCGACCGGCCAGTTCAGGGGGGCGCTGGCCGGCGCCGGGGGCGAACGGATTGCGCACCGGGTCCACGATCGGACCGTATCGCGGTTTCTAGGACTGGCCCGATATTCCGACAGAGAGCGCTACGGCGTGTCGCCTGAC
>DASXXM010000647.1:0-16550 GCA_036503065.1 Pseudonocardiaceae bacterium | reverse complement strand
AACCAGTTCGCGAAGTTGGTTGAGCCGAACCTGCCGGCCGCCACCGGGTAGGCCAGAAATATTGCTACGTAGGCAATTTCGCCATGTCATCGAAGGACCAGCAGGCTGCGCTACGGTCAACACCACCACGACCATAGGGCTGTAACAGCGTGTGTTGAGGAGTCTTGTGAACCGTCGAAGTGCCGTTCTGCTGTTCGTCGTGGCTGCCCTGCTCAGCCTGGCCGCCTGCACCAACTCCACACTCGGCAGCGGCAGCCCATCCGGCGGCACCCAGCCAGGCGGCGGCCCCACGTCCGGTGGCACTATGTCGAGCGGCCCTGCCTTGTCCTCGATCCGGCCGTGTGACCTGCTCAGCTCTGACATCGCCAGTCAAAATCAACTCGGCACCCCCACCCCAATCAATGAAGGCGGCGCCCGCGCTTGCACGTGGCAAAACACAACGGCAAACAATGGCATCGGGTACAGCATCGAAGTTGGCATCAGGGACAGTCAGGGAATCAATGACGTCAATACAGCCGATTCCACAGTAAACCCGGACAACATTGGTAGTCACTCGGGCCGGCAACTGCAATCCACCCAGTCCGGCTTGTGTCTTATCGCGATCGGAGTGACCAACTCGTCTCGGGTCGATGTGGTGGTCAGTGCTGGCACCGATCCCGTCCAGGGATGCCAGTTGGCGAACCAGTTCGCGAAGTTGGTTGAGCCGAACCTGCCGGCCGCCACCGGGTAGGCCAGAAATATTGCTACGTAGGCAATCGTCGCTATGTCGTGGAAGGAATTATGCAGTATCTGCAATAGCCTATCGGGTGAATGCGGGATTCGGCTGGATCTGGTTGTCTTGACGACAATTGATCAGACGAGTTCGGGAGGATGGGTTGGCTGCGGAGGTGCGGCACATTCGCGATGACTGTGGTCTCAGTCTTCAGGCCGTCTGCAATCAGCTTGGCTGGCAACAGTCCAAGTTGTCGCGGATGGAGCGTGGCCAGCAGTGCATCTCAGTCGCTGACCTGGCCTCAATACTGGTGATCTACAAGGTGAGGGGCCAGGAACGCAACCGGCTCCTGCACCTGGTGGAACGCCAGGACGAGCCCGGCCGCTGGATACTCGATTCCCCCTTGGTGCCGACAACCGACACGCTCATGCACCTTGAGGCGGAGGCCATCTCGCTGGTCAATGCGGAGCCTCTTCGGATACCGGGCCTGCTCCAGACACCGGACTACACCCGTGCGGTGATGAAGGCCGACGATGTGCCGCCAGAGCTGATCGACTCGCGGCTTGAGGCGAGGAATGTGAGACAGCGCGTTCTCGGCAAGGCGAAGCCGCCCAAGTTCGACGTGATCCTGGCCGAGTGCGGACTGCGTCGGCCAGTTTGCGGTAGCGCGATCATGGCTCGCCAGTTGCGCAGTCTGTTGGAGGTCGCCGATCGACCGAATGTGCGTCTGTGGGTCGTGCCCGCCGCGATGAGTGCCGAGGTTGGGTTCGATTGGCCGGCCTACATGATCGGCTTCCCGCGCGACGAGACGGTCGTCCACCTGGAGAGCAAGGGGTCGGCCGTTTACATCGAGGACAAGGAGAAGATCGACTTCTACCATCGTTATGCGGCGAAGCTGGGCAAGGCAGCGCTGAACCCTGTCCGGTCTGCGGACCTCATTGCTACCCTGCAAAGGAGGTACGAGCGGGAGTGAGGGCCGATGAGCGATCTGACTTGGCGGAAGTCGACTTATACCGGTGGAGCGGAAGGCCAGAACTGTGTCGAGTTGGCGTCGCAAGGCGCGGTGCGGGACAGCAAGAACCCTGATGGGCCCGTGCTGAACATTGAGATCACCGCGCTCCTGACCGCCATGAAGTCAGGCCGGATCGCAGGTTGAGCCACAGGGCACGCATCAGTGTGCTGAGTTTGGCCAGCGAGTTCGGGTGCGCCAGCATCGTGGTGACCCTGGCCAGCCGCTCGTTCGTCACCGAGTCCGTCATGGACGCCTTGAACAACTGGCCGCTGAACCAGCGGATGAGCTTGTAGCCACGGGGATACGGGCCGTCGACGTGCGGCAGCTCCAGATCAGCGAACGTAGAAATCTGCCACGCGACGTCCACAACAACCCGCACGAGGTCGAAGTACGGCATCGCGGGCTGATCCAGCGACGGCTGCGAGCGCAGGTACTGCGACAGGCACGACGCATGCAGCGTCGCCGACGTCATGCCCTGCCCATAGACCGGATTGAACGACGCGACCGCGTCGCCCGCAGCGATCAGCCCGGCGGGAAACCGCTCCAGCTCGTGGAAGTCGCGGCGTCGGCTGTCGGCTTGATGGTAGGTGATGACGTCGCGGACCATCGTGGCGCGCTCGGCGATGTCGCCGAACACCTCGGGGAAGTCCTTGCGGCACCGCGTGATGTAGTCCTGGGTGTCCTTGCTCGGGCGGTCGTCGCCGTAGCCGGAGATCAGCATGATCCAGCGGTTGCCCTCGACCTTGAGGAATCCGCCGATCCGGGCGGGCCTGCCGGTGTCGGGGTCGGCGCTGGACTGGGAGATGGCCGACCACACGTCGCTGACCTGGTCGTCGTAGTCGAACATCGCGGTCGCGTAGTTCAGTTTGATCGGCATGCGCCGCATCGGCGGCCGCTGCCAGCCGTTCTCCTCCAGCCAGTCACCGAGCCGGCTGGACCGGCCGGTCGCGTCGACGACGAGGTCGGCCTGCTCGGTCACGACGTCCGGCGAGCCGTCCGGCACGTAGCGGGCACCGGTCACGCGGTCGCCGTCGAAGACGAGGCCGTCGGCGCGGCCGGTGACCAGTGTGATGTTGTCGATGGCCAGGGTCCGTTGCCGGACCAGCGCTTCGAGGAACGGGCGAGTGCTGACCAGTACCGGCCAGTCCGCCATGAACGGCGCCGCCACGCGCAGGTCACCGTTCATGAAGAACTGGGCACGCGAGCCGTCCGCGGGCGGCATGACGGCCCCTGCCTCGAATGCCGCCGCGTTGAAGCCGGGAAACCAGCGCTCCAGTTGGACCGCGCCTGCCGGCAACAGCGCGTGCACCTGGGTGCCCTGCGGGACGCCCGGCCGCGCGCCGGCGTCCGTGTCGGAGTCGTCGCGCTCGATGATGATGACCTGCTCGGCGTGGTCGCTGAGCACCCGTGCGGCCATCAGGCCCGCCATGCTCGCGCCGAGCACGACCGCGCGCCGCATGGACACGATGGGCGATTCCTGTTGCTGCGACGCGCTGATCTCCGCGAATGCCTGCACCGGTGAAGTAGCCAACCCCGACCCCTCGAAAACGTGACCACGCGTAGTGAACGCCGTTAACTCGAAGAGTATCAGAACGTGTTTCAGGTGAACTTGAGGTCACCGACGCGGGTGCGCTTCAGTTCGAAGAAGTCCGGGTAGCTCGCGAGTGCTACCGCGCCGTCGAACACCCGCAGCGCGTCGTCGCCGCGCGGGACCGAGCTGAGTACCGGGCCGAAGAACGCGACGCCGTCGACGTGGATGGTCGGCGTGCCGACGTCCATGCCGACCGGGTCCATGCCCTCGTGGTGGCTCTTGCGCACCGCCTCGTCGTACTCCGTCGAGTCCGCCGCCTCGATCAGTTCCGGGGGCGCGCCGATGGCGTCGAGCGACGCCTGGATGACGGCCCTGCGGTCCTTGTTGTCCTGGTTGTGATAGCGGATGCCGAACTCGGTGTAGTAGCCGCGCAGCGCGGCTTCGCCGTCCCGCTGGGCGAGCGCGGCAGCCACCCGGACCGGCCCCCATCCCGAGTCGAGCCTGGCCTTGTACTCCTCGGACAGTTCGTCGCGGCCGGTGTTGAGCACGGTCAGGCTCATGATGCGGAACCGCAGGTCCAGGTCGCGATGCTGCTCGACCTCGAGGATCCAGCGCGAGGTGATCCACGCGAACGGGCAGATCGGGTCGAAGTAGAAGTCGACCTTGGTGGGCCGGGACTGGGTGGTCACGGGTGGGCTCCTGTGCGGGATCGGAAGGCAGGCGGATCTCCATAACAGCAGATCCGGCACGCGAGTCCCAGCACCGGCCGCCGTCTGCCGCATCGGGGTAGGCGATCTGGCGGACACGTCAACTGTTGATCAAGATCTTTTTGAACTGTTCGGTCGGATCATCCGTATGTGGGCTGTCGGCGGCACCGATGCCGCCACGCGAAAGGTGGAGGAAACCGGTCCATGTTCAAGCGCGCACTACTGAGCACGCTGTCGCTTGCCGTCGGTATCACGCTTACCGCAGGCGGTGTCGCCTCCGCGCAGGTCAACCCTGCGCACGAGCACAACCAGACGACCATCTACGTCGCGTCCCTGATGGGGGCGAACGAAGTGCCCGCCGCGGATGCGGCCGACCAGGCCAGAGCGGTCATCCGTGTCACCGGCACACAGGTCTGCTTCGCCGAGAACTGGTCACACCTGACCGGTCCGACCGCGTCGCACATCCACTCCGGTGCGGCCGGCACGCCCGGTCCGGTAGTGGTCCCGTTGTTCGCGGGCGCCGTGCCGACCAGCATCAACGCGATCACCGGCTGCACCACTTCGACCGCGGCCACGCTGGCCGCGATCAAGGCCAACCCCGGCAACTTCTACGCCAACATCCACACCCCGCTGTTCCCGGCGGGCGCGGCCCGTGGCCAGCTCCACGTGCTGCACGAGTCGTCGTTCGATCTGCGTAGCGCCATGGAAGAAGGCTCGAACTTCGCGGCCTTCGCACGCAGCGCCAACGAGACGCCCCCCACCGTCCCCAACGGCACCTCGTTCGCGTTCTTCCGCATCAACAAGGATTCCGTGCGCTTCGCCTTCTCGTGGCAGAACATCGTGGAGCAGCCGTTCGCCGCGCACATTCACAGCGGCGCCGCCGGCACCAACGGACCGGTGGTGGTCCCGTTCTTCGCTGCCGCAACCCAGGCCGGACTGCCCCCGACGCTCACCGGCGTCGCGGGTACCGTGCCGGCCGATCCGACCATCCTGACCCAGATCCGACAGAACCCGAAGGCGTTCTACTTCAACATGCACACCGCCGCCTTCCCGGCCGGCGTCGTCCGCGGCCAACTGTTCCGCATCGGCTGAGGACTTCCTCTGGTGCCGGGGACGCACAGTCCCCGGCACCGTCGCCGTGCCGTGACTCGCGCTGGTCACGTGACCGTCATGGCCAGGAATCATCGCCGTCCTACGCTCCCGCCACATCGTGGGAGATGAGGTGCGGTGGCCGATGCGTATCGCGTTGATTGGTCCGGCCCATCCGTGGCGCGGCGGGATTCCGTTGCACACCGCCGAGTTGGCGCACCGCCTTGCCGCGGTCGGCCATGACGTGCGGATCTGTTCGTGGCGGTCGCAGGGCCCGGCCCGGTGGCTGCCCACCCAGCGCGACCGGCTCGCGACACCGGAGGCGCCGCCCTACCCGGCCAGTACCTATCCGCTGGACTGGCGCAGCCCGCTGAGCTGGTGGTGGGTGGGCCGCAGGCTGGCCCGGCAGTCCGACGTGGTCGTCCTGGTCAGCTACACCACCGTGCAGGCACCCGCGCTCGGCCTGGTCGGTGCGGTCGCGCGCCGGGGCGCCCGGGTGATCGCGTTGTGCCACAACGTCCTGCCGCACGAGCGCCACCCCGCCGACCGATGGCTGACGACACTTCTCCTCCGGACGACCGACGCGGTGCTGGTGCACAGCAACCAGCAGCACGCCACCCTCACGGCGTTGACCGACCGCCCGGCGACCGTGGCCGCGCTGCCACCGCACCTGCCCACCACCGGACCCAGAACTGAACCCCGCACAGCAGCGCACGGACTGGTGTTCTTCGGCACGATCCGCCATTACAAGGGACTCGACGTCCTGCTGCACGCGCTGGCCCGCGTCCCCGGTGTCCGGCTGTCCGTGGTCGGGGAGTTCCGGGACGGGTCGGACTCGGTTCGCGAGCTGATCGCGCGGCTGGGATTGACCGATCGCGTCACCATCAGGCCGGGTTACCTGCCGGCGGGCCAGATCGCCGACCTGTTCGCCACCGCCGACGCCGTGGTGCTGCCCTACCGTGCCGCGACCGCGTCGCAGCACGTGGCGCTCGCGCACGAGCACGGCGTGCCGGTCATCGCCACCCGGGTCGGGAACTTCCCCGACATGGTCAGCGACGGCGTCGACGGCCTGCTGTGCGAACCGGACGACGTCGACGACCTCGCTCGCGCCATCCAGCGGCTGTATCAGCCGGGGCAACTGACCGCGCTGCGCGCCGCGGTTCTGCCGGCGGACACCGAAGCCCGCTGGCGGGAGTACCTCGGCACGCTGTTCGGACTGCTGACGCCGCCGGCCACCCGGAGCCAGCGGTACCGCCGCCAACGCTGCGCGTGAACCCCTACGCGTCGTCGGGCTCCGCCACGATGTGCACGGCCGCCTCTTCCGCCGACGCGCCCGCGCCGTCGATGCCGACGTCCACCGCCAGCAGGTCGCCGTCCCACTCCGGCCCGCCGACGCTCGCCGCGTCGTCGGCGACGTAGGACTCGCTGACCAGCCGGCCCGATCGGACCTCGCCGACCTCGTCGTCGATCAGCTCGCCGTCGGAATCGGCGGCATCGCCGAGTCCGTCGCCCTCGTCGAGCGGGTCGACGTACCCGACGTCCGGCAGCTCGCGGGCGAGCCGACCGTCCAGGCTCTCGCCGGTGGCCTCCTCGCGGGCGGTCGTCCCCCAGTCGTCGACGGCCCACGGCCGTTCGGCGGGCGAGTAACCCTCGTCGAGGGGATCGGCGACACCGGTGTTGTCCAAGGTGTCCGCGGAGTCCAGCTGTTCGAGGACGTCGTCATCGATCTCGTCGCGGTCCATGCGCATACTCTCCCACCGGCCTCAAGTCGCCGGCCCAGGTGTCGGCAAGGGCCGGCGACGACGGTGTCAGATGGCGAGGGCGGCCAGCTTGCCGATTTCGTCGAGGTCGGTCAGCGTCGGGTTGAAGACCAGTTCGTCGGCCCCGATCGCCTCGAAGGCGGCGATGGTCTCCTTGATCGCGTCCGCCCCGACGGACACGTTCGACCCGAAGAAGTTCGCGGTGTCCTCGCCGAGGAAGCTGTAGTAGTCGTGCACGTTGGACCGGCCCGTGTCGCCGTCGGCGAAGGCGAAGTACGCGACCGCCACCAGGTGCGGCGCACCGTCCCGGCCCGCCTCCCGCCACGCGGCCCTGGCCGCGTCGAACGATTCGGCGACCATCGACGGCGGCACCGAGCCGCCAACGTAGCCCTGGCCCCACTTCGCCATCCTGGCCATCGCGGCCGGCGCGCTGCCGCCGAACAGCATGGGCACCTGACGCGTGCCCGCCGGCACGGCCGGGTTCGAACCGCCGCCGACCGGCGCGCCCTGCCAGATGTCCCGATAGATTTCCAGATCGTCGTCGAAACGCTTGCCACGCCCGGCCATCGGCAAACTGGCGGCCACGAAGTCGTCCGGACGTCCGCCGATGCCGAGGCCGACGGTCAGCCGGCCGCCGGAAACGCCGTCGATGCCGGCCAGTTCCTTGGCCAACAGCTGGGCGGGCCAGGTCGGGGCGAGCATGACGCCGCTGAACAGGCCGATGGTGCTGGTGGCGCCGGCCGCCGCGGCCAGTGCCACGGTGTCGCTGACCCCGGGGTAGGCGAACCGGCCGACCGTGCCGAGCTTGGCGAAGCCGGCTTTCTCCGCACGTGAAGACCATTCGGGAATGAGCGCGGGGTTGACGTTGCGCACCTGGTTCGGAATTCCGATGCCGATCTGCATGTCTGCATTCCTTTGCGTGGCGACCCATGGCGAACCCGGGAACACGAGGACCGCGTTCCCGCCGAAATCAGCATCACACTAACCCAGCTGGTTGACCGTTCAACTAGTGGCAGGCGCCACGCGCGCTCGGCACGGACGGAGAACCCTCGCGGGCGTGGCTACGGGCTACTATGCAGCTGTCCGGTTCGTGCCGCCATGGGGGGTCCGCTTTGAGAACCGCCGGTTTACTTTTCGCGCTGGCCATCGGAGCCACGGTCGTCCTGCCGAACACGGCCGCGGCCGCCGTCGCGGCGTCGTGCACCTGGCACTCGAGCACGCTGAGCGGCCCTGCGGGCACCAGCGCGACGAACCTCTACACCACCGACGACAACGGCGGCTGGGCCGGCACCGCGTACTTCAGCGGCGTGGGATACCACGTCGTCACGTGGAAGAACGGGACCGTCACCGACTACGGCGGCGTCGGCGCGCCGTCGGCCAGCACCATCGTGGACGACGAGAACCGGTCCGGCGCACTCGCGGTGACCATGATGGCGGGACCGTACACCTACGTGCAGAACGCGTACCGGATCACCGGCGGGCAGTGGCAGCAACTCGCCCCGGCGGCTGGCGGCAGCCATCCGGAAGCCAGGGCGATCAACGACGCGGGCGACGTGTTCGGCACCGACGGTGAGGTGAGCAACGGACTCACCGGCACGGTCGTGCTGCGCTGGCCGGCGAACCAGACGACGCCGGTCGCGGTGGCAGGTCTGCCGTTCGACTCCACCGTGCTCGGCCTCGACGACGACGGCACCCTGCTCGTCGGCATCCCCGACGCCAACGGCGTCCCCGTGCCGCACCTGCTGCGCGGCGGCGTGCTCTATCCGCTGCCGCCGTCGGCCGGCAACGTGAGCTCGTACGCGGTGGCGATCTCGAACGGGCGGGTCACCGGCAGCGTGGTGTCGAAGTCCGTCAAGTACACCGCGGTGGTCTGGGACGGCAACCAGGTGGCCCACGCGTTGCCGGGCGGCGACATGGGCGTGCTGATCAACCCGAGTGATCTGGTCGTCGGCACGCTCGGCGGCTCCGGCGCCACCAACGGCGTCTGGCGCAACGGCACCCTCGAGTACACCTTCGGCACCACCAACAACTACATCGCCCTTGGCGCCATCAGCGACGACGGCAGCTTCGCAGGCGACGTCGACAAGGTCCCCACCGTCTGGCAGTGCAGCTGACCAGCAGCTACGCAACGCGCCTCGACACGCGAGCACCCGAAGAATCGAATGATGCTATAGCATACAACATATAGCACATAGCGCGCATAGCGCATAGCAAACAACATATAGCAAATAACACATAGCAAATCTGCTACAGAACCAACTGCCGGCAGCTCGGCGATCGCGGTGTCGCCGAGCCGCCCCCCCGCCAGGGCAGGTTCCACTGTCGGGTGGGCCCGGCTTGGCCGGGACCCACCCGATCACGGCTTGGCCGGACCCACCCGATTCATGGCTTGCGAGTGGGCGAGAGCGCCCGGGGATCACTCACCGAGGGCGGTCATGCTGGGGCTGATGCCGGTGGCCACACTGGTGCCGGTGTCCGTGGCCCTGCCGGGACCGGCGTCCTTCGATTCGAGGAACACTTCTCCGGTCGGGGACGCGTACACGATGTAGTAGTCGGGGCCGGCTTGGCGCCGGCCGTCGCCAGGATCGCGCCGTCGATGCCGGAATTGGTGCCGGCCAGCATCGGTAGGCCGGTGTCTTCCTTGGGCGGCGATCCGAAGGTCCACGATCCGAAGATCCACAGGTTGCCGTTGGTGCCCGGGAACGCGACGTCATAACCGCCCAGGAACAGGCCGGAGACGCTGGGGCTCCGCCTGGTGAGGCTGGGGCTGGAGCCTGGTGCCATGGCGACTGCTTCGTCCACGAAGCCGCGCAGTTGCAAGGTGAGCAGGTCCCCGTTGGCGCTGTGCCACGCAATCTCATAGCCCACCATGCCGGCGCGCCCAGCATTGTTGAGCTGTGCGCCGGGCAGCGCGGCCATGGCCGGACTGGTGCCGGGGGCAATGGAAATGGCCGAGTCGGTAGCCCCGTTCGGCGTGATCTCCCACATGTTGCCGTTGCTGCCGTTGACCGCGACCGCGTAGCCCCTGTTGGGGAAGGAAGTGCTGGGGTTCATTTCGGTGAGGTCGGGGCTGGTGCACGGGGCCATCGCGACCCCGAGGTCGATCGGCCCATGGGGCCCGGTGATCCACGCGTGCCCGTTGGCACCCTGCCATGCGGCATCGAAGGAACCGTTGAGGGCGCGAGGACGGGGCTGGTGCCGGGCGCCATCTGGATGCCGGTGTCAACGCTCGGGATAAGGGTCCCGGTGAACCAGAGGTCGCCGTTGGTGCCCTGGAGCGCGACCTCGTAGCCGAGTCCGGGCGTCCCGATCACGCTGGGGCTGGTGCCCGCTGCTATCGGCTCCACCTCGCCGGTGAGGCACGGTGGGCAGGGCGGTAACCCGGCACCCCACAGCTCACCGCCGGCATTGACCGAGATCTGGTAGGGGATCACCCCTGCTGTCGGGGGAGGGGTTGCGGCGCTCGCCCACGGGGCGGCGAACAGCGTCATGCCGACCGCGGCGCTCAGCAACGCGGTGGCTTTCCATGCGCGCGTCATTTGTCTCGTCATCTCCTGTCGGGGCAGGTGCTGAGCAGGTGTCACTGGATGACGTTGACGGTGTAGGGGTCGCTGGCGAGCATGCGTTGGGTGGTGTAGAAGGCGCCGAGGGCCGAGCCGACTGCGCTGTTCAGCGCGGACGGCACGTGTCCGCGCATGCAGGGCTGGGCGCCGGTGTAACTGTTGAGGAACAAGGGTTCCCAGGTGCCGGCGTTGTTGTACGGGATGATGTCGAGGCAGTCCGGGCCGGTGTGCCCGAGGTTGCCGCCGCTCTGCTGGCTGGCCGCGAACGGGTACTCGTCGCAGCTGTCGGTGGGGACGACCCTGGGGAGGGGCACGAACGAGCTGTCGTACACCGCGGAACGGTTGCCCTGCGTCATGTTCACGTCGCCTCTGGTCAGCGGCGTGGCCGTGGTCAGGCCGGGGTGCCGGGCATGAAGTCCTCGCCGTACTCGACGTTCTTCGCGGCGGCACCGTAGGTCGCCACCGACAGCGGCAGGTCGGGAATGTACTCCGCGATGACGCAGCCGACACCCCTCGGGCTGAGCTGGTTGTCGCACCTGATGTCGTCCGGCGAGCTCCATTTCGCGGCAGCGAGGAAAAGGACCCCTGGGGGCAGGAAACTGAAGGTGTAACTGGTGTTGAACAGGTCCTGATTCCCCGCGGCGGGATTGTCGACGTACGTCTCGCTGATAGCGGTTTTGACCTGGCCGGGAGCGAGCACGAAGGCCTGCGCGCCGGTCAGGGCCTTGCACCCGGACCCGCATGCGGAGGTGAACGTCACGGTCCCGGCCCGATTGGCCGCCGCAGTCGCGGAGACGAAAGTGACGGAGTCGGCCTCGGTGATCGTGTTGCTGTTCGTGCTCATGGTGATGCTCTGGTTGTACTTGAAATCACCCTCGCCCAGCAGGGCGCCGGTGTTCGTGTTGATGATGTCGTAGAGGACGTTCAAGTTCTGGATGCACTCGGTGGTGCGGTTGACCACCCATACGTTGTTCATATTGGTGCACAACGGGTTTGCCGGGGCCGCCATGGGCATGGCCCGCCGGGCTCCGGGACCGGAAACCTTCCGGACCCGGAGGCGGAGCGTGCACCATCCCCCTTCAGGGATCCTTTAGGAATCGTTTGAGAACAGGCGTTCTTTCAGCCCGCGGTCGCGGTCCTGATGAGCGGCGCGTCCCGCGACAACTCCCGGAACCCGACGCTGTAGTACAGCCCGCGCGCCTTGGGATACCCCGGCGCACCCATACAGGCGACCGTCATATGAGTGGCCCCGGCCGCTCGCGCCAGGTGCATCCCGTGCAGCAGCATCGCCCTGCCCAGCCGCTGACGCCGGTAGCCCGGATGCGTCCCGACCGGCTCGAACTCGGCGGTCCTGTTCGCCTCGTCGAGCCACATGATCGTCGAGGATGCCATCGTGCCGTCCGGCGCCTGCACCAGGACGTGCAGGTCGCCGCGATACGTCGCCGTCTGCCGGACGCCCTGGTAGGCCTGCGCCGAGTACGTCGAGGGAGTCCAGGCGGCCAGATGGGCCGCGACCGCGGCCTCCGGCCCGGCCTCTTCGGCGGTGCGGAACCGGAATCCGTCCGGCAGCACCGGCTGTTCCACGTCGGTGAGGTCCCGCTCGTTGAGCTGGGTCCAGAACCCGGTATCGCCGAGCGAGCCCGGGTCGGTCGCATAGCCGTGCGCCGCCCACCGCGTCAGGGCGAACTCATCCGCGGCTCCCGCCAGCACCGTACGGGCCAGGTTCGCCGCCGTGGCGTCGTACCAGTCGATCACCTCGTCCACCAGCCCGGCGTGGTCGGGGTCGACCTGATACGCCAGATAGGCGCCGGTCACGTCCTGCACCGACCCGTCGCTGCGCCGCACCTGGCGCGGCAGCTGGGCCCAGCCCCACGCCACCAGATCCCCGCCCGAGAACCACAGCCGACGCGGCCAGCTCGCGCCCTCGGCGGCGTGTCCCTTGCCCCAGTTCCAGGCCAACTCGCCGAACGACGCGTCGCTGTTCACCAGTTCCGGGTGGGTGGCGGTGACGCGCTGCGCCAGACCCTGCATGAGCTGCACGTCCGCGGCGGTCACCAGCTCGACGTTCGTCATAGTGCGCCACTGTGTCAGCACTCCGCACCGCCGTCGAACCGATTTCCGGGCCGCCGCGGTCGCCATGGGTCAGCCGCCGCGACTATGCAAGACTTGCGTACCGCAGAGAGCAGCTTGCATAGGGCAGCAAGCCAATGTTGCTGTCCGGCAAGGCTTTGCGTGTCAGAACCAGCGGCAAGTGTCAACATGTTGCATGTATCAGTCGAACTATTGCGGTTGGTTGTCACCAATATGTATGTTCGCGATACAGCCGAATTCGGGTACTCAGCGAGGAGCGACCCAGCATGCGGATCTGGCGCAGCGCACTCATCGCCGCGATCGCGGCGCTCGGCCTGACCATCCCCGCGGCCGCGACCAACGGACCGGCGCCACATGTGAGCGCGGGACTGTCGTCCGACGTGCAGTTCTTCTACTACCCGTGGTACGGCAACCCAACGGTGTCCGGCGCGTGGCGGCACTGGCAGCAGGGCGGTCACAACCCGCCTGCCGACATCGGCTCGAACTACTATCCGGTCAACGGCGCGTACGACTCGAACGACCTGAGCGGCGCCGTCGCCCAGCAGATGGCCTGGATCCGGCGGGCCGGCGTCGGCGTGCTCATCTACAGCTGGTGGGGGCAGGGTTCCTACGAGGACGGCCTGGCTGCCGGCGTACTGGGCGAGGCGGCGAAGTTCGGTATCAAGGTGGCATGGCACATCGAGCCCTACGGCGGCCGGACCGCCGCGTCCGTGGTCTCGGACATCAATTATATCAACGGAAAGTACGGCGCCAGCCCGGCGTTCTTCCGCGACCCGGCGCACGGCGACAAGGCGGCGTTCTACGTCTTCGACAGCCTGAACGTCACGGACTGGTCCGCGCTGGATGCGGTCACCGGCGCCAACATCGTGTTCGCGCAGACCACCGACACGTCGAAGGTCGCGCACTTCAACGGGATGTACACCTACGACGTCCTCGCGGCCGCAACCGCGGGCGGTTGGGCCGGTGTCGGCGCGTATTGCCAGTCACACGGGCTCGTCTGGGCACCGTCGGTCGGACCTGGCTTCATCGACGACCGCGCAGTGCCCGGCAACACCACGCCGACCCTGGACCGCGCCAACGGCGCCACCTATGACCAGGAATGGCACAACGCCACGACACCGAGCATCGGCGGCTCACCGAACTGGATCACCATCACGTCGTTCAACGAATGGCACGAGGGCACCCAGATCGAACCGGCCACGTCCAACCCGCCGGCCGGCGTCGGCTACCAGACCTATTCCGGCGCCTACGGCACGACCGGCACCGCATCCCAGGCCACCTATCTGGACCGCACCCGATTGTGGGTCGGCCAGTTCGATCACACCGGCACCCCCGCCGGATAACCGATGACAGCCGGCGGCTCGAGATCTCTGGCCAACGCTGCCGGCGGAGCACCTGCACTGAGGAGCTGCTATAGCAAAGATGCTATAGCAACCATACTCGCTCAATACGCCGCCACACTTCCCATCTCTCGCTACAGCAAACGTGCTATGGCAAACGTGCTATGGCAAACGTGCTGATGGCGGCCAGTGGCTAGGGATCTTTGGTCATCGCCGCCGGCGGAGCCTTGCCTGCCCCCCGCGGCGAGACGACCGTTCGGGCACTGAAACTGACCTCGAGCAATATGCTATAGCAGACATGCTATAGCATGTTGCTCGCTCGATACACGCCATCCCGCCTGGCCGCATTCCTCGCCTCGGCACAGCAAGCATGCTATGGCAAACATGCTGGTGACGGCGAGCGATAGAGATCTTTGGCTAATGCCGCCGGCAGAGCCTTGCCTGCCCTCCCACGGCGAGACGACCGTTCGGGCACTGAACCCGACCTCGAGCAATATGCTATAGCAAGCATGATATAGCAAATATGCTAAATCTATACATACGCCACATTCATGCCTCGGTACAGCAAACATGCTATAGCATGTGGCCTGACGCGCTGGCAATCTTCGTACTTGATCTATATCTGGCTACTTCGGCGGCGAGTCGAGTGATTGCCGGTGACATCAAGGCTCTGTTCGCCGCCCGGGGGTGTAGCCGTGGCCAATCCATGCACGTTGCCGACCATCGGGCCGGCCACGAAGCCCTTGATGTTGTTCACAACGACGCGTCGCTGTTCACCAGGTCCGGGTGGGTGGCGGTGACGCGCTGCGCCAGACCCTGCATGAGCTGCACGTCCGCGGCGGTCACCAGCTCGACGTTCGTCATGGTGCGTCACTGTGTCAGGACTCCGCACCGCCCGTCGAACCGAATTCCGGGGCCGCCGATCCCGGCGGTCCGATGGTGGGCCATGAGTCAGCTGATAGTGGATTCGGTCGGGAAGTCGAACAGCGCGGACGCCCTCGCCGGGCCGGCCCAGTTCGATGGCCGGCCCGGGCTCGGGATCAGAACGCGCCGGTGCCGTTGGGCGTACCGAGACCGGTGGGACCGTCGTAGCCTGGACCGCTCGTGCACAGGTACGAGCCGCCACAGCTGCCGTTGCTGCCACTGGTCACGTCGAACAGCGCGGACGTGTGCGCGTACGGGAACCCGCCGTTGATCGAGGATGCGTTGCCCGCCAACGCGTACACGGTGGCGATGATCGGCGACGCGACGCTGGTCCCGCCGAACACCAGGAAACCGGACAGCCCACCGGACGCCGTGCTGTCGAAGACGGCGACGCCGGTGTTCGGGTCGGCGACCGCACTCACGTCCGCGATCGTGCGGCGCGCGCAGCCGCTGTCGGTCTGCCAGGTCGGCTTCGTGACGAACGCGGAGCAACCGCTGCCGGCGCCGCTCCATGCCGTTTCGGTCCAGCCACGCGTGTTGCTCGCCCTGGTCAGGCTGGTGCCACCGACGGCGGTCACGAACCGGGACGCGGCCGGGAACTGCGGGCCGAAGCCGCTGTCACCGGAACTGGCGGTGATCGCGACGCCGGGGTGGTTGAAGAACGAGTTCTCCTGGGTCGTCTCGGTCGAGGATTCGCCACCACCGTAGCTGTTGCTGACCGCGGCCGCGCCGAGCCGCACGGCCGTGTTGACCGAGGCGCCCAGATTGGCGATCGTGGCGCTGCGGGCCTCGACCAGCAGGATGTTGCACTTGGGACAGAGCGCGGACACCATGTCCACGTCCAGCGATTCCTCCTGCGCCCACCCACCGTTGGTTCTGGGCAGGGACGTGCCGCCGTTCTGGTCGGACTGGGCGAAGCATGCCGTGGTGCTGGTCCTGACGGCCGACGGCGCGCACGACACGAGTGCCGGCTCGCCGAACTGGGCGCGGTAGGTGTTCACGTCCTTGAAGGCCGTGGGGTCGTTGAAGGCGTCCACGATGCCGACCGTGACGCCGGCTCCGTTGGTCGCGGAGGCCGCCCCCAGGTTGTAGGCCGACCGCAGGTCGCTGGGGCCGTAGCCGGCGACGGTCGCGTTGGGTGCGATCCCGCCGACCAGGTCGGTGCGTACCACGGCGTCGCAGGCCGCGACGCCGGCCCTCGCCTGCGAGCACACGTGCTGGAAGCGCGGCCCCGCCGTCGGCGCGGCGGTCTGCCCGCTCGCGACGCCGGAAAACCCTAACGCACCTAACGTCACTGCCACGGCGACGATGAGCGTTCGTCTCATGCGGACCTCCAGGGGCGAAATGAATTCGGTGACCGGCACACTACCGGGCGTGAACAGGCACGTCAGCGGCATGATGACCGATTCACGACAAAACTCCGTTCGTGCTTTTGACTGCCACGACCTTGTTAAGGCTCGTCCGGGCACCACACCAGCACCCCCACCCGGGGTAACCGACGTCGGCCAGTCTCCCGGCGCCGCCGGTTCTTGCTGAATCAGAACTCCTTCACATTCGCCATCCATTCCACTGTGGAAATGGCGCCGTTGGCGGTGTTACGCGCAAAAGAACTGGACGGTCCAGGTCGCCGAAAAGGATTGGGCCATTGGTCTACATTGTGTGGTGACGGCGGTCCGTGGCGGGGAGGCAACAGGTGAGCGAGCAGGTGCCCGAGCCGGCGTGGCGGGTGTTACTCGGCTATGTCCGGCCGTTCCGCATCCCCTTGCTCGTCGGAGCCGTGTTGAGTCTGGCCACCGCGGCGGTCGGTCTGGCGCTGCCGCT
>DASXXM010000646.1:0-12331 GCA_036503065.1 Pseudonocardiaceae bacterium | reverse complement strand
TACTACGCCTTCACCGGCCCGTTCGCGGAAACCGTAGCCGCGGCCAACCTGACCAGCGCCAGGGCCGTCCGCGACCTGGTCCGCGGCTACCGCGCCGAGGGCTGCGACGAACTGGTGCTGCTGCCGACGGTGTCCGATCCGCTCGAAGTGGACCGGCTGGCGCAGGTGCTGAGTTGAATCGGATGCTGAGTTGAATCGGGTGTTGGCGTGATGCGGGTCGAGATCCTGGGCGCCGGGCCGGCCGGGCTGTACCTGGCCATCCTGTTGCGGAAGGCCGACCAGGGGCACCGGATCACGGTCACCGAGCGAAATCCCCCGGACGCCACGTTCGGCTGGGGCGTGGTGTTCTCCGCGGAGACGCTGGGGGCGTTGCGGGACGCGGACTACTCGACCTATCTGGAGATCAGCGACACGTTCGCCCGGTGGGACGCGATCGACATCCGGTACCGCGGCACACTGTTGCGGTCTCGCGGCCACGGATTCGCCGCGATCGCGCGGAAACGCCTGCTGGCGATTCTCCAGGCGCGGTGCCGAGAACTGGGTGTCCACCTGAATTTCCAGCACGATGTCGTCGACGCGGAAAGTTTCGGAGTCGGTGCCGATTTGGTGGTGGCGGCCGATGGGGTGGGGAGCCTGTTGCGGGACCACCATTCCGCCGCGTTCGGGCCGACGATCGTGCCGCAGGGCGGAAAGTACGCGTGGTTCGGCACCGATCTCGTGCTGGACGCGTTCACGTTCCTGTTCCGGGAGACCGAACACGGGCTGTTCCAGGTGCACTCGTATCCGTTCGACGAGGACACCAGCACGTTCATCGTGGAGTGCCAGGAGCCGACGTGGCGGGCGGCCCGGCTGGACCGAATGTCCGAAGAGGACAGCATCGCGTTCTGCGAGAAGCTGTTCGCCGACGACCTGCGCGGCCACCAACTGCTGTCCAACCGGTCGGTCTGGCGGAACTTCCTGCGGGTGTCCAACCGCACCTGGCGGCACGGCAACGTGGTGCTGCTCGGCGACGCCGCGCACACCGCGCACTTCTCCATCGGCTCCGGCACGAAGCTGGCGATGGAGGACGCGGCCGCGCTGGCCAACAGCTTCGTGCGGCATCAGGACGTGACCGCCGCATTGGTCGACTACGAGGCGCAGCGCAGGCCGGTGGTGGCCCGGTTCCAGCGGGCCGCCGACGACAGCGCCGACTACTTCCGCCGGGTCGGCCACCACACCGCCATGGCCCCGGAACAGTTCGTGTTCAACCTGCTCACCCGCAGCGGCCGGATCGGGCACGCCGAGCTGACCGTGCGCGACCCGGTGTTCACCAGCCGGGTCGACGACTGGTTCGGCGACTCGGCCGGGCTCGCGCCGCCACCCGCGTTCGCGCCGTTCCGGCTCGGCGAGCTGTCGCTGGCCAACCGGATCGCCAGAACCGGCAGCCCGCGCGGCGCCGGCCTCGCCTACAGCGAGTTCACCGCGGTCAGCCCCGATGGCCGGATCAGTCCGGACACGCCGGTCGTGGACGGAACCACCGAAGCCCGGGTCGCGGCGGCGCACGCGGCGGGCGCCCGGTTCGCGTTGCGGCTGGGCCATGCCGGGGCACGCGGCGCCACCCGCCCGGCCGTCGACGGCGTCGATCTGGCGCTGGCCGACGGCTGGCCACTGCTCGCCGCGTCCGCCCTGCGATACGGGCCGGGACAGTGCGTGCCGGCCGCGCTGACCGGGGCCGACCTGGACCGGGTGCGGGCGGACTTCGCCTCGGCCGCCGCCATGGCCGCCGAAGCCGGGGTCGACCTGCTGGAGCTGGATCTCGCGCACGGCTACCTGCTGGCCGGTTTCCTGTCGCCGTTGACCAACCACCGCACGGACGAATACGGCGGCGAGCCCGCGGCGCGACTACGGTTCCCGCTGGCCGTGGTGGCCGCGGTCCGGTCGGTGTTGCCGAGCGGGCTGCCGCTGTCGGTGTGCCTGACCGTCACCGACTGGCACCGGGGAGGGCTCACCGTGGACGACGGCGTTCGCATCGCGGGCCGCCTTGCCGAGCACGGAGTCGGGCTGATCCGCGTGTCCGCCGGGCAAACCGTGGCCGAGTGCCGGCCGGAGTACCGCCGCGGCTTCCTCACCGGGGCGGCCGACCGGGTGCGCAGCGAAGCAGGTGTGCCGACCGTGGTCGGCGGCTACCTGACCACGGTCGACGAGGCGAACACGATCATCGGCGCCGGCCGGGCCGACCTGTGCGAGCTGGTATGACGTTCTATTTCGCGGACCTGACCTCGCCCGATATCGCCGCGATCCAGGCCGGGGATCGGACGCCGGTGCTGTTGTTGCCGGTCGGCGCGGTCGAGCCGCACGGCCCGCACGCGCCGCTGGGCACCGACTCGCTGATCTCGGCCGGCATGTGCCGGCGCGCCGCGGAACTGTTGGCCGACGACCCGGACGTACGGGTGCTGATCCTGCCGCCGCTCCCCTACGGCGTCACGCACATCGCGGCCGCGTTCCCCGGCGCGGTCGGCGTTTCCCCGTCGACCCTGAGCGCACTGGTGGTGGACCTGTGCACCGGGCTGGCCGACGCCGGGCTGCCGCACGTGGTCGTCGTCAACAACCACTTCGAGCCGGCGCACGTGAGCACCCTGCGCGACGCGGTGGCCAGGGTGCGGGACGCGGTGGCCGAGGCGCGGATCGGTTACCTGGACCTGATTCGGCGGCAGAACGTGGCGCGCCTGACGGCCGAGTTCCGGTCCGGCGAGTGCCACGCGGGCCGGTACGAGACCTCGCTGGTACTGGCGGACCGGCCAGAACTCGTGGACACCGAGCGGATGCGGACGCTGCCCAGGGTGCCGGTGAACCTGGTCGCCGCGATGCGCGCCGGGCAGCACGACTTCGTGGCGATGGGCATGGACCAGGCCTACTGCGGCGCACCCGCCGAGTCGACCGCGGCCGAGGGTTCGTCCACTTTCGACACACTGACGGAGCTGCTGGTCGCCATGATCCGTGACACGGCACGAGGTTGAGATGCGGCAGTACGGAGATGTGCCGGCGCGATACAACGTCGCGTCCTATTTCCTGGACCGGAACCTGGAACTGGGCCGAGGCGATCGAACCGCGCTGATCCACCCCGGCGGCACCATGACGTACGACGACCTGGCCGCGCTGACCAACCGGATCGGCAACGTGCTGCTCGATGCCGGTGTGCGGCCCGGCAGGCGGGTGCTGCTGGCGCTGGCCGACAGTGCGATGTTCGTCGCGACCTGGTACGCGGCCCAGAAGATCGGCGCGGTGACCGCCGAGGTCTACACCTTCCTGCCCACCAAGGACTTCGCCTACTACCTCGACTACACCGAGGCCGCCGTGGTCGTCGTCGACGAGCAGACGCTGCCGCGCATGCTCGACGCGGTCGGCAGCAGGCCGGTGGGGGTGCTCGTGGTGGGCGAGGAGTCGTTCGACGCGCACGTCGCGCTCGCGTCGGAGACCTTGGACGCGGCGCCGACCACGCGCGACGACGTGGCGATCTGGAAGTTCACCACCGGCAGCACCGGCGCGCCGAAGGCCTGCGTGCACCCGACCCGGGCTCCGCTGCTGAGTTTCCACTGCTACGCACGGGGTGTGCTGGACATCGGCGCCGACGACGTGGTGCTCGCGGTGCCGAAGCTGTTCTTCGGCTACGCGCGGGATCTGGTCGCGCTGTATCCGTTCGGCGTCGGCGGGACCGGGATCGTGTTCCCCGACCGCAGCACGCCGGAGCGGCTGTTCGAGCTGATCGAGCGGCATCGCCCGACCATCCTGGTGAACGTGCCCACGATGATGAACGCGATGATCACCTACGTCGAGACGCACCGGAAGCCGGACCTGAGCAGCCTGCGACTGTGCACGTCGGCAGGCGAGGCGTTGCCCGAACCGCTTCACCGCAGGTGGGCCGAGACGTTCGGGGTGCCGGTGCTGGACGGAATCGGCTCGTCCGAGGCGTACCACATCTACGTGTCGAACCGCCCGGACGCGATCCGCCCCGGCAGCCTTGGCGTGCCGGTGCCCGGCTATCAGGCGCAGGTGACCGACGCGGACCGGAACCCGTTGCCCGACGGCGAGATCGGCAACCTGGAGATCACCGGGCCGACCGCGGCTTTGCGGTATTTCGGCGAGCAGGCGAAATCCGCGGAAACGTACTTCGGCGACACGGTCCGGTCGGCCGACCTGTTCAGCCGCGATGCCGACGGCTTCTTCCACTACCAGGGCCGGGCCGACGACCTGCTGAAGGTGGGCGGGGTGTGGGTGGCGCCCAGCGAGATCGAGCACTGCCTGCTGGCGCACCCGGACGTGCTGGAATGCGCTGTGGTGAGCTACCGGACCGACGGGCTCACGCTGCCCAGGGCGTACGTGGTGGCCAGGACGGCGGTGCCCGCCGTCGAGTTGCAGGAGTGGGTGAAGGCGCGGTTGTCCCCGCACAAGTACCCGCGTGACGTGCGGCTTGTCGGTTCGCTGCCGAAGACCGGATCGGGGAAGCTGGACCGACGCAGACTGACGGAAGAAGGAGGTCCATGAGTCCCTTTCGCGGCTCGGCCGAGTTCACCCGGGACTGGCGGCACTTCGACCTGGAGGTCAAGGAAGGCGTCGCCACGGTGACGTTGAACCGGCCGGACAAGCTCAACGCGCTCACCTTCGACGCCTACGCCGACCTGCGCGACCTACTGCACGAACTGCCGCATCGCGGCGACGCGCGGGTGCTGGTGCTCACCGGCGCCGGCCGCGGCTTCTGCTCCGGCGGGGACGTCGAAGAGATCATCGGCGAGCTGCAGAAGATGGAAACCGCGGAGTTGCTGGACTTCACCCGGATGACCGGCGCGGTGGTGAAGGCACTGCGTGAGTGCCCGCTGCCGGTGATCGCCGCGGTGAACGGGATCGCCGCCGGGGCCGGTTCGGTGATCGCGCTGGCCAGCGACTTCCGGCTGCTGGCCCGGTCGGCCGCGTTCGCCTTCCTGTTCACGAAGGTGGGACTTGCCGGTGCGGACATGGGTTCGGCCTACCTGTTGCCCCGGCTGGTCGGACTCGGCCGCGCCACGGAGTTGTTGCTGCTGGGCGACAAGGTGACCGCCGAGCAGGCCGAACGGATCGGCCTGGCCACGAGCGTCGTTGACGACGCCGAACTGCCGGCGACCGCGCGGCTGCTCGCCCGGCGGCTCGCGGACGGCCCCGCGCTGGCCTACTCGACCACCAAGGTGCTGCTGACCAGGGAGCTGGACCTGGACCTTGGCGGCGCGATCGAACTGGAGGCGATCACCCAGGCACTGCTGATGACCAGCAAGGACCACCACGAGTTCTACGCGGCCTGGTCCGCAGGTCGCAGCCCACGCTGGACCGGCCGATGAACAAACCCGCAAGCAATCCAACGCGCTTCGCCGACCTGGTCACGACCGAACCCACGACTTCGCCGACATCCCGAGCCAACCACGACTTCGCCGACCTGGCCGCGAGCAAACCACGACTTCGCTGACGTCCCAAGCGAACCAGTGCGACTACGCCGACCGGCGGCAGCCCCCACCACTCCATCTGGACCGGACTCTGGGCCGCCTGGCCGCCTATGGCAGGGTTTCCAGGGCTGGCACAAAGACGTCCGCGACACCGGCGACTGCCCAGTGTGCGCTGCACGCACTGTGTTGCCACGGCGACTGATCTCCACGGTCGCGAACCTGCCGTCGCAGCGGTGGTTCAGCGCGGCAGGTCGACGATCCGGATGGTCTGCCGAATGCTCGCACACGCCCGATCGACGTCGGGCTCCCGCTCCGACGACTGGCAGTTGATCGCGATCTCAGTGTAGCCGCGGAACACCGCGTAGATCGTCGACGTGTACAGGTTGCCTTTGGTGAGGGTCACCTGCACTGTCCGGTCGTTGTCGACCGGGGCGGCGGAGGTCGACTGGCCGACGATGAGGCCATGTGCCGTCATGTTCGACATCGAACTGGACAGCCCGTCGGTCAGTGCGGCCATGCTGATCGAGTCGCTGTCGGCCCGCAGCCGGACGACCGAGACCTGGATGCTGTCGTATACCGCGATGCCCACCACACTGGCATAACTGGTCGGGACATCGCTCTGGACCTGGACCGTCACCTTTCCGGTGTAGTCGGTGAATCCGGCCGGCAGCAGGTAGCAGTACGGCGCACCCGCCGGCTGGATCACCGTGCCGCCGGCACACGTGACAAGAGCGGCCGGCGCCGGTCCGGTCGTCGTGCTGGTGCAGCCGGCCAGCAGACCGCTGACCAGCAGTAATGCCGGTAACCCCCAAGGCCGCATCCCAGCCACCCCCCGCAGCGCCCGTCCGTCCGTCTATTGTGCACCACCGCCCGTATGCCGTCCGCCACTGCGACTGATCGACAGCCGACGAGCGGGGCGACGTGTCTCACGATCTCCACGAACTCCTCGTCGGGCGCCGGCCTGCCGTGGACGAGGCCGTGATCCTCGGCGACGATCCCCTGTTACCAGGCCGGTTCCGGGTCGGTTCGGCGGCCGCCGCGTGTGTCGCGACCACCAACGCCGAGCCCCTGCCAGTTGTCCAAGTTGTGCTGGGTAGTCACCGTGCGAGGATCCGTAGGCCCAAACACGTGCGCCATCTGCGGTAGCGGTTCGACGAAGGCCACTGCGGCGCCGGCCACCCCCGGTACCCGGCGAGGTTAGACCGGGTGTTTAGCTGCCCACGAGTGCTAGCGAGGAGGTTGCGTGAGCCCGCACGACGTGAGCCCGCACCACATCGTGAATCCGGCTGAGCTGGCCAAGCCGGTCGGGTTCGCGCACGCCGTGGTCGCGGCGCCGGGCAGGACCGTGCACCTCGGCGGCCAGACCGCGCAGGATCCGTCCGGCGCGATCGTCGGCGCGACGATCGCGGCGCAGTTCGACGTGGCCGCCGGCAACGTCGTGACCGCGCTCGCAGCGGCGGGCGGGCGGCCGGAACACCTGGTGTCGCTCATGATCTACGTGACCGACATGCCGGGTTACCGGGCCGCGCTGCGGGAGTTGGCGCCCGTCTACCGCCGACATTTCGGCCAGCACTATCCGGCGATCGCGCTGCTCGGGGTGGCCGAACTGTTCGATCCGGCGGCGAAACTGGAACTCGTCGGCACCGCGGTCCTGCCGTGATCACCTATGCCCATCTCACCGAGCCGCAGCGGGAACTGTTGCGCACGGCCGAAAACGTGGCCAAGCAGCTCGTCGGGATCGCGGCGGCCGGCACGCCGGGCCGGGTCAACCGGCCGCTGGTCGCGGCGCTGGCCGCACACGGACTGCTCGGCCGGATGTTCACCACGGATGGCGTCTCGGCGATGGAGCTGTGCCTGCTGCGCGAGGGTCTGGCCCGGTACTGCACCGAAGCCGAGACTGCGCTGGCGTTGCAGGGCCTCGGTTCCGCCGCGATCCTGCGGTTCGGGCGGCCGGACGTGGTGGCCGAGTGGATCCCGAGGGTCGCGGCCGGCACCGCGGTCGCGGCGTTCGCGCTGACCGAGCCGGACGCCGGTTCCGACGTGGCGGCCATGGACATGGCCGCCGAGCGCGACGGCGACGACTACCGGCTGACCGGCGAGAAGATCTACATCTCCAACGCACCCGACGCCGACATCTACACGGTGTTCGCGACGACCGGCCCGCGCGCCATCACCGCGTTCGCCGTGCCCGGCGACGCGGCCGGCCTGACCGGCGAGTCGCTCACCCTGCTCGCGCCGCACCCGATCGGCCGGCTGCGGTTCGACGGCGTTCGCGTCCCGGCACGCCAGGTGCTCGGCGAGCCGGGCCGGGGCATGTCGGTCGCGATGCGCACGCTCGACCTGTTTCGCCCGAGCGTCGGCGCGTTCGCGGTCGGCATGGGCCAGGCGGCGCTGGATCTGGCGGTCACCCACGCCGCCCGGCGCGAGGCGTTCGGCCGGCCGTTGCGGCAGTTCCAGGGTGTGTCGCACCAGTTGGCCGAGGTGGCCATGCGGCTGCAGGCGGCGCGGCTGCTCGTGCACTCGGCCGCGACCGGCTACGACCGGGGCCTGGGCCCGACGACCCAGGCGGCCGCGATGGCCAAGCTGTTCGGCACGGAGACCGCGCAGTTCGCGGTGGACGTGGCCATCCAGGTGCACGGCGCTGCGGCGCTGGTCGACGACCACCCGCTGGCCCACCTGTACCGGGAGGCCAGGGCGCCGCGGATCTACGAGGGCGCGTCGGAGATCCAGCGGGAGATCATCGCGCGCGAACTGTTCCGGGACACCTAATGCTTGGTGGGCAGGTGGACCAGGTTGTGATGCTGTAGGTACGCGACGACGATCAGGACCAGCACGATCACCGCGATCCACCCGAGCAGCCCGATGCCCTTCCGCTTGGCCACGAGCCACCACATCCTTCTACCGGGTCGCTTCGACCCTACCCGGTCCCGATACGGCCGAGTTCAGCCTTGCGCTGCCCGGAATGACCGTCTCCTCGCCCGGCCACCCCATCGGCGTCACCCATCCGCCGCAGCATCACTCGTTGGCACCACAATACCTGCACAGAGTCAATAACGAATCAGCCTGTCGAGGTATCTGGGGAGCGACTCGGCACTCATGCGGCCCAGTCGGAAACCAGTCGGTTTTGTTGACAATCGAACCCGGCAATCGGAACTCACCGTAATCAGATCCGGAACAATCGGTTATCACAAGAACCACACCGCCGGTCCGCAGCCTGCGGACCTGCCCTTATGGGCATCACGACCGGGGATACACCCTCCAAATCGGATAGACCGGCCGCATGCGTGACCGACCGACCACCAGCCGAAACGACTCGGCCGGGTGAGCGCGAAATTCGACACACTGTGTAACAGCGATACCGCCGCTACCGATTCAGGAAGCAGCGACGAACGACCGCGCGAGGCACCCGAGGGGGGTGCCTCGCATACACACCCAGTTAATGCGCAGGGACGGGCTGGGGCGTCCCGCGATGACGCACGGCCACATGCGGGCCGGCGCCGGAGGCGTAGATGACCGAGGACGTTGGCCAGGACGAACAGGTGTCGATCAGCAGGGACAACTGGGCGAACGGCGCGGTCGTCCGCGACCGGGCCGGGCGTCCCAGGTTACGACCGTCGCCGGGCGGCCGGCACGCCCAACCGACCGTGGCGACCTGGGAACGCCACTACCAGCTGGCAGTTGTGGGCAGTGACCTGCTGGCCACCGGGCTCGCGCTGACCGTCGCGGCCACGCTGCTCGGCCACCACTTCAACGTCGGCGCCCAGTACCAACTGCTGATCTCGGCGATCGCCACCGCCGTCGTGGTCGTCGGCTCGCTCACCGCCTGTCGGGCCTGGCGCTCCGGCGCACTCGGCCAGGGTGCCGAGGAGTTCCGGCGGCTCGGGCGCGGCCTGCTCACCGCCGCGGTGATCCTCGCGTTGATCGCGCTGGCACTCGGGGATCACTACGCCCGACCGTGGGTGTTCGTCGTGATGCCGACGATCGCGCTGTTCGCGATGCCCTTCCGCTACATCCTGCGCCGCTACCTGCACCGCGCCCGCCGCGACGGCCGCTGCCTGCTGCCGGTGGTGGCCGCCGGCAGCACCGAGACCGTGCACGACCTCATCACCCGCACCCGCCAGATCCCGCACATCGGCTGGAAGGTGGCTGCCGTCTGCACGGTGGACGGCCGGGCCGACGGCGCGGACACCATCGCGGGCGTCCCGGTGATCGGACAGCTCGCCGACCTGGCCGAGCACGTCCGGCGCGGCGGCTACCGGATCGTCGGGATCACCGCCGACCAGTACTGGACCCCGCGCCGGCTGCAGCAGTTGGCCTGGGACCTGGAGGGCAGCACCGCCGAGATGGTGGTCGCGCCGGTCCTGATGGAGGTGGCGGGCCCCCGGGTGCACGTCAGTGGCGTGCTGGGCATGCCGCTGCTGCGGGTCAGCGCGCCGGTGTTCGTCGGGGTGCGCCGGGTGATCAAGGAGATCTTCGACCGGGTCGCCGCTTCGCTGCTGGCGCTGCTGTTGCTGCCCGTGTTGTTGCTGGTCGGCCTGTCGATCAAGCTGAACAGCCGGGGTCCGGTGTTCTACCGGCAGCGGCGGATCGGCAAGGACGGCCGTCCGTTCACGATGGTCAAGTTCCGCACGATGGTCGTGGACGCCGATGCCCGTCGGGTCGCGTTGCGGCTGGCCGACGAGGGCGCCGGGCCGCTGTTCAAGCTGAAGGCCGATCCTCGGATCACCAAGGTCGGCGGCTGGCTGCGGCGGTATTCGGTGGACGAGTTGCCCCAGCTGTGGAACGTGCTGGCCGGCACCATGTCGCTGGTCGGTCCCCGGCCGCCGTTGCCGGAGGAGACCGAGACCTATGGGCCGGACGTTCGGCGCCGGCTGTTGGTGAAGCCCGGGCTGACCGGGTTGTGGCAGGTCAGTGGGCGTAGCGACCTGCCTTGGGAGGAGTCGGTTCGGCTTGACCTGCGGTACGTCGAGGACTGGTCGCTGGCGCTGGACGCGCTGATCCTGTGGAAGACGCTACGTGCCGTGTTCGGCGGTGAAGGGGCTTACTAGCAAACCCGGTCGAATCGGCACGGCCCAACGGCTACGGTGGCCGATCGTGACCGACATCGCCGGGCAGGACTGGGAAGAGCAAGCCAACAACTGGATCGCCTGGGCCCGCAAGCCGAACTTCGACTCGTACTGGCGCTATCGCGACGAGTTCTTCGAGCTGGTACCACCACCGGGAACGGCCACAGTGGACGTCGGCTGCGGCGAGGGCCGGGTCAGCAGGGACCTCGCCGCCCACGGCCACAACGTGACCGGGGTGGACGCGGCGCCAACCATGATCGCCGCGGCGAAGGCAGCCGACCCGGACGGTACGTACCTCCGGGCGGACGCGGCCGACCTGCCGTTCGCGGACGGCAGCTTCGACATCGTCGTCGCCTACAACACTTTCATGGACGTCGTCGACCTGCCCGGCTCGATCGGCGAGGCCGCGCGGGTGCTGGCGCCGGGCGGGCGGCTGTGCATGGCGATCACGCATCCGGTGATCAACACCGGCACCACGGTCGGCACCGGCGCCGACCGGAAGTTCGTGCTGGACCAGCCCTACTTCGAAACGCGCCGCTTCACCAGCCTGGTCAAGAAGGACGGGATGGAGATGCTGTTCCAGGGCTGGAGCCACCCGCTGACCGGCTTCACGCGACCGATCGAGGATGCGGGCCTGCTCATCGAGGCGATCCGCGAGCCCAAGTCCCTCAGTGCCGACGGCACGGCCTACCCGTACCCGTTCCACTTCTGGCTACGGGCCCTCCGACCGGCATAGGGCGCCGTCCAACGCCAGCGCGATCGCGCCTCGCAGGGCGCCGTCCTGGTCGAACCGCGCGGTCACCAGCTCCGGCGGGAAGGGCACCGCCTGGGCGAGCCTGCGACGCAGCGCCGGCAGCAACACGTCCGCCGATGCCGCCAGGCCGCCGCCCACCGCGATCCGCGCCGGATCGATGGCAATGGCCAGGTTGGCCACGTGCACGGCCAGTTCGTCCAGGGCATCGCCGACGAGACGTTTCGCGACCGGATCGCGACCGGCCAACCGGAACAGCTCGGCCGCCGTGCTGGGGCGGCCGAGCAGGGCCGACGCCCGTTCACCGAGGGCCCGGCCGGCCACCGCCTCCTCCAGCGACGCCGAGCCGGTCGCGTAGCCGCCCCGATCGCCGACGCCACGCAGATTGTAGCCGATCTCGCCGGACGCGCCGTTGGCCCCGGCGACCACCCGGCCGCCGATCAGGATGGCCGCGGCGAGCCCCGTGCCGACGGTGACGAACACGCCGGGATCGGCGCCGGCCAGCGCGCCCCAGCGCCATTCGGCCAACGCGGCCGCCTTCGCGTCGGTGCCCACGAGTGTCGGCGCGGTGCCGAACCGGTCGCCGACCGCCTCCCGCAGCCGCAGCCGTTCCCAGCCGGGGACGTTGGGCGCCAACAGGATCTGGTCGGGCAGCACGATTCCCGGGCTGACCACACCGATCGCGGCCAGCCGGTCGGGCCAGCCGGGCAGATACGCGTCGAGCAGGTCCACCGCGGCGACCAGCGTGCGGTCCACGGCCTGCACCGCGCCCGCGGCGGCGTCGGTCGCCAGCCGATGCCGGACCAGGAGGTTGCCCGACCGGTCGGCGATGCCGAGGGCCACCTTGGTGCCGCCGAAGTCGATGCCCAGGATCAGACCCGCATCCCCGGTGCCGTCCGTGTCCGCGCCTGTGTCCGGGCCGATCCTGTCCGGTGCGGAAAGAAGGTTGTCCATGCTTGTCGAGGTCCCCCGGTTCTGCCGTGACACGACGCTGCGGGAGGCGACGTCGCCTCCCGCAGGTCCTGACTACTCCGTCACCCCTTCACGTCGATCTTCGGGACGTTCCA
>DASXXM010000645.1:0-13500 GCA_036503065.1 Pseudonocardiaceae bacterium | reverse complement strand
CTGCATCGTCGGAGGACGGATAGATGAGCGCGCAGTCGACGCCAGCGCTGAAGATTCTGGTGTTCAGCCACCGTCCGGAGATCCGCGAGGCGATCATCACCGCGGTCGGCTACCGGCCGGCGCCCGATCTGGGCCGGGTGGACTACCTGGAGGCAGGCGCCATCGAGGACGTGCTGTTCGTGGTCGACAACGAACAGATCGACCTGGCCATACTGGATGGTGAGGCGCAGCCGACCGGGGGCATGGGCCTGTCCCGCCAACTGAAGAACGAGATCACCGACTGCCCCCCGATCGTGGTCGCGGTCCGCAGGCGCGACGACCGCTGGCTGGCCACCTGGTCCCAGGCGGACGCCGTGATCGTGCACCCGCTGGACCCGCTGGCCGCCGCCGAGACGGTGGCCGAGGTGCTGCGCGAGCACCACCTGCCGGCCGTGCGCGGCTGACATGCCGGACACGACGACCTGGACCGGCTTACTGGGGCGGCTGATCGCCCGGCAGGACCTCACCGAGGCCGACACCACATGGGCCACCGACCAGATCATGTCCGGCAGCGCGACCGACGTGCAGATCGCCGGCTACGCGGTGGCACTGCGCGCCAAGGGCGAGACGCCCGCCGAGATCGCCGGCATGGCCGCCGCGATGCTCACGCACGCCAAGCGGGTGCGGCTGACCGAACGCGCGGTGGACATCGTCGGCACCGGCGGTGACCAGGCCGGCACGGTGAACATCTCCACCATGGCCGCGATCGTGACCGCGGCCGCCGGTGTCCCGGTGGTCAAGCACGGCGCGCGCGCGGCCACGTCCAAGGCGGGCGCGGCGGACGTGCTGGAGGCGTTGGGCGTGGCCATCGACCTGTCGCCGGACGCGGTGCTGGCCTGTGTCACGGAGTTGGGCATCGCGTTCTGCTTCGCGCCGCTGTACCACCCCGGGTTCCGGCACGCGTCCGGGCCACGGCGGGAACTCGGTGTGCCCACCGCGTTCAACTTCCTCGGTCCGCTGATCAATCCGGCCCAGCCGGCCGGCGGGCTGGTCGGCTGCGCCAATCCGACGATGGCGCCGGTGATGGCCGAGGTCTTCGCCGGGCGCGGCGCCACCGTCCTGGTGGTACGCGGCGACGACGGACTGGACGAGCTGACCACGACGACCACCAGCACGGTGTGGTTGGCGGACAACCACTCGGTGCGGATCGAGCAGGTGGATCCAACCCGGTTGGGCATCCGCCCGGCCACCGCGGCCGATCTCAAGGGCGGCGATCCGGCGGCCAACGCCCAGGTGGTGCGCGATCTGGTCACGGGGAAGCCGGGGCCGGTGCGGGATGCCGTGCTGCTGAACGCGGCCGGCGCGGTCGCGGCCCATCGTGGGCTGTCCGGTGACCTGCACGCCGATCTGCGGGACGGGTTGGTGGCGGTGACCGATGCGGTCGACTCCGGTGTCGCGGCGCGGTTGTTGGACCGTTGGGTCGCCGTGACGACGGAGTTGCGGGCCGCTCAGAGCAGCACCGAGTCCAACCGTCCGCTGTAGTCGCCGAGTACCCGGCCGGGGTCGGTGCTGAGCACCTTGTCCAGCACGGTCGCGTAGATCGAGCGGAAATCCGTGCTCTCCTTGAGATCTCCGTTGTCCAGTTCGGACAGGCTGGGCTGCTCGCCGTAGAACCCGCCGCGCACTCCGGCGCCGGTCAGGAACACCGGCCCTGCGGTCCCGTGATCGGTGCCGTCGCCGGCATTGGCGGCGACGCGCCTGCCGAACTCCGAGTACACCAGCACCACCACCTGCTGACCCCGGGTGCTGCGCCGCATCCGCTGCACGAACGAGCTGAGCGCACCGTCCAGTTCGGTCAGCAACCGCTGCTGGGTGGCCTTCTCGTCGGCATGCGTGTCGAACCCGCCGAGCGACACCGAGTAGGCCCTGGTGGGCACGCCGGCCTCGACCAGCGACGCGACCAGATCGAGTTGGCCGGCCAACGGACTCTGCTGCGCCGTGCGGACCGCGCCACCGAGCGAGTCGTGCACCGCGCCACCGAGCACCCGAACCGCGTCCTGCAGGTCCACCACGGACCTGGCCGCCCTCGCGGTGGCCACGCTGTCGCCGGCCTGCGTCCCGCCCAACGCCAGGAACGCCGCGCCGAGTTGACCGGCCGGCATGGTCAGGCCGCCGACCGGCAGCGACACGGCGGCCCCGTGCTGGCCGGCCAGCAGCGGCGGCAGCACCGGCTCGACCGAGACGGCGAGCAGGGGGTTGTCCCCGGTCGTGTCCAGCCACCGCCCCAGCCAGCCGGTCGGCACGGACGTGGTGGGCGACGCGGTCTGCCAGATGGCCATCGACCGGAAGTGGCTGTGATCGGGCACCGGGTAGCCGACGCCTCGCACCACGGCCAGCCGGTTCTCGTCCCACAGCGACTTGAGGCCGGTCATGCCCGGGTTCAGGCCGAGGCCGTCGCCCAGGTTGAGCACCTCGTGCGGCTGGTAGGCCAGGTCCGGCCGGGCCTTCTGGTAGGCGGGATCACCGGCCGGCACGACCGTGTTCAGGCCGTCGTTGCCGCCGTAGAGGGTGACCACGACGAGCACGCCCTGGTCCGGGCGCAACGGATTCGTCTGCGCCGCGGCGAACAGGTCGGTCCAGTGCACCTGCGTGGCCCCGGCGGCGAGCGCGCCGGCCGCGGTGACCCCGGAGGCGAACAGGAAACGGCGTCGGGTTAACCGGTTCATTGGCTCACCACAAATTCGGGCGCGCAGGCCGCGATGGCCAGCAGGGCGCGCGGATTGTCGGTGACCTTGGCCAGCGCGGCCGAGGTCCGGGCGGTCCAGGCGTCCACGCCGAGCAGGCGCCGCACGGCTTCCGCCCGGGTTGCCGTCGACGCGTTGGTGATTGTTGTCACGTCGGCCTTGGCGGCGACCGCCTGCGCCAGGTGCAGGCGGGTCAGGGCGGCGGACGTGGTCAGCCACGCCGTGTCGGCCGGCCAGCCGCCGACGTTCGGCGGCTCGAACGGGACCTGCCCGAGCGCGCGCAGGCCGGCGAGCATTGCCTTGGCGGGCAACTGATCTGGCCGCAGGCCGACCGCGCGGAGCAGGCCGACCAGCCACTCCACCGGCTGCTTCACCAACGTCTGCGCACTGTCCAGGAAGGACGGTTCGGCGACCAGCGCGGTCAGCAGGCCGTGGATGCTGCGCGTGGCGCCGTAGCCGGCCACCAGCCGATCGAGCACATCGGACGGTGGCGGGGTGGCCGACACCAGCCGGAACCACAGCCGTCCGGCCACGAACCGCGGCGAGGCGGGCTGGGACAGGACGAGGTCGACGAACGAGTCGGCGTCGAAGTTCTGGCTGACGCCCAGGATCGTCTTGGTGCCGGTGTCGTGCCGGCGCGGTACCAGCTGTGCCGTGCCGGTGATGCGGTTGACGGTCCAGCCGGTGAGCGCGCGAGCCGCCGCGCGGACGTCGTCCTCGGTGTAGTGGCCGATGCCCAGCAGGAACAGTTCCATGGACTCGCGGGCCAGGTTCTCGTTGGGCGCGCGGACCGTGTTCTGCTGCCCGTCCAGCCACAGCAGCATCGCCGGGTCCACGATCAGCGATCTGGCCAGCGTGGTGAAGTCGCCGATGCCCTGCTGGCGGAAGGTCTCGTTCTGCCGCAGCATGAGTTGCGGGCTGCGGACCTTCTGCTCGCTGGTGGCGAAGTGCCCGTGCCAGAACCAGGTCAGCCGCTCGGTCAGTGGGGCGGTCGTGGACGCCATCCGGTCCAGCCACCAGCCGGCCAGGGTCAGTTCCTGTTGCGCCAGCGCCTGCGCCGCCTGCTTGCGTGCTGTCGCGTCCGCGCCCGGTCGGGCCACCGGGGCGCCCAGGTTCGGTGGCGGCGCGGTGTCGGGTGTCGGGTTGAGCAGGGCATTCGCGGTCGCCGTGAAGCCGGCGGTGAGATCGCCGGGGCGGGGTCCGAAGCCGAGGCGGTCATGCAGTCGGCGGACCGCCGCGCTCTCGTCCAGGGTTGCCACACCACGATGGTGGGCGACCGGTCGGCGTCAGAACAGGGTTTACCGGCTTCCCTCAGGAAGCCTTCAGTCGTGGTTCGGACCGATGTGGTACTCGAACACGAGCCCACCGACCATGACCAGCACCAGGATGATCCCGGTGACCAGCAGCCAGACCAGCCAGAACGCCAGCGCCACACCGACCACCGCGGCGGCGAGGGCCAGCACGATCGGCCAGTAGCTGCCGGGGCTGAAGAAGCCGACCTCGCCGGCGCCGTCGCTGACCTCGGCGCGCGGGTTGTCCTCGGGCCGGGGCTGTTCCAGGCGCCGCGCGACGAACTCGAAGAACGTGCCGATGATCAGGCACAGCCCGCCGGTGAGGATCAGGCCGATGAGGCCGACCGGCTCGATGGTGTGATCCGTGCTGCCGAGCTTGGCCCACACCGCATACACGATCGCCATAATGAAGGCGAAGGCTGCGATGTACAGGAAGATCCGACCCTCGACCTTCATGGTTTCCTCACTACCTCAATGGTGCTGGACACGGTGCTCATGGCGCTCACTGGCCGGGGGTCTGCTGACGGCTCGTGCCGAACGGGTGCGTCGTCACCGCTTGCGGGGTGCACAGGTCACCACAACTCGGCTCGTCCTGCCCGGTCCTGATCAGCGCTTCCGCCGCCGTGTACGGCACGTTGGTCTGCGGGTTGATCTGGGTGCGCAGGCCCATGTAGTGGTTGAACAGATCCTGCGGCATCGACCGGACCTCGAAGTTCATCATCGAGTGGTAGGTGCCGCACAGTTCGGCGCAGTGGCCGACGAACGAACCGGACTTGTCGATGGTGTTCTGGAACGACGAGTCCTGGTTGTTCTTGGTCGGGTCCGGAAAGACGTCCCGCTTGAAGTTGAACGCCGGCACGAAGAACGAGTGGATGACGTCCGTGGACAGCAGGTCGTACTGGATGACCTCGTTGGTGGGCAGCACAAGCAGCGGGATCTCCTGCGAGCTGCCGACCGTCTTCACGATCTGGCCGTCCGGCGTGGTGTAGCCGTGGTAGTCGAACTCCCAGTTCCACTGGAAACCGATCACGTCGACCGTCAGGTTCGGGTTGGGCACCTTGGCCAGCACGTAGTCCTGGGACTGGACGGTGAAGTAGAACAGCACGGACACGATCGCCAGCGGCACGACGACCAGGATGACTTCCAGCGCGGTGCTGTACTGGAACTGCCTCGGCAGCTCGTCGCGCCCCTTGCGCTTGCGGTGGAAGGACACCGTCCAGATCGTCAGGCCCCACACGATCACGCCCACCGCCAGCGACGCGAACGCGGCCCACATCCAGAAGGTGCGCATCCGGTCGCCCTGCGGCGTGATGGCCGCGGGCCAGCCGAAGTGCAGCGCCTGGTCGGATGTGCAGGCGGAGGCGGTCAGCACCACGAGGGTGGCCAGACCGACGAGCTTCACCAACCGGGTGCGCTTCTCCACGGTCGACGGCTTCAGGCCCACTGCTCGCTGCCTCCTCGGCTGACAGATACTGCGTCGACATCCGGACCCCCCAGGGTGCCCGGCGAAACGGAGCCTAGCCCAGCTACCTGGGCCGCGCCCTCGTGGGGTGAACGGCGAGCCGTGCCGCGAAGATCACACACCGGTGGTCGGCATACTGTCGTACCGACACGAGAGGTGCGCGAAAATCGTGAGCGGTTTGATTGGCCTTGTCTGTCCCTCCGAAGTGGACGCGGAGGCGTCGCGCGCCGCGGTGGAGGGCGCGCTGCGCGTCACCCGGCACCGCGGTCCCGACGAGATGGACACCTGGACCGACCAGGAGGTCGTGCTCGGCTGCGCCCGGCTGTCCGTGGTCGACATCGTGCACTCGGGGCAGCCGCTGCACTGGGGGCCACCGGAATCGCCGAACCGGTACACGATCGTCCACGACGGCGAGGTCTACAACTATCTGGAGCTGCGGGCCGAACTGATGCTGCGGCACGGCGCCCTGTTCGCCACCAGCGGCGACGCGGAGGCCGTCGTGGCCGCGTACCACTACTACGGCCCGCACGGGGTGGACCGGCTGCGCGGCGTGTTCGCGTTCGTCATCTGGGACAACGAGCGCAACCTCGCGTTCGGCGCCCGCGACCCGTTCGGCGGCCGGCCGCTGTACTACGCGACCGGCCCGCACGGCACGGCGTTCGCCAGCGAGAAGAAGAGCCTGCTGGAGCTGTCCGGCACGCTGGGCATCAACCCGAGGCTGGACCGGCGCGCGTTACAGCACTACCTGACCCTGCAGTACGTGCCGGAGCCCGCGACGCTGCACGACCGGATCCTGCGCATCGAGTCCGGCACGTCGTTCACGGTCTCCCCCGGCGGCGAGGTGGCCACCCACCGGTACTTCAACCCGACGTTCCAGCCGCGCCCGGTACGCGGCGGCCTCGACGCGGAGCGGCTCTACGGCGAGATCGCCGATGCGCTGCGGGACTCGGTGGCCAAGCACATGCGCGCCGACGTCTCGGTGGGCGCGTTCCTGTCCGGCGGCCTCGACTCGACCGCGATCGCGGCGCTGGCCAAACAGCACAATCCGGATCTGATCACGTTCACCACCGGCTTCGAGCGGCAGGGCTACTCCGAGGTGGACGTGGCGGCCGAGTCCGCGGCGGCGATCGGGGCAAGGCACGTCGTGCGCACGGTGTCAGCCGAGGACATGATGTCCGCGCTGCCGCTGGTCGTGTGGTACCTGGACGACCCGGTGGCCGATCCGGCGCTGGTGCCGCTGTGGTTCATCGCCAGGGAGGCCCGCAACCACGTCAAGGTGGTGCTGTCCGGTGAGGGCGCGGACGAGCTGTTCGGCGGCTACGGCATCTACCGGGAGCCGCTGTCGCTGGCCCCGTTCGAGCGGGTGCCGGGCGCGCTGCGGCGGGCCATGGGCACGGTGTCCGCGCACATCCCGGACGGGGTGCGCGGCAAGGACCTGCTGCGGCGCGGCGCGTTGAGCCTCGAGGAGCGCTACTACGGCAACTCCCGCGTCTTCCGGCGCGACCAACTGCGCGGTGTGCTGCGCACCTACGACGACCGGGTCAGCCACACCGACGTGACCGACGGCCCGTACCGACTATCGGCAGGCTGGGATCCGGTGGCCAGGATGCAGCACGTGGACCTGTTCACGTCGTTGCGCGGCAACATCCTGGTCAAGGCGGACAAGATGACCATGGCGCACTCGCTGGAACTGCGGGCGCCGTTCCTGGACGCCGACGTGTTCCGGGTGGCCAGCAGGCTCCCGCTGGAGCAGAAGATCACCAACGAGACCACCAAGCACGCGCTGCGGCGGGCGCTGCGCGACATCGTGCCGGCCCGCGCGCGCAACCGGCGCACCAGGGCCGTCCCGGTGCCGATCCGGCACTGGCTGAAGGCCGACATGTACGACTGGGCACGGCAGGCCGTGCTGCGCTCACAGACCGACGAGCTGATCAACCGCAACGCCGTGCTGCGGCTCCTTGAGGAGCACCGCACCGGCACGCTGGACCACAGCCGCCGGATCTGGTCGGTACTGGTCTTCATGGTGTGGCACGGCATCTTCGTCGAGAAGACGATCGTGCCGCGCGTCCCCGACGCGCGTTACCCGGTCCGGTTGTAGGACCGGGTAACGCCGGGTCTTACGGCAGGATCGCCTCGATCTCGGCGGCCGCTTCCGGGCCGAATGCTTCCGACAGGCGGCGGACGGCGGTGGCCTTGTCGAAGACCCATTCCTGGGTGCCGATCGTTTCCAGTACCAGCACCGCGATCAGCGAGCCGAGCTGGGCGGACCGTTCGATGCCGAGATCCCGGCTGATGCCGGCCAGGAAACCGGCACGGAAACCGTCGCCGACGCCGGTCGGGTCGGTCTTGGCCAGCTCGGGCACGGCGGGCACCTGGAGGGACGAGCCGTCGCCGCTGATGATCTCGACGCCCTTCTCGCCCAGCGTGGTGATCCGCATGCCGACCTTGGTCAGCACCTCGGCCTCGGTCCAGCCGGTCTTGTTCAGCAACAGCTCCCACTCGTAGTCGTTGCTGAACAGGTACTGAGCGCCGACCACGAACTCGCGCACCTGCGCGCCGTTCATCCTGGCCAGCTGCTGCGAGGGGTCCACCGCGAACGGGTAGCCGTGCGTCCGGCACTCGGCCGCGTGCCGGAGCATCGCGTCCGGGTCGTCCGGGCCGATCAGCACCAGGTCCAGCGCACCGCACCGCTCGACGATCGGGAGCAGTTCGATGTTGCGGGCCTCGGCCATCGCGCCCGCGTAGAACGAGGCGATCTGGCACATGTCCTCGTCGGTGGTGCACACGAAGCGCGCGGTGTGCGCGACCTCGGAGACGTGCACACCGCCGCAGTCGACGCCGTGGCGCTCCAGCCAGGACCGGTAGTCGTCGAAATCGTTGCCGACCGCGCCCACCAGCACCGGCCGGCAGCCGAGCACCCCCATGCCGAACGCGATGTTGGCGCCGATCCCGCCGCGCCGCACGACCAGGTCGTCGACCAGGAAACTCAGCGACAGCCGGTGAATCTGCGCCGGCATGATCTGCTCGCCGAACCGGCCGGGAAAGTGCATCAGGTGGTCGGTGGCGATACTTCCGCTAACCGCGATGGGCACGGCGGCTCCCTGTCAGGCTCGTCTGCGGACACGGCGGACATCTAAACACTACCGATCTGCACGGCCGTCCGGCCCCGATGTGCGCACATGCGGGCGTCCAGTGCGCACACCCGAAGTGCTACCGGCCGGACGGTCGCCCAGTGAGCACGCCCTGAAAGTTGCTACCGGCCGGAGAGCCGCTCGATCACCGGCGCGAACGCCGTCATGGCGAACGAGTTGACGCACACGTAGGAGATGCCGAACTTGTCGCGGCGGCGCAGTAGCACGTCCACGACCGTGTCCGTGTCGCCGTTGAGCACCGACAGCACCTGGTTGTCCCTGGCCAGTGCCGGGTCGACGCCGAACCGGGTGATCCACGGCGGCAGCCGGGTCTCGCCGACCGCGAAGGTGTTCAGGCTCAGTTCCAGGTCGTCGAACCGGTCCCCCGCCGCGTCCCGGACCAGCCGGACCCGGTCGGCCAGCTCGGCCTCACCGGCACGGCCGCCCAGCGCGAACGAGATGATGTCGACCTCGCGGGCGGCCAGCCCCAGCAGCCTGGGACCGCCCGCGGCGATCATCACCGGCGGGTGCGGGCGCTGCGCCGGCCGCAGGAAGCCGTGTTCGGGGGGCTGGTCGGGGGACCGATCCGCGGCGTCGAACGCATCGCCGAACGCGGCCTTGACCCCGGCGAGCGTCTCGCCGAGCTGGTCCACCCGTTGGCCGGAGCTCCCCCACGGCACACCGAGGCGCGCGGCCTCCCCGGCCGCGTCCGGCCTGCCGGCACCGATGCCCAGTTCGAACCGGCCGCCGGACAACCGGTCCAGACTGGCCGCCTGCCAGGCGATGGCGGCCGGCGGATACAGCGGCGCGGCCAGCACGAACGTGCCGACGCGCAGGGTGCGACTCAGGGTGGCCACGGCCGTCAGCGTGGTGAACGGCGCGGCGAGGTTCATGGTGTCCGGGGAGAGCAGGACGTCGTAGCCGGCGTCCTCGGTCCGCCGTACGAAGGCGGCCAGTTGGTCGAGGTCGTTCGCCTGCCCGGCGACCACGCCGAACCGAAATTTCCGATCTGTCATACGTCGATCCTGCCGCCGTCACGAGGACTTGGCATCCCCGGCCAGGCGTCCGTCGAGTACGCACCGGTACGTAGGCGGACCTTCGAAAAAGGGACACCCGCCGTAGACGGGATGGAAGTCGTTCCGTAGCCTGGCCGGGATCTCGTGGCGCCCTGCCGTCCACCGAGGACGGCGATGCGGGATCCCGTCGCAAGCGCGACCTGTCGGGGGTCGGCGGACCGAGTGAAGGGACAGCGCGACGTGGCGTCGCATCGACTCAAGCGCACCATGCGCGGGGCGCTGACAGCCACCGCGGTCATCGCCGCCGTAGGCCTCGTCCCCACCGCGGCAACCGCGGCCCCGCCGAGCAACCCCCCGCCGGGCGATCCGATGCAGCAGTACCAGCAGCTGTCCAAACAGGCCGACGCGCTGAACGAGCAGATCAACAAGGCCAAGGTGGACCTGGCGACCAAACAGGCCCAGGCACAGAAGGCAGGTGCCGACCTCGCCACGGCCAAGCAGGCCGAGCAGGCCGCCGTGACACAGGAGAACCAGTACCGAGGCCAGGTGGACCAGCTCACCAGCGCCTCCTACCAGGGCGCCCGTTTCAACCAGCTCTCCGCACTGCTGACCGGCACGTCCACCCAGGACTACCTCAACCGTGCCAGCGACCTGGCGGCCGTGGCCACGGACGACCTCGACGCGATGACCAAGTTCTCAACGGCGATCAACAAGGCGAAGACGGCCGAACAACGCGCCACGAACGACCAACAGACCGCGCAGGGCGCGGCGGCCGCGGCCAATGCCCTGTTGCAGCAGCTCAACACGCAGAGCGCGCAGCTGACCGCACAGATCACCCAGGTGAACCAGTCGCTGCACCGACTGACCCCGACGCAGCAGACCGGCCTGAACACCGACACGGGCCCGGCCGGCACGTACATCGCGCCGGCCGGCGTCGCAGGCGCCGCGATGCAGGCCGCGCTCGACCAGCGCGGCAAGCCCTACCGGTTCGGCGGGGCGGGACCGGACAACTTCGACTGCTCCGGCCTGGTCGTCTACGCCTACATGCTGGCCGGGATGGGTGGCCTGCCGCACTCGGCGGCCGCGTTGCAGGGGATGGGCATGTTCGTGTCCAGGGCCAACTTGCTGCCGGGTGACCTGGTGTTCTTCGGCAGTCCGGCGGAGCATGTCGGGATCTACGTCGGCGGCGGCATGATGGTGAACGCGCCGTCCAGTGGGCAGGTGGTCAAGGTCGAGCCGTTGTTCGGCGGCTACAGCGGAGCTCGTCGGTTGGGGGCATAGCCGCCTCGCGTACGGCAGGACACAAACGAAACCGCCTCACCGGAAACGGTGAGGCGGTTTCGTTTGTGTGGGTCAGTGGAAAGAGTCGCCGCAGGCGCAGGAGCCCTGGGCGTTCGGGTTGTCGATCGTGAAGCCCTGCTTCTCGATGGTGTCCACGAAGTCGATCACGGCGCCCTGCAGGTACGGCGCGCTCATCCGGTCCACGGCCACCTTCAACCCGTTGAAGTCGCGGAGCAGGTCGCCGTCGAGGCTACGCTCGTCGAAGAACAGCTGGTACTTCAGGCCGGAACAGCCGCCGGGCTGGACGGCGATGCGCAGGTGCATGTCGTCGCGGCCCTCCTGGTCGAGTAGCGCCTTCGCCTTTGCGGCAGCCGTGTCGCTCAGCGAGACGCCGTGCGTGTCGACCCCGGTCGCGTTCGCGGCTGTGGTGCTCTCGGCAGTCATGACTCTCCCTCAAGGTCGTGGGCCCATCCCCAACGAGGTCCAACGCGGTCGGCGCGCGGGTTGTTCCCACCTCATGTTCCCTCATCCATGGTGTCACAACCCCCGCGCGGCGGGGTGCGCCAGTCCGGAAGTACCGGCCGACCAGGCTCTGGCCTACCCTGGTGTGGTGAAGCTCCCACGTCTGCGCGCCGCAGCCAACCCCGCCGACGAGGTCACCGACGAGGCATTGGCGGACGAGGTGGTCGTGGCCGGCCGGTCGTACACGCCGGCGAAGGGCAGGCCGACGCCGAAGCGGCGGGAGGCGGAGAGCAGGCGCCGTGGTCCGGTGGCACCGCCGCCGATGACGCAGCGCGAGGCGATGAAACGGTCCCGCGTCAGCAAGGCGGACCGACGGACCGTCGCGGCACAGCGCCGGGAGCGGATGGCGGCCGGGGACGACAAGTACCTACTGGCCAGGGACAAGGGCCCGGTGCGCGCCTACGTGCGCAACGTCGTCGACGCGCGGCGGCACCTGATCGGCTTGTTCATGCCGTTGGCGCTGGTGGTCCTGGTCGCGATGGTGGCGCCGGTCCCCCTCGTCCAGGGATACGCGGCGCCGGGCACCGTGGTGATCCTGCTGATGATGATCGTGGAGGGCCTGCTGCTGGCCAGGACCGTGGTGAAGCGGGTACGGGTGAAGTTCCCCGAGGCGAAGGACCGGTCGTTGAGCCTCGGCTGGTACTCGTTCGTGCGGGCCAGCCAGATCCGCAAGCTGCGCATCCCGAAGCCGATGGTCAAGGTGGGCGACGCCGTCCAGTAGGAGCACCGTCCGTTAGCGAGGCGAACGAGCTCCCGTTAGGGTTGGGCCCATGGAGTTTCGTCGCCTCGGCCGCAGCGGCCTGTCGGTCAGTGAGATCTCGTACGGCAACTGGCTCACCCACGGCTCACAGGTGGAGGAGGAGCAGGCCCAGGCGTGCGTGCGCGCCGCGCTGGACGCCGGCATCACCACCTTCGACACGGCCGACGTCTACGCCGGCACCCGCGCCGAATCGGTGCTGGGCAGGGCCCTGAACGGGCAGCGCAGGGAGAGCCTGGAGATCCTCACCAAGGTCTACTGGCCGACCGGCACCGGACCGAACGACCGGGGCCTCGGCCGCAAGCACATCATCGAATCGGCGCACGGCTCGCTCCAGCGGCTGCAGACCGAGTACATCGACGTCTACCAGGCGCACCGGTTCGACCGGACCACGCCGCTGGAGGAGACGTTCCTGGCCTTCGCCGACCTGGTCCGGGCCGGCAAGGTGCTCTACGTCGGGGTGTCCGAGTGGTCGGCGGAGCAGATCACGCTGGGCGCCGCGCTGGCCCGTGAGCTGCACGTGCCGTTGATCTCCAGCCAGCCGCAGTACTCGATGCTGTGGCGGGTGATCGAGTCCCAGGTGGTGCCGGCGTGCGAGCGCGAGGGCATCAGCCAGATCGTGTGGTCGCCGATCGCGCAGGGCGTGTTGACCGGCAAGTATCAGCCCGGCGCGGCACCGCCGGCCGGTTCGCGGGCCACCGACGACAAGGGCGGCGCGAACATGATCGCCCGCTTCCTGCGCGACGACGTGCTGACCCGCGTGCAGAACCTGCGCCCGATAGCGGACGACCTGGGCATCTCCATGGCACAGCTGGCGATCGCGTGGGTGCTGCACAACCCGAACGTGGCATCGGCCATCGTCGGCGCGTCCCGGCCGGAACAGGTCGCGGACAACGTGAAGGCGGCCGGCGTCACCCTGTCCGACGACGTTCTCACCAAGATCGACGAGGTCCTCGGCGACGTGGTCGAGACCGACCCCCGCCGGACGCAGACACCCTGACCGCGGTCCGAACCGGAGAAACGGCAGGGTCCGAACCGGAGAACGGCCGCAGACCGAAGCGCAGACCGGCAGACTGAACCGGAGAAACGGCCGCACGCCGGGACCGGGTGATGGCCACGGATCTGGGGCGCTGCCGACCATCCAGACCGCACGCGGCCAGCCAGGTCCACCGTGTTTGCGACTTCGCCCGCACGGAGGCAGGCCCCCACCCAACCTCGGGGGCTTCGGCCCTTTTCAACCCTATGCCTGTCAAGCCCCAAATGGGTTGGTTACCGACGAGTTGTGGATAGCTGGATTTCTATCCACAACTTGGCCG